>JAWWBR010000017.1:0-42756 GCA_033720855.1 Alphaproteobacteria bacterium
GCCCCCGGCGCAGGACCACCGCCCGCGGCGTCTTGCGCGACAGGAACACGGCGAGCCGGCAGGGGGATGACGCGACGCTCATCTGCGCGACCGTGACCCCCGCCTCAAGGTGCGGATTCAGACGGTCTCGGCCATGCGATCGAGGAGGATGCGCTCGTCCATGAACTCGCTCATCAGGCAGGGCGCGCCGTGCTTGGCCAGCTCGTCGAGATAGAGACGGTGGATGCGCGGGTCCTGGTCCTCGTATTCGATCTGCCGCCCGCCGTCCTTGACGTCGACGCCGATGGCCTTGGCCTGCTTCTTGCGCTCGTTGGTGAAGGGATGGCGCCGGTTGCCGAGGTTCATGGCGAGGTAGCGGGCGGGGTCGGGCCCGGTGTTGAAATGCTGGTGGTACATCATCTCCGGCGGCGCGAAGACGACGCCGTGGCGCCAGTCGATGCGCACCCAATCGGTCTCCCCGTCGTTCCACATCAGCGAATAGCCGCTGCCGGTGACGTTGAAGATGAAGAAATCGGGCCCGTGGCGGTGGGCCTTCTTGTAGGTGCCGACGGGCATGGCCGAGGTATGGGCCTTCATCACGCCGTTGCCGAGGATGAACTGGATCGACGACGAGCCGGGCCCCCGTTCGGCGTTGGCGTCGAGCTTGAAACCCGCCACGTCGGGCACGAAGTTGGTTTCCCACAAACCCGGGCCCCGGGGCTGGGGCAGTTTCTGGCCTTCCCCTTCGTAATAGCCTTCCGGGCCCAAACGTTCGGGGAAATCGTGGTCGCAATGGAAAACGAAATCCTCGTTGATGAAGAGGTTCATGACCAGGGGCAGGAAATTGGAGACGGCGAAGATCGCCGGTTCGCGGCCGGAGCCGTTGAAGATCTGGTAGGTGGCGTTGAGCGGCAGGGCGAACATGCTCTTCGGCCCCCACTCGAACGTGATGTCGCGGCCCCCGGGGCCGCTGATCTTGGTCGAACCGTGGCCCTCGAGCACATAAACCAGCTGTTCGTACATGTGGCGGATCGGCGCCGAGGAGGCGCCCGGTTGCAGCCGGTGCAGGAACAGGGTGGTGAAATCGGCCCGTGCCTTGAGATGGATGATCGCGCCGTCCATGCCGAAGCGCGGCCATGGCTTGGTCTCGGTGTCGAGCAGATCGACGCCGTAGCCCTCGACGATGGGAACGGGCTGGGCCGCGCACCAATCGAGATAAGGGTCGATGAGAACGCGGGTTTCGACTTTGTAATCGTCGGGCATGGGTTCCTCCCTGATTTTCGGCGGGCCTGAATTTTGAGGGGCCTGATTTTCGGCGGGCCCGTTTTTCGATGGGCCTATGTTTCGATGGCGCGCATGCCGTGGGCCATGGCCCCGCGGTAGGCGCGGTCGATCTGGGCGCACTCACGGGCACCCTCGAGCGCCGCCTTGTAGGAGTCTTCGTCGATGACGTGGCGCATGATGGCGTCCTCGATCATGTCCGAATGATCCTCGTCGGCATCGACGTGGACGCTGGTCGACTTCAAGGCGTCCCGGTCGATGCCGAGCTCGTTGACCAGGCGGTCGCGCCAGCGGTAGCTCGCCCCGCCACCCTCGATCAGCGCCGAATTGTTGCGCCGCTCCAGGAAATGGGACGCCGTCAGGGCGCCGAGCCAATGGAGGTTGGTGGCGAGGTGGGAAAAGGCGTATAGGCTGGCGCGGATGAGCGGCGTCGTCTGAGCGGAGGCGAGCTCTTCTTCGGTCACCCCGATGGCCAGCGCTTCGCGGCTCATCAAGGTGACGTGATCGGCGCCGCCGCGGGGATCGTGGATCAGCTCGTCCTGTTCGTGCTGCCAGATCGCCTGCTTGACGTCATAAGGGGCGCGGGCCTGAACATGGGCCCAGCAATCGCGCCGGTTGGCGCCGTAAAAGATCATCTGCAGCGAATAGAACTTGGCGCGATCCAGGGTCAACGGCGTTTCCCACAGCAGCTTGAATTCCGGGGTTTCGAACTGCCCGCGGACCATTTGGTTGAGCTCTTCCGTGAGACGCTCCGCGAATTCCGAGCGCGGGCCATCCGCGACAATGGTGTGGCTCGTCAACATCGCTCCTCTCCTCTCCCATTCTCCCCGAATCGCGCCTTCGCCCCCAATCCGGAGGCATCGGATGGCGGCGAAGCGCGCGGCATCAGCGCCAGCCTAGGCCCGGCCGCAGGGCGAGTCAAACCGTGTCGCCGTCCCCCCCGCCGCGCGGGACAAGGGGCCCCAGGATGGGTTTTTCGGCAGTCCCCTCCGGCCCAGGGGACGGAAAAACCGTCGCGCATTTCCGGGACCCATCCCCTCGTGCGGTGACTTAATCTTCGGTTTTGGAGACGCCATACATCCGCTTCTTGCCGTAAAGTGCGTGCACCTCGTCGAGATCGACGCGATTGCGCGACCCGTCATTGGCGCTGCCCCTGACTTGCAGCAGGTGGGCCTCTTCGTCGCCGCATTGGTGGAACCAGTAGCGCCCGTTGCGCGGGATCAGCACCCCCTGCATGGGGCCGAACTCGCCGAGGAAATGTCCGTCGTCGCCGTAGAAGCGCACCAAGCCGGAGAGCACCATCCAGAATCCTTCGGCTGCGGGGTGGTAATGCAATGTGTTGGAGAAGCCGACGGGCAGGATCTGCACCGTCCCGCGCAGGATCTCGCCGTCGCAGAGCCGCACGTTGCCGCGCTCGCCATCGGCGAGGTCCTGAGGCCGGGCGAAGCCGAAGATCTCGATTCCCTTCTCCACCTTGCGGAAGAAGGCCTCTTTCTTCTCTGCACCCCGCAGCTTCGATCCGCGCCGCGTTTTGCTTTTCGTCGCCATGGACGCCCCTCCCTGTTGCGACCCTGATCGGGACCATCACGGGGATGATCGGGCGGCATGATAGCACGGGTTCGGGGCGCCGCGGGGGTTGCGTGCCCGCTCTCCCGCCGACATAATCCGCGCCGCGTTTCACTCCGTTTCACACCACCAGCCAGGAACAACAGATGAGCGTCAGAAGAGGCCGACATTTCCTACACATTCCGGGGCCGACCAATGTTCCCGACCGCGTTCTCCGGGCCATGGACCGCACCAATATCGATCATCGCGGCCCGGAATTCGCCGAACTCGGGCTTCGCGTGCTCAATGGCCTGAAGCCGATATTCAAGACCAAGGGGCGCGTGGTCATCTACCCGTCGTCGGGAACCGGCTGTTGGGAGGCGGCGCTGGTCAACACGCTGTCGCCGGGCGACAAGGTGCTGATGTTCGAGGTCGGCCAGTTCGCGGTCCTGTGGTGCGAGGTTGCGCGCAATTTCGGCCTCGACGTCGATTTCGTCCCCGGCGACTGGCGCCACGGGGTCGACCCGGACGTCGTCGAAGGCAAGCTCGCCGCCGACAAGGGCCATGAGATCAAGGCCGTCTGCGTGGTCCACAACGAAACCTCCAACGGCATCACCTCGCCGCTGGCGCGCATCCGCCAGGCCATGGACGCCGCCGGGCATCCGGCGTTGCTGATGGTGGACGCGGTCTCGGCGCTGGGGTCCATGGATTTCCGCCACGACGAATGGGGCGTGGACGTCACCGTGGCGTCATCGCAGAAGGGCCTGATGCTGCCCGCGGGCCTCGGCTTCAACGCCATCAGCGACAAGGCCCTTGCCGCCCACGAGACCGCCGCCCTGCCGCGGGCCTATTGGGACTGGGGGGCGATGCTCAGGATGAACGAGAACGGCTTTTTCCCCTACACCCCGGCGACCAACCTGTTCTACGCCCTCGACGAGGCGCTCAAGATGTTCGAGGAGGAGGGTCTGGAAAACGTCTTTGCCCGGCACGATCGTTTGGCCGAGGCGACACGGCGCGCGGTCGCGGCCTGGGGTCTGGAGAACGCCTGCCTGGATCCGGATATGTATTCCAGCGCCTTGACCGCGATAATGGTGCCCGACGGCTGCGATGCCGACGCCCTGCGCGGCATCATCCTGGAGCGTTTCGACCTCTCCCTCGGCGCCGGGCTCGGCAAGCTGGCGGGCAAGGTGTTCCGCATCGGGCACCTCGGTGACCTCAACGACCTGACCCTGGCGGGGGCGCTCGCGGGCGTCGAGATGGGCCTTGGCCTCTCCGACGTTCCCCATCAGTCGGGCGGCGTCGACGCGGCGCTCAGGTATCTCGCCGAAGGCTGAGCAAAAGGCAGCCGACGCCGGCCAGCTCAGGCCTCGGTCGGCTCCTTGGTCTCGATCACCTGGTCCGGGCGGATGGTCTCGTAACCGTTTTCGGAAATGTCGAAATTGTTGCCATCGGGATCGATCGCCCGGTATTCGGCATAGTGCCGGTCATCGGGCCTCTTCCCGGGCGGCGTGTAGCCGAACCTCTCGAAGCGCTGGGCGATCTCCTCATTGTCCTCGACCTCGAATCCGAAATGGTTGAAGCCGCTGGGCTTGCCGTCGGCCTTGTTGGTATGGATCGAGAGGTTCATGTAGCCGTCGGTCAGCGAGATGCCGCCCTTATGGGAGCGATGGACGATCTTCATATCGAAAACGTCGACATAAAACTGCGCCAGCCGTTCGACATCGGTGGTGTTGAAAACGATATGCCTGATCTTCGCCATCTTGTCCTCCTTCGCGGTTGCCCCGCCCCGGATTATCCTGGGCGGGGCCCATCGCCCGGCTGATGGACAACGGTATTCCATTTGCGCGGCCAAAGGAAGACCCGCACGGCGCCTTTGACGCCTGTGCCGGCACTGGGCTTGTCGGCCGGCGGGGGCTAGACTGGCTGGACGCAAGGACCGGATGGCATCGGCTCATGGATGACGGCAAGGACAACGGGGCGGCATCCGCCGCGCCGACGTTTCGCACGGTGGACCTGACCAAGGTCTACCCGTCCGAAGGTGACGACGTCTGGGCCCTGCGCGGCGTCAATATCGAGTTCCACAAGGGCGAACTTGTGGTGCTGTTGGGGCCGTCGGGCAGCGGCAAGTCCACCTTTCTCAACATCCTCGGCGGCCTCGACCGGCCCACCTCGGGCGAGGTTTTTTTCGAAGGCCGGGAATTGACCGCTTTCGACGATGCCGCGCTCACCGCCTACCGCCGCGAGCATGTCGGCTTCGTCTTTCAGTTCTACAACCTGATCCCCAGCCTGACGGCGGCGGAGAACGTCGAGCTTGTCACCGATATTGCGCGCGATTCCCTGCCCGCCGCCGACGCCCTGGCCCTGGTCGGTCTCGCCCAACGCATGAACCACTTTCCCGCGCAATTGTCCGGTGGCGAACAGCAGCGGGTCGCCGTCGCCCGCGCCATCGCCAAGCGGCCCCAGGTGCTGCTCTGCGACGAGCCCACGGGGGCGCTGGACAGCACCACCGGCGTTGGCGTGCTGGAGACCATCGAGGGTGTCAACCGGGAGCTCGGAACCACCACCGCGGTGATAACCCACAACGCGCCGATCGCCGCCATGGCCGACCGCGTGATCCATTTCGCCGACGGCAATATCGCCAGCGTCGAGGTCAACGCCGAACCGGCGCCGGCCAGGAGCATCAGTTGGTAGAACGATGACGCCACTCAACAAGAAACTGGTCCGCGACCTCTGGCACATCCGCGGCCAGGCCCTGGCCATCGCCGCCGTCATCTCCGGCGGCATCGCCACCTTGGTCATGGCCTTGGGTGCCCAGGGCTCTCTCCAGGAGACCCGGACCGCCTATTACGAGCGCTACCGGTTCGCCGATGTCTTCGCCCAGGCGAAAAGGGCGCCCCGACACCTGCTGGGGGCGATCGAGAAGCTGCCGGGCGTGGCCAAGGTGGAAGGGCGCATCGTCCACGACATCATCATCGACGTCACCGGCGCCGAGGAGCCCGCCCGCGGCCGCGTGGTTTCGAGAATCGTCGGATCCCCGGCGGTTCTCAACGATGTTGTGATACGCCGCGGCCGCGACCTCGTTCGCGGGCGGGGTGACGAGGTGCTGGTCAACGAGGCCTTCGCCGATGCCCATGGCTTGAATTTGGGCGACATCCTCCATGGCAATCTGAATGAACGCCGTCGCGCGCTTCGCATCGTCGGGATCGTGCTGTCGCCGGAATTCGTCTACGCCATCGGGCCGGGAGAGATCGTGCCCGATGACCGCCATTTCGGCGTGATCTGGATGGACCGGGATACCTTGGAAGCCGCTTACGATCTCAAGGGCGCCTTCAACAATGTGATCGCGAAGCTCTCCCATGACGGCGACGAGGCCGAAGTCATCGCCGGCATCGACCGCCTTCTCGACCGCTATGGGGGGACCGGGGCCATCGGCCGTGAAGACCAGGACTCCGATGCCTTTGTCGCCAGCGAGATGGACCAGCTCGGTCATCTGGCGACAATCATTCCGCCGATCTTCCTCGCCGTTGCCGCCTTCCTGTTCAATATCGTGGTGTCCCGGGTGATCGAGACCGAGCGGGAACAGATCGGTCTGCTCAAGGCGTTCGGCTATTCCAATGGCGAGGTCGGTTGGCATTACATGAAATTCGTCATGATCATCGCGGCGCTTGGCGTCGCGTTGGGCTGGGCTGCGGGCATCTGGATGGGCCATGCCATGACCGAGCTTTATGCCGGGTTCTTCCGCTTCCCCTTCCTGTATTTCGCCATCGATCCCGCGACCTTGGCGATCGGCGGCCTGGTCGGATTCGGGGCCGCCGGTTTGGGGACCCTTGCCGCCGTGCGGCGCGCCGTCGCCATTCCCCCCGCCGTCGCCATGGTGCCGGCGCCGCCGAGCGCCTATCAGAGCAATTTGTTCGAGCGCTGGGGCCTTGCCCGCGCCTTTCCCGCCACCGGCCGTATGATCTTGAGGCATATCGTCCGTTGGCCGTTGCGCTCGTCCCTCACCGTCACCGGCATCGCCCTGTCCGTTGCCATCCTCATCTCCACATTGTTCTTCATCGACGCGGTGAACGAGATGATGGACGCTCATTTCTTCGAAACCGAGCGCCAGGACATGAGCGTGACCTTCGTCGAACATCGCACCGACGGCATCCGCCACAATCTGGACGACCTGCCCGGCGTGATGATGGCGGAGCCCTTTCGCATCGTGCCGACGCGTATGCGGCATGGCCGGTTCGAGGAGCGGGTGGCGATTCAGGGCCTACAATCGGATGCGGACCTGAGCCTGTTGGTGGACAAGGAACGTCGTCCCGTCATCCTGCCGCCGGAAGGCCTCGTGATTTCCAACAAGCTGGCCGAACTCCTGCGCGCGGGCGAGGGCGATCGCGTCATCGTCGCCGCCCTCGAGGGCCGGCGGCCGGTGAGGGAAATCCCCATCCTGCGGGTGGTTCAGCAATATATCGGCGCCGCCGCCTATATGGAGCGCCGGGCGCTGAACCGCCTGATGGGGGAAGGGGACCTGGTTTCCGGGATGCACCTCAAACGCGACGCCCTTGCCGAAGCCGCGCTCTTTTCCCAACTCAAGGAAACCCCCGCCCTGCTCGGTCTCACGGTCCGCCAGTCGGCCTTCGAGACGTTCGATCAGATGATCGACGAACACCTCAACACCATGGTGTTCTTCTACGTCACCTTCGCCGCACTGATCGCCATCGGCGTCATCTACAACAGCGCCCGCATATCGCTCTCGGAACGCGGGCGCGAGCTCGCCAGCCTGCGCGTCCTGGGGTTCACCCAACGGGAAGTCGGCATCATCCTGGCCGGCGAACTGGCGGCCCTGACGGTGATCGCCCTCCCCGTGGGCTGCCTCATCGGCTATGGGCTCGCCGCACTCTTCGTCTCGCTGTTCGACACCAAGCTTTACCGCATCCCCTTCGTTGTTGCCTCTTCCACATACGGCTACTCTGTCTTGGTGGTGCTGGCCGCAGCCACGATATCCTCCTGGATCGTGCTCCGGCGGGTGGCGGGGCTCGACCTGATCGCGGTGTTGAAAACCAGGGAATAAGCGATGGCGTTCGACGGAAAGAGATGGGCCGTACCCGTGGTCGTCACCGCAGCGCTGGCGGCGGCGTTGGCTTATGCGTTTTGGCCCAAACCGGTGCCCGTGACCATGGGGTCCGCGGTGCGCGGGCCGATGCTCGTCACCATCGAGGATGAGGGCGAAACGCGGGTCAAGGAGGCCTATACCATCTCCGCGCCGCTTGCCGGTCGCGTTGCCCGGTTCGAGGGCGACGTTGGCGATACCGTCGTCGCCGGCACGACCGTGGTCGCATCCATCCAGCCCACCGCACCGGCGTTTCACGACGTGCGCACCCATTCCGAGCTCGAGGCCGCGGTGCGCGCGGCCGAGGCGGCGCTCGACCTCGCCAAGGCGCAGGTCGTGCGCGCCGAGGCGGCACGTGAATTCGCGCGGGCCGAGTTGAAAAGGGCGGTGGAGCTCAACAAGCGCGGCAATGTCTCCGACAGCGCCTTGGACCGCGCGCGCATGGAAGCGCGGACCACGCGCGCCAATCTCGCCGAGGCGCGCGCCGCCGTCCGCGTCCGCGAGTTTCAACTGCAAACCGCGCGCGCGGCGCTGTTGGCGCCCGACCCGGGCACAGCGGCCCCGCCCAAGGCGTTGTGCTGCTTCGAGGTGCGCGCACCGGTAAGCGGCACCATCCTCCGCATCTATCGCGAGAGCGAGGCCGTGATCGAGGCGGGCGCGCCCCTGGTCGAGATCGGCAACCCCGCGGAACTGGAGATCGTTACCGACCTGCTGTCCACCGAGGCGGTCCTGGTGTCGCCGGGCGATGCCGTGCTGATCGACGGCTGGGGCGGCGACAAGAGCCTCAACGGCCGTGTGCGGCGGGTCGAACCCTTCGGTTTCACCAAGACCTCGGCGCTCGGCATCGAGGAGCAGCGCGTCAACGTGATCATCGATTTCACCGACCCGCCCGAGATTTGGAAGCGGCTCGGCCATGGCTACCGGGTCATCGCCAGGATCGTGCGCTGGCGCGGCGATGATGTCCTCAAGGTGCCGCTCTCCGCCCTGTTCCGGAGCGGCGAGGACTGGGTGCTGTTCAAGGTGGTTGGGGGCCGCGCCCGGCGGACGGCGATCACGGTCGGGCATATCAACACCCAATGGGCGGAGATCACGGGCGGCCTTGAGGCCGGCGACCGTATCCTGCTGCACCCGAGCGCCCGGATCAGCGACGGCACCCGCGTCACGGCGCGGCCGAGCCGCTGAGCGCGTCAGGCGGCGACGGCCCCGGGCGGACAGATCCCCTCCAGCCGCACGAGATCCTCCAACGACAATTCGAGATCAGCGGCGGCGGCGTTTTCCTCCAGGTGATCGCGGCTCTTGGAGGACGGGATGGGAATCACCGTGGCGTCCCGGTGCAGGAGCCAGGCCAGCGCCAGGGTGGCGACGGCGACGCCCTTCTCCGCGGCCATTTGCTCCAACTTGGCCACCATGGCGAGGTTATGCTCCATATTGCCGGGCTTGTAGCGCGGATCCGACCGCCTGCGGTCGTCTTCGGGCATCTCGGCAAGCCCGTGGAACAGCCCGCCGAGGATGCCGCGTCCCAACGGCGCGAAGGCCATGAACGCCATGCCGTGTTTGCGACAGGCGTCGAGCAGCTCCTTCTCCGGATCGCGCACGAACAGGGAGTATTCGTCCTGGATATCGGCAATCGGGTGCACCGCCCAGGCGCGGTCGATGATCTCGGCCGTCGCCTCCTTGGAGATGCCGATATGCCGCGTCTTGCCCTCGGCCACCAGATCCGCCATGGCGCCGACGGTGTCCTCGATCGGCACCACGGGATCGACCCGGGAGATGCAGATCACGTCCATGCAATCGATGCCGAGGTTCTTGAGCCCGCTTTCGCAGGAATTGCGCACATGCTCGGGCGTGCCGCTCACCACATTGACGCCGTCGGGGCGGATGGAGCCGAGCTTCGAGTGGATGACCACCTCGTCGCGCCGCCCCTTTATGGCTTCGCCGATGAGTCTGTGGTTGTGGCCCTCGCCGTAATTGGACGAGGTGTCCAGCAGATTGATGCCCAGGTCCAGCGCCCGGTGGATGGTGGCGATGCATTCGGCATCGTCCTGGGCGCCGTAACATCCCGACATGCTCATACAGCCGAGGCCGATGGGCGAAACCATGAGGTCGGTGGGCCCGAACTTGATGCGTTCCATGAGGGCGTTCCTCCTGATCGATGTCCGGCGCACGATTATCCCCACGGCGCCGGGTGGGATCGCAGACTAAACCGTTCGGCCCGCGGGTGAAAGCCGGGCGCGGTCCCGCCGCTTAGCGCGGGGCGGTGTCGTAGCTCGTCAGCTTGATGAACTCGAGCCGGGTCCCGTCGGGATCGCGGAAATAGATGCGCGGCCCGTTGACGGTGCCGCCCTCACGGTCTTCCTCGTAAAGGATCTCCGCGCCGTGGGCCTCCAAATGGGCCTTGGCCTCGGCCAGTTCCTCGTCGCTCACCATGAAGGCATGGTGGACCAAGTCCTTGCGCCCATCGGCATTGATCGGTTCGTTTTCGGCACACAGCAGGATGCACGTTCCCCCGGCATCCATGAAGGAATGCCTGGTGCCGTCTGTGGTGATCAGCTTGAGGCCGACCACGTCGCTATAGAACTTGGTGCTTCTGTCGAGATCCGAAACCGGGATGGAAAAATGGGCGACGCCCTTGCATTGGACCATGTCGGCCTCCCTTCGCTTGGTTCACTTCCCTGGTCGGCAACTTGACGCCGGCCTGTCAACGCGGCGCTGCTCTCTTCGGTGCCGAGCCTCGATCGCGGCCCGACACCCAAAATATTCCGTGTCCTGCCCGGATTTGCAAGGATGACGGGCCCGGGCCCACCCCCGAAAGGGGTATCACGCGTTTTTTCGCGCGCATCCCAGACACAACTGCACGAGCCCGCCAGGCGATGGCGGTATCCGCGGCAGTGCTGGAACCGCCGTGCCTCAGGCGCTAGACTCGCAAAAAATCGCCAGGGGCGGCATAAACACCATCGCCAATACACCGCCCAGGAGGGAACGGATGAGTGAAAATCCCTGGAGGCCGGGGTCGCGCCATCGCGAACCGGCGGAACTGATGAAACCGGTGGTCGACCCGGCCGCCTGGTACCCTGAAGAGCTCAGCGGGACCGAGGTCTGGGCCTACCGCCTCAACGATGCCGAGATCGCCGACATCTTCGACGCCGTCGCCTCGATCGAGGCGCGCGGTATGGATCTGAAAAACGTGACCCGCGACGACTTTCCCCTGCCGGTCCTGGCCCCAGCCCTGGCGGAAATCCGCGAGGAGCTCATCGACGGGCGCGGCTTCGCCTTCATCAAGGGCTTGCCGGTGGCCGACCGCAGCCGTTTCCAAACCGCCTGCGCCTTCTGGGGGATCGGCACCCATATCGGCCGCGCCGTCTCCCAGAACGGCAAGGGGCACCTTCTCGGCCACGTCAAGAACATCGGCGGCGACATCAACAGCCCCACCGGCCGCGGCTACAACTCGCCCTCGGAGCTCACCTTCCACGCCGACGGCTGCGACGTCCTCTCGCTGTGCTGCCTGCATACGGCGAAATCCGGGGGGCGGCACCGCATCTGCAGCTCCGTCACCACCTACAACGAGATGCTCAAGCGCCGTCCCGATCTCGCCAACGAACTGTCCTTCCGCTTCTATCACACGCTCAGAGGCGAACTGGCGCCGGGCCAGACCCGGCCCTGGAGCCGCAAGCCGGTGGTCAGCGTCAAGGACGGGTATTTCTCGGCCCGCGGGGCCTCCAGCACCATCAAGCGCGCCCAGGATCTGCCGGGCGTGCCCAAGCTGACGCCGGCCCAGGCCGAAGCGGTGGCAATGTATCAGGCGATTTCCGCCGAACTGGCCTTGGAGATCGATTTCGAGCCCGGCGACATTTCCTATGTCCACAACCACGTCACCCTGCATGCGCGCTCGGCCTACGAGGACTGGCCCGAGCCGGAGCGCGCCCGGCACCTCTTCCGCCTGTGGCTCGATACCGGCGGCGCCAGGCCGCTGGATGCCGAGGTCGAGGCCGCGACCCGGGGCATCGTGGTCGAAGGGACGGTGCTGCAAACCCCTTTGGAGGCCGCTTAATCCCGCAACTTTGCGTGCCGCGCCGCGGCCGCCGGTGCCTGGCCGAAGCGCTTTCCGTCCCGCCCCGGCTTCGGCTAAATTAAACAATTGGCTGGCCCCCGGTGCGCGATCCGGCGCCGGGAGTGCCACAGTCCGGGCCGTGACGACCCGGCCCTTTAAAAACCTGGAGGAACCATGCCCCACGACGCACCGAATCGAAGCCATTGGCACGACATCACCGACACGTCCAAGAAGGCGGGCCTCGGCACCTTCAAACGGCCGCCCATGCCCTACGACAATTTCATGGACGAGGAAGGCGTCCCCGTCTATCGGGATTTCGGTGTGCACAAGGTCCAGAACCTCGCCCTCAAGCCGTGGAAGCGGATGGGCGGCAAGGGCGCCTTCATCCAGCTTTACGGCACCGAAGGTCTGTGGGGGTCCTACGTCGTGGAGGTGCCGGGGGCAGGGGCGCTCAATGTCGAACGCCACATGTACGAAGAACAGTTCCTGGTGGTCGAGGGCCGCGGCACCACCGAGGTCTGGCAGGAGGGCGGCGAGAAGCAGGTCTTCGAATGGCAGAAGGGCTCGCTCTTCGCGATCCCGCTCAACGCCTATCACCGCATCATCAATGCCGCCTCCTCGCCCGCCCTGCTGCTGGCGGGCACGTCGGCGCCCAATGTCATGAACCTGTTCGACAGCCGCAAATTCATCTTCGATTGCGACCACACCTTCGCCGAGCGCTACGACGGCAGCCCCGATTACTTCAAGCCCAGCGAGGACCTTGCCCCCGACCCGGTGCGCGGGCTCGCCATGCGCGAGACCAACATGCTTCCCGACATCATGAATTGCGAGCTGCCGCTGGATAACCGGCGCTCCCCGGGTTACCGGCGGATCGAACCCCACATGGTGTCGAACCGCTTCTACCTCTGGATCGGGCAGCACGAAACGGGCCGCTACTCCAAGGGCCACAAACACGGCTCGGCCGCGGTCCTGATCTGCGTCAAGGGCAAGGGCTACACCTATACCTGGCCATCGGAACTCGGGCCGAGGCCCTGGGAATCGGGCGTTTCCGACAAGGTCGTCCGGGTCGATTACGAGCCCGTCGGGATGGTCAGCGCGGCACCCATGAGCGGCGACTGGTTCCATCAGCATTTCGGCATTTCCAAAGAACCCCTGAGGCTGACCGCCTGGTTCGGCCCCAACAACGCGCGCGGCCGCAAGCCTGGCCTGCCCGGAGGGGAGGAAAAGGACCTCGGCGCCATCGATCTGCGCGACGGCGGCAACGCCATTCCCTATGACGAGGAAGACCCGTTCATCCGCCAGGAATACGAGGCGACCCTGTCCAAGGAGGGCGCGCAGTCGCGGATGGAGGAACACCTTTACCAGCCGCCCACGGGGGACGACCCCTGGGTGACGGCCGGTTTCGCGGGCCAGGGCTCCTGATTGGGCCATCGTTTGAGACACGCCCGCCGCCGGCCGGCGGCGGGATAGGACGGCGCTCGTGACCGACCGGGGCGAACCCATCTCCTGGCGCATCCAGGGGCCGATCTATCTGTCGGCGTTCTTTTTCGGGCCGCTGCAGACGCTGGCGACCATGTGCGCCGCCCTTTTCGTCGCCGGGCTGATCAGCGTCGAGCTGCCGTTTCTCATCGCCTTTATCCTTTCCTCGAGGCAGATCCTGACGGTGCTGCTGTCCGTCAACAGCGGCGCGTTGGTCGACCGCTTCGGCAGCCGCAACGCGACCATCGCCTTCGGCTGCCTGGCGGTGATGACGGCAATGGCCTACCCCTTCGTTCCCGGCCTCTTCGGCCAGCAATGGGGAACCATCGCCCCCGGCGCCCCGGTCTGGCTGTTCATCGCGGCGCTGATCGCGGTGCAGATCGCCGCCGGCTATACCGAAGGCAACACCTGGGTCGGCATCCAGGCCCTGGTGAGCCACCGTCTCGGCGGCCAGCCCACCTATGCCGGGCGCATGGTTTTCACGGCGCGGATCGGCGGCATCGTGGGACCCATCTTGATAGGCCCGGCCTGGGATATCTGGGGCCCCTTCGGCGGTTTTAGCCTCCTTGCGCTGTGGATCGCGCTGGGGACCGGTGGAACGTTTTTCGTCCCCCGGCAAACCGAACCGGAAGCGGCACGGCAGGACGAAAATCCCGTGCCCGAGCCGGAAGAGTCAAAGCCCCCGCCACGGCCGCGCCCGGATAAAGGACCGGGCTTCGTCGATTCGCTCAAGCTGCTGCTGATCCCCGCGGTCGCCCTGGTGATGATGCTGACGGTGCTGCGCCAGGCCGGTTCCGGCATCCATAGCTCGTTCTACGTAATCTGGTTGGACAAGGAGATCGGCCTCTCCGGCACGCTCATCGGCGGCTTGATGAGCACCGCCAATGTCGCCTCCGCCATCGCCGCAATTTCGACCGGCAGGATCGCCAGCCGCGTCGCCCATCACTGGCTGCTGATCGTCACCATCGGCATGACGATCCTGGGCACCGCCATCGTGCCGGCCTTGGGCAGCGTCTATGTCCTGCTGATGATGGCGATCTCGATCCGGGGCGTCGGCCAGGGCCTCAACCTGCCGATGATGATCACCATGCTGGCGCAGAACGTGCCCGTGAGCCTCCAGGGGCGGGTGACGGCGCTGCGCGTCGCCTTCAACCGCGGCGGCCAGGCCCTGGTGCCGCTCGGCGCCGGCGCCCTTGCCGAAGTGGTGGGAATTGCCAACAGTTTCTATATCGTCGGCGCCGTGGGCGGTATCCTGCTGGTGATGCTAAGCTTCTGGGCGGCCAGGCGGCCGGAATTTCGCTCGCACCCGTAATCCCGAGGCCACGCGCCCATACGAGGGAGGAATCCATGCCGGTTGAGACCATCGCCATCATGGCGCCCGGCCACATGGGCCACGCCCTGGGCGGCCACCTTGCGGCTCAGGGGTTGCGCGTGATCACCAATCTCGAGGGCCGAGGGCCCGATACCCGCGCCCGCGCCGCGCGCGCCGGCATCGAGGATGTGGGCTCCGATGCGGCGCTGATCGCCGAGGCCGACATGCTGCTCTCGGTGCTGCCGCCCGGAAACGCCGTCGAGATGGCCCGGCGCATCGCCGACGCCGTCAAGGCGGCGCCCGCCGAATTCCTCTATGTCGACTGCAACGCCATCGCCCCGGCGACGGCGGCCGAGATCGCGCAGATCCTGGACGATGCCGGGATTCGCTGCGTCGATGCGGCGATCCGCGGCGGCGCGCCGGTCGGTGACCGGCCGCAGCCGCGCATCTATGTGTCCGGACCCGGCGCCGAAGAGGTCGAGGCCCTCAACGCGTACGGCCTCGATATCCGCGCCATCGGCACCCGGGCGGGCCAGGCGTCGGGGCTCAAGATCTGCGGCGCCGCCGTGTCCAAGGGCGTCGTGCTGCTGACGCTGGAGGCCTTCGCCGCGGCCAAGGCGATGGGGGTGGACAACGAATTGCGCGAGGACCTCGGCGACAACGCGCAGCTCCGGGCGGCCGAGCGCCGGGCGCCCAATTTCGGGCCCGATGCCTATCGCTGGGCCACCGAGATGGACGAGATCGCCGCCACCGTCGCGGCAACCGGGCTCGATCCAAGGACCTTCGAAGGATTCGCCGCCCTTTGCCGCCTGGCCGAGGGCACCGAACTGGGACGGCAGACCAAGGAGGACGGATCGGCGCGTAGCGACTTCGATGCCATCGTCGCCATCCTCGCCGCCGCCGCCGGGAAGCGCTGAGCCCCGGCGATGGCGCTGCCTTGGGGTGGATGACGCGGGCGACCGGACACGCTATGGTCAGGAAAAGCAAGGTCGCCAAAGGGAGGACAGCATGGCCGACACACAGGTAGACGACCGCCCCCACAATTCCCTGCGCGGTGCCGTCAGCGACGCCGAATGGGAGACCCGCGTGGCCTTGGCCGCCGGCTGCCGGATCGCCCAGCACTTCGGGTGGAACGAAACCATCCGCAACCACCTGACGGCGAGGGTCCCAGACGAGCCCGAGACGTTCCTGATGAACCCCGTGGGGCTGCGCTGGGACGAGATCACGGCTTCGGACTTCCTCAAGGTCGACTTCGAGGGCAACGTCCATACCGATTCCCCTTATAAGCCAGGTCCCGCCGGCCTCAACTTCCATGGCGCGCTGTTGAAGGCCCATCCCGACCGCCACTGTTCCTTCCACCTGCATCCACGGGTGGGCGTCGTGGTGTCGGCCATGAAGCAGGGATTGATATATGTCTCCCAGGACATCCTCAACCTCTATGGGCTAATCGGCTATCACGAGTTCGAGGGACCGGCGGACGAGCCCGACGAGGGCGAACGCATCGCCACCCAACTCGGGGAAAACCTTTGCGTCATCATGAAGAACCACGGCCTGCTCAGCATCGGGCGCACCATCGCCGAGACCTTCGTCAATATGGAGCGGCTGATCGAGGCCTGCCAGATACAGGTCGACCTGATGGCGACCGGCGCCGAGATCCAGCACGTGCCGGAGGACATCTGCCGCGAGAGCTACGCCAAGTTCCAGGAGCGCACGGTCGGGCGGCCCATGGGCTCTTTGGACTGGAAGGCCTACCTGCGCCTGGCCGACCGCCTGGATCCGTCCTACAAGGTTTAGGCCATCGCCAACCGCCGCCGGCGGGCTTGGCCCCCCGCAACTTTGATGAAAGTTTGACTATTCCCCCATTGTACCGGGGCCGGGGCCCTGACGATGACGTGACGGCGCTCCCGTAGCCTGACCCCCAGATATCGATAACCGGGGCGCCGCCCCGAAGGGGGTCATGATGACGTTGGAACTTGATATGCCGCGGGCCATAGGGCGATCGCGCCGCCCTCGCCTCGGCGCCCGCCTTGCGCCCGCCGTTACGGCGCTGGGCCTGGTCCTCGCGGGCACAGCGCAAGCCGACGGACCGAAAACCGGAACCTATCTCTATACGGTCCGCCACAGCCTGTTCGGAACCATCGGAACACAGTCCATCCAACTGTCACGGCGGGGACATGACACGGTCGTAACCCTCGATGCCCGGGTCGAGATCAGGTTCCTGTTCATGACCGTTCTCAGGCTGCGCACCCGCGGCAGGGAAATCTGGCGGGACGGACGCATGATTGCCTTCGACGGCGAAAGCCGCGAAGACGGCGTGACCACCACCATTACCGCGCGGTCATTGCCCCGGGGGATCCTGGTGACCGGCCCCAAGGGAGCGGCCTTGCTGCCGGGTCCGATCGCCCTGACCAACCCGTGGAGCCCGCCGGTGTTGGCGGTGCCGACCGTGATCGAACCGACCAGTGGCAGCCTTCTTGCGATCCGCACGCACCGGGAAACGGACGATGAGCCGGCGACAGAGAACCCAACGGCGCCGGCCGCGAAACACGTGGTGAGGGGGGATATGGAAGCCGAGGTTTGGTTCGGGAGCGACGGCGCCCTGCGACGCTTGCAGTTCTACAAGGCCGGCGGACAGGTGACCATCCAGCGGGTGGCATTCACCGCCGATACGGCAATGACCGGGTCACTTGTGGCAGAGGAAGCCTCGGAGACGGAGTGAGCCCCCGGCATCCCGCCGGGGGCCCACCCCGCGCACCCGCCGTCACGCCAAGGCAAGGCGTAGCTCGGCCTCCTGGTCGGAGAGATCGGACTTTTCGCCTGCGGCCTCGACGGACGCCGGTTTCTCCAGGACGAAGCGGTAGTAGCGCATGGCCCCGGTCGCCAGCCGCACCGGGATGCGGGAGCCGGGGGTGCCGCTAAAGGTGCGCATCGGACCGCGGAGCAGCCACGGCGCGGTGCGGCGCAGCTCCCGCTCGCGCCTCAGGCCATCGAGATCGAGGGCCCGGATCACATTGTCCGAGATGTCCTCTTGCTCGATCAAGCGCAGGCCGGAGCCCTCGAGGGCGGCGAACCACTCGGGCAGTTCGTCCTCGAAGCGCAGATCGGCGAACAGGAAATGGCCGCCGGGGCGCAGAACACGGTGGACTTCATCGAGGAATCGACCGAAATCGCCGTAGCAAAACGAGGCTTCGACATTGACCACCGCATCACAGCTTTCATCGAACAGCGGAAGGCTCTCGGCGTCGCCCTGTACGAAGCGAAGGTTGCCCAGCACATGGACGTTACGGCAGAAGTCGATCGCCGCATGGGCGATATCGATCCCGGTCATGCTGCGCGGCCGCAAGTGCCGCGCGACATAAGCGGCGCCGCCACCGCGCCCGCAACTGACCTCGACGACGTCTTTGTCGGCAATAGGGACGGCACTGGCGACGCGGTCGTAGAGCGCGCAACACACCTCCTGAACCTCCTCCTCGGGGGTCAGGTCGGGTCGAGGGTCGGGGCCCCCGAAGGCGGCGTACCCGTAGTTCATGAAGGTCCAGCCCCTCTCATTGCCGCTGAGGCGCGCGATCAGCTCGAACAGGTTGCGAAACAGCCACCGGCGCCGCGCGCCGGAGCCCTGGGTCAGCCACAAAAAGACACGTGCCAGCATTATCGGTTCCTCCTCGTTATCGGCCAGGTCGCGAGGTCGCCAGAGACGTGGCGCACCCAGGCCAAGCCAAACAGTAGAATTCGGTGGATGCTCTCCCAGGCCACCGCCATCAGAAGCGAGACACGGGCACGAAGCCGTGCCGAACGGCCAAGTGCCGATACCGCCGGGATCAGGACCCCCAGCGCCACCGTCAGAAGGATGGCCTGAGGTGACAGGCCGAACCCGTCATGGAGGACCCAGAGCAGGGCGGACCCGACCAGGACGCCCCCCATGTTGAAGAAATTGTTGGCGCCGATGACCCGGCCGCGCTCTCCGGCCGGGGCCGTCTTCTGCAGGGCCGTGTAAAGCGGCACCACAAGGAAACCGGTGGACGCGCCCATCGCCGTCAGCGCGAAGGCGGCCAAAGGGTAGGACCGCGTCGACCCCGACAAGATGATCAGCGCGGCGCTCACCCCCGCCGCACCCAGCGGCAGGAACCCCAGTTCCGCACGCCCGCGCGACAACAGGCCGGCCAACATCGCGCCCGCGGCAATGCCGATCCCGGCCAGGGCGATGAGCAACCCGCTTTCGAGATCGCCCAGCGCCATGGTCCGCTTGGCCATCAGCAGCACCACCAGGGACACCAGCGTCATGGCGAAGTCGAGGCCGGTGGTCAGGCTGACCAAGAGGCGCAGCTTCGGATGCCGGAGGACGAGCCTGATCCCCACCCGCCTGCGCGAAGCGCGATCGCCCGGTTGGACACTGCTGGGCGGCCTGGCGCCGAGGGCCGGTATCGCCAGGCTCCAGATCCATCCGAGCAGCGCGACGGCAACGATGAGCAGGCCGAGACCAAGCGAATTCCGCCCCCAAAAGGAGGACAGCACACCGGCAATCGCGGTCCCGCCGATGATCGCCACATAGCGGCTGAACTCGATCAGCCCATTGGCCCGCGGCAACGCCCGCGGCGCGACGATATCCGGGAGGATGCCGTATTTCGGGGGACTGAAGAACGCCGACTGGGCGGCGAACAAAAACAAGACGGCAAGAATGAGGGCGATGTCGCCGATGAGCAGAGCGTAAAGCGCCAAAGCGGCGATCAAGGCCTCCGACCCTTTGGCAAAAATCATCACCGTGCGCTTCTCGAAGCGATCGGCAAGGGCCCCGGCGAACCCCGAGAACAGCAGGAAGGGCAGCACGTAGACGATACCGCTCAGGGACAGGAAGGCACTGCCCCCGCCGCCGCCACGCCCGACCTCGATGGCGATCAGCGACGCCATCATCTTGAAGAAATGGTCGTTGAACGCCCCGGTGAATTGGCATCCCACCACCGCCCACAGGCCCAGGGAAAACCGGTCTCCGCCGGGGCCGGAGGTCGCGGTCCCATTCCCGGGGGCGGGCCCAGACGACGCCTGACCGCCCATGTCGGGGATAGGAATGTGGAAGCGGGTCATGGCGTGGAGCCGCGCCCGGCGTTTGCCGAAGGTGGCGGTCATCGCCCCGCCTCCGGAATCCACCGGCCGACCCCGCGGCAGCCGGTGACGGCGGGCGACAGCGAAAAATCGAGCGCCGCCGCCGGCTCCGGCTCGGCCGCGGCGAGGGGTCCCGAAAGCTTGAGAAGCCTCCTGATGATCGCCCTGGCCTCGGACCCGCGCGCGCGGCGGGTCCTGGTTCGGCTCAGGAGAAGCGGCACGATCCTGAGCCCGCGCACGCCATGGGCGCCGAATTCGACGACGAACACCGCCGAACGATCGATTCGGATTCCGGGAAAGACCCAGTAATCGTCAAGGCAGTCGCCGGTGTCGTAAAGGATCAGCCCGCCGCGACGAAACTCTATACCTTGCAGGATATGCGCGGAGTGACCGTGGAAGACGTCGAAACCGAGATCGATCGCGGCACGGGCGAACCTGCGGTAGCGCGCAGGTGGCCAGGGTCTGAGGTTGGGCCCCCAATGAACGCTCGCCACCGTGATATCGGCCCCCGCCCGACGCAGCTCCTGCTCGAGTTCACGCAGCGCCCCCAAGGCGAGGTCATCGGCGCCGATCCTGAAGAAATACGTGCCCGCGGCACGGGGACCGGCGGCAAATCTCGGCATCGTATTGGTCAGGGCGACCATCCCGACCGTCGCCTGGCCCGATCTGAACAGGGCCGGGCGCGCGGCATCGCGGAGGTTCTTGCCCGCCCCCGCATGAGCGATCCCAGCGCTGTCGAGATGCCCCATGGTATCGACCAGGCCCTGGACCTCGCAGTCGAGGATGTGGTTGTTGGCGAGGCAGAGCGCGCCGATGTTCCCCGCCTTGAGAATATCCACGGCGGCGGGGCGGGCGCGAAAGCGGAAGGATTTTAGGGAACGCCGCCAGCGCTGGGCGGTGTCGGTTATCGGGCATTCCAAGTTTCCGATGACCGTGTCGACGTCTCGCAACACCGGCGCGACATCGCCCCAGAAATCCCGTGTCGACCGCTCCCCGGTCACGGCATCGACGCCGCGGCCCAACATCAGGTCACCCACGAACGCCAGCCGGGCGAAGGGCTGATCGGGCCGAGGCAGAACCTGCCTCCCGGCCGTGCCGGTATCGTCAGGCCGCCCGCCCCGCGCCGCCGTCGACGCCGGTCCCGTATCGGCCCCTTCCAGAGTTCTCCTATCGGTCGCCATCGGCCCACACCTCATGCCAAAGCAATGACTACAGCGTCGAGGTTAGGCGCCGGCTGTAATGGCCGCCGTTAATCGGGTGTGGATGGCCGCGTCAAATAAGCGTCAAATCGGGCAAATAATTTGCTATTCTTTTAAAAACAAATAGTTCGCATCGCTGACGGCCGTTGTTTTTGCTCGGGAGGACGAAGCCGGTATGATCAGTGCATCCGATGCGCGATCCTCGTCCCAAGAACCGCGATGGTCTTTGCGACTTGTCGGGGAAATGCGCCTGGAAAGCCCAGACGGCGAGCCCGTAAGTATCGCCGGCCGCAGGGAGCGGGTGCTCCTTGCCTATCTGGCCCTGGCGCCGGATCTCAAGGAAAGCCGGCGCAATCTGATCGGCCTGCTTTGGGGCGACAAGGCCGACAACACCACCCTGGACAACCTGCGCACCTGCCTTTGGAGCCTACGCAAGGCGCTGGGAGACCAAGAGCATCAGCTTGTTCTGTCGGAACGGGAGTGGATCCGCCTCGACGGCGACCTGCTGGAGGTCGACCTGTGGCGCTTCAACCGGTTGGTCGAGGACGGCACGGTAGACGCACTGGAAGAAGCGGCGGATACGATGTCCGGGGAATTGCTCGAGGGTCTCGATCTCGATTCGGAGGAATTCGCCGACTGGATCCGCGATGAACGACTGAGATTTTCCGACCTTCTTGTCGACGCACTGACCCGCTTGATGCGGGCCCACGAACGCGCCGGCGATATCGACTCCGCCCTCGCGGCGGGTCAGAGGATCCTGCGCAAGGACCCCTTCAACGAGGTCGCCTTGCGGGCGATCATGGGCCTTTATGCCGCCTCCGGTCGGCGCAATCTCGCCCTGCAGACCTATCGCGGGTTCGCCGACAACCTGCAGCAGGAGTTGGGCGTCGAGCCCGAAGCGGAAACCCAGGAAACCTTCAATGCCCTGGCACAGAGTGGCGGCGGCGCTTCCGAGGCGCCCGATGGGCCGGTTCAGGCCCAGCCGCAGACGCCCCCGCCGCCAAGGGCCCGGCCACCGGCCGCCGCTGCCGCCCCCTCTGAGGCGTCGGCGCAGCGCCGAGGCCCGGAGGCGGCGCCGGAGCCGGTCCAGGCCCAGCCGGCCGCGGTAGGCCGGAGAAGCCGGGGCGAGCGGCTGATGGCGGCGTTGAGGATTCCGATCTGGACTTTCGGCGGCGCCCTGACCATCGCCGTGATCGGCGTGGTCGTCATCGGAGTCATATTCTGGCGCGTTCCCGCCCTTGCGCCGCCCTGGCTGAGCAGTTCGATCATCACCATCAAGACCGAGATCGAGGGCACGCCGCCGTCGATCGTCGTTCTGCCCTTCCGCGGCCACGGCGATGGCGACGCCGATGCCTACGCGGCGGCGTTTTCCGACGCGATCTCGACGACCCTCTCTAAAACCTCCAACATGGAGGTGAAATCCCGCAGTTCGGCCCAGATTTACGAGAAAAATCCACCCCCGGCGCCGGTCATTGCCCAACAGCTCGGGGTACGCTACCTCCTTGAAGGCAGCGTCACCAAGTTCGGCGATTCCGTCGCCGTTCGCGTCGCTTTGATCGATACGGCGGAAGGGGAAAAGACGGTCCCCATCGGCACTTATGAAAAGAAAACCACGGATTTTTTCACACTGCAGGGGGAAGTCACCCTCAACGTCGTGACCGCCCTTCGCGTGCGGTTGACCGAAGGCGAGGAGGAGCGGATCAGCCAGGATCACGGAACCAAGGTGTTCCAAGCCTGGCTGCACGCATCGGAAGGGCAGAAGCACCTGCGCAAGCTGACCCTGGTCGACAACACGCGGGCGCGCAGGAACTACCGGGCGGCGATCAACGCCGATCCCAAATATGCCGGCGCCTGGACCGGCCTTGCCTGGACCTATCTGATCGAGGCCCGCTTCGGGTGGGGGCGCGATCGTGCCGGAGCCCTGAAAAAATCCGCGGAATACGCCAAGAAATCCCTTTCGCTGGACAACCAGCGCGCGGCCACCTACGCCCTGCTGGGCAGCGTCGCCCTGTTTGCCGGCCAATTCGACCTGGCGCGAAAGATGGGGGAACGGGCGGTGGAACTGGAATATAACGATGCCGATTCCGCCGCCCTCTATGCCCTTACCCTCACCTATACCGGTGAGCCCCGCAAGGCCCGCAACCTGACCGAGCGGGCGATCCGCCTCAGGCCCTACCCGCCGCGCTGGTATACGTGGCTGTTGGCGCGGTCCCACAGGTTGGCGGGGCGCCCGGGCGTCGCCGTGGAGCTGCTGACCAAGGCCACCGAGGGCGCCCCAAAATCGATCATGCCGATGGTCGAGCTTGCCGTCGCCTATAGCCAGATGGGTGCGATGATCCAAGGCCGCGCCGTGGCCCAGGAGATCATGCGGGTCTATCCGCGGTTCTCGTCCAAAAACTGGCTGAACACGCCCGCCTATGAAGACCCCGGCGACACGGCACGCGATTTGAAGGCCCTCAGGGACGTGGGCCTTCCCGACTGATCGGCCCGCGCGGGCACGACGCCCGGCCAGCGCACCCGCGGCTATTCTCCCTTTCCCGGAACTTGGATCTCGCGGGCATCCCACCTGAGAACCCTGTTTGACGTCCATTTGATGGCGCCCTTCACGGCTGGCTGACAGTGCGTTGATCGCCCTCTGTCAAGGTTTCCCCATTGCAATGGGCGGCCCTTCGGCGCCGGCCCGTGGCGGAGACGGATACAAAGGAGGAAGCGATGGGCAGGATGATGGATATGGTCATCGGCGGATCCCGTGCGATTTACGACCTGTGGATCGACACACCGCCGGTACTCGATACCGAAACCTATTTTCCCGGGGCAAAGATGCTCGAAACGGACTGGATGGATATCCGCGAGGAAGCGGCGGTCTTTCTCGGCTGCCTCGATCGGGTGCCCAAGCTGCACGATATCGTCGACCGGCAAGAGGATCTTTCCGATCACGACAAGATCGCATGGAAATACGTCTCGCTCAGGGCGTTCGGGCAGGACCACGCGGCCAACCAGGCGCTTTGCCCCAAGACGGCGCGCCTCATCCGTGCCCTCCCGGAAGTCGTCAACGCGGGGTTCTCGATCCTCGATCCCAAGAAACACGTCCTCGCCCACCGCGGCCCCTATGGCGGGCTGTTGCGCTATCACCTGGGCTTGATCGTCCCGCTGGACGACAGGGGACAAGGTCTTGGCGTCCTTCGGGTGGGTGATACAGATAATCGCGTAAAAGAGGGCCAAGGCCTGCTGTTCGACGATCTGTGCGAGCACGAAGCCTGGAACCACGGCGATACGCCGCGGGTGGTCCTTATCGTCGACATCCCCCGCCCCGGCCTGCCGATGGCCCTGCGGGCGCTCGATCGGCTCTTGATGGCGATCATCGCCCAGTCACCGAAGCTCCGGGAGTTCCTCGACAAGAGCGAGATCGAGGTCAACAAAGAGGACCGGCCCATCGCCGAAAGCGGTTCCGTGCAGCGGGTCTAGCCATATGGCCGCCGGCGCCGGGGGACCATCAGCGGTCCTCCGGGCCCGCGCGCGGCAACCCGCAAGCTTGAGCCCCTAGGGGGTCCCCGTGGGCCCGCCGAGGTCCTCGATCAGGTCGGGGTGCAGGGCGCCCGCCGCGTCGGTCACCAGGGTGGGGCGGAAATGATCGGCGTAGCGGGCGGGGAGCCGGATCATCGGCGTATAGCAGGGGTCAAGGGGCTCGCTCGGCCCGTAATAGGTTTGCTTGGGACGCCCCCGCTGGATGCGGCCCGGCGAAGAGGCAAAGAACTCGGTCGAGATCAAGACCGCGGTGAGCGCCGAGGCATAGAGTTGCAGCGGCTCCAACACGCCGCGATAGCGACGCAGAAAGCCGATGGAGTGGCGCAGGGCGGCCCGCCGATAGCCGCGGATCGAGGGCAGCGCGCGGACGAATTCCATCACCTGGTCCAAGGGATCGAGAGGACGCATGGTGAGGGTCACGCCGTCGAGGTTGCGCAGCCGCGTGTTGGGGAAGAAGGCGCCGGCCTCGAGGCACTGGTGGAAATAGGGCGTTCCCAGCAACGGGATCGCCAGGGTGAAATAGGCCGGCAGGGTGATCTCCGGCGTGTTCAGGATGAACTCGATCTCGGCGCGCAGCTCGTCGAGGTGCCGGGTGGTTGGATCCAACATGACGCCGTAGGTGAAGACGATGCCGGCCTCGAGGCAGCTCCTGATCATGTCCACCTGCGGAACGATCACGTTCTGTCTCTTGTTGTAGGACTTGAGCGTCTCGGCGTCGAAGGACTCTATGCCGCTGAACAGCGCCTTGCACCCGGCCGCCGCCACGAGCTCGAGATTCTCGGGCCGGGCGAAGAAATCGCCGGTCACCAGGCACGACCAGCCACGGATCTTGCCCGCCCGGTAGAGCTCCCGGCACATCTCGACCTTGGCCAGGAACGCATCGCGGTCGTTGCCGTAGAAGTTGTTGTCGATGAAACAGAGCTGCGTCTTCCCCGCCGCGGCGATCTGCCTCTCCACCGCCGCGAGATCGTATGTCCTGTAGGCCGCGCCTTCCCCCGTCAGCGAGCAGAAGCTGCAGCGAAAGTTGCAGTTGCGGCTGCTTTCCACGTAGCCGAACATGCCGCCGCCATAGGCGAGGTCGAAGCGCGGTTCCATGTGCCGGGCGGCATAGGGGGCGCCGAAGGCCTCGCGCACCACCTCCTGAAGCTCCTCCACGTCGCCGCTGCAGGCGTAGTCGAAAACGCGTGCGGAACGCTTCGGTATGGCGCGGATGGCGGGGCCGCCCGCCGCCACCACCACCTTCTCGTTAAGGGTCCGCGCATAGGCGGTGAGTTGCATCATGCGGTCGAAGGCGGATGTCAGCCCGGTCAGCACCAGCATGTCGGCCCAGCCCAGCAGCTTGGTATCCGCGAGCAGGCCGCTGTATTGCTCGTTGTAAAGGCGGATGTCCCACATATCGCGGGCGAAGGCGCCGGCGAGCTGGGGCGGACCCATGGCCCGGGGGACCCGGAAGGGGCTGCCCCGGGTGCGACGGTATTCGTCGAGGAAGGCATTGACGATCAGCACCCGCTTGCGCCGCCCGGCGCGTCGCGACGGCGCTCCCATGGACGTTGTCTGTCGAACCATTGGCCCGGCTCCCCTCTTTCGCGCGTTTGGCCTGTTGCGGCCTTTCGCAGGCTAGGGAGCCGCCGTCTCGCGGCCGTGCGGCGCGCGGCCAAGAAAGCGTCAAATCGCCATCAAAGGGGAAATCCGGGGTCATGGCGCGCCAAATACGCGCGGCCTAGGTCGAGGATACGTCCTTCGCCGCCTCTCTGATCAGGTCCTCGGGGATGTCGTCGAAGGAGGCGTAGTTCATGGAATAGAGCCGGTGATAGAGGCCGCGCCGTTCCAGCAGCTGGCCGTGGGTGCCGGTCTCGACGATGCGGCCCTGGTTGAGGACGATGATGCGGTCCGCGCCCCGGATGGTGGCGAGGCGATGGGCGATCACCAGCGCCGTGCGGCCCTCCATGAGCCGCTTCAACGCCAGCTGGATCTGGCGCTCGGTATAGCTGTCGATGGAGGCCGTGGCCTCGTCGAGCAGCAGGATCTTGGTGTCGGCGACGATGGCGCGGGCGAAGGAGAGCAGCTGGCGCTGGCCCAGGGACAGGTTGCCGCCGCGCTGCTCGAGCATGGTGTCGTATCCCTGGGGCAGGGCCTCAATGAAATCGTGCGCATCGACCGCCTTGGCCGCGGCGATGACGTCGTTGAGGGTGGCGTTCTCGGTGCAGTATTTGATGTTCTCGAAGATGGTGCCGGTGAACAGGAAGGGCTCCTGCAGCACCATGCCGACATGCCTGCCGAGCGTCTCCTGGGTGAGGTCGCGGACATCGAAGCCGCCGACCCGCACCGCGCCCTCCCAGACGTCGTAAAAGCGGTGGATCAGCGAGGTGATCGAGGTCTTGCCCGAGCCCGTCGGCCCGACCAGGGCGACGGTCTCCCCCGGCGCGACCCGGAAGCTGATGTCGTGCAGTACGGGCTGACCCTCGATATAGCCGAAGGTCACGTTTTCGAGCGCGATGGAGCCGTCGATATCGTCGGGCGCAAGCGCGTTTGGTTTGTCCTTGATCTCGATGGGAACGTCCATCACCTCGAAGATGCGCTGGCCCGAGGCCATGGCGCGCTGCATGACGCTGTATTGGATGGTGAGCGAACGGATCGGGTCGAAGAAGCGCTGCACGTAGAGGATGAAGGCGACCATGACGCCGAGCTCGAGGGTGCCGGCGAGCACCATGTTGCCGCCGACCACGACGACGATGGCCATGCCGGCGCCGGTGAGCGTATCGACGATGGGGATCATCACCTGGGAAAACTTGGCGGCGCGAAGATGGGAGCGCAGATTGTCCCGCGCCTTGACCTCGAAGCGCTCGAAATTGACGTGCTCGCGCAACATCTCCTGGACCGTGCGCACGCCGTTGATGTTTTCGGCGAGCGCCCCGTTGACGATGGAACTGGTCTGGCGCGCCCGCATGAAGGCCTTCTTGGCAAGGGGCAGCCAGAACATGCGCACCACCAACAGCGCCAGAACCACCGACAGCGTCAGCAGCCCCAGTTCGACGTCGAGCGATACCAGCACCGCAACGATGCCGGCCAGCAGGATGATGTCGCCGATCGCCGTCACCGTGGTGTCGAGGAATTCCTGCAGGGCGCCGACATCGCTCTGCAGGCGCGCCATCAGGCGGCCGACCTCGGTCTTGTCCATGAACGACATCGAAAGCCGCTGCAGATGCACGTACATCGCCCGGCGCAGGTCGAACAGGATGCGTTCCGCCGTCCTGCCGACGATGATCTCCTGGATGAACATGGCGATCAGATTGAGGGCGATGACGCCCAGGAAGGTGAGGGCGATGAGATCGAGCAGGTCGGCATCGAAGGCGCCCGCGACCAGCGCCCGGTCGATGGCTTCCTTGATCACCAGGGGGATCGCAAGCTGGGTCAGGGTAAAGGTGAGGACGGCCGCGAACGCGACCGCCAGCCGCGCCCGGTAGGGCCAGAGATAGGTCGCGAAACGCTGGATGATGCGGCCGTCGAAGGCGGCGCCGAAGATGCGCTCGTCCATTTCATCGCTGAGCCCGCCTTCGGGCCCGCCGCCGGGGGTATTGGACGGCACCGCAAGCGTATGGGGCATGATCGCCATCTTATCCCCGCCCTCCCTCAGACGCCCTGGGTCGCCGGCGCCCCGGCCGGGCCCGCGAGATCGCGACCGAATTCGGACTGCAGGTCGTAAAGCGCCTTGTATTTCCCGCCCAGAGCCAACAGCTCGTCGTGGCGCCCACGCTCGACGATGCGGCCGTCTTCGATGAACAGGATCTCGTCGGCATGCATGAACGAGCTCAGCCTATGGGAGATGATGATCGTCGCCCGGTCGCGGGTCACCTGCTTGAGGGCGGCATGAATGCGCTGTTCCGTTGCCGCATCGATGGAAGCGGTGGAATCGTCAAACACGATGATGGCGGGGGTAAGCAGGATCGAACGGGCGATGGAGAGCCGTTGCCGCTGCCCGCCGGACAGGGTCAGGCCGCGTTCACCGACGAGCGTGTCGTAGCCCGTCGGCAGGCGCGCGATATAGTCGTGCAACTGGGCGGATTCGGTGGCGTTGACGATGCGTTCGCGGTCGGCGCTGAGGTCTCCGTAGGCGACATTGCTGTCCACGCTTGCGGTAAACAGGAAGGTGTCCTGGTGCACCACGCCGACCGCCTGGCGCAGGGAATCCAAGGTCACGGAGCGGATGTCCTGGCCGTCGATGGTGATGCGTCCGCCGGTCGGATCGTAAAAGCGCGGGATGAGATGGGCGATGGTCGACTTGCCGCTGCCGGGCGGGCCGACGATACCGAGCGTCTTGCCGGGGCCCACCTCGAAGCAGATGTCGCTCAGCGCCGGCCTTGCGCCTCCCGCGTCATAGGAAAAATCGACATGCTCGAAACGGATGACGCCGTCGCTGAGCTCGAGCGGTTTGGCATCGGGCGCGTCCTGGACTATGGGTTCCATGTCGAGGAGGCTGAAGACGCGCCCTCCGGACACGAAGGCCCGGGCGGTGGAATTGACGATCATGCCGACCTGGCGCACGGGCTGCTGCAGGATCGCCATGAAGGCGAGGAACTCGGCCAGGGTGCCGACGCTGATCTCGCCGTCGATGATCTTGTGCCCCCCGACCCACAGCACCAGCCCCATCGCCCCGTAGTAGGAAAAGGTCATGAAGGCGGCATTGGAATAGCGGATCTGAATGCGGCGCATGGCAATGGCGATGGCGGAACTGGAGGCCTCGTCGAATTTCCCCATCTCGAAGGCACGGGCGGCGAAGGCGCGGACCACGCGGATGCCGCCCAGGTTTTCCTCCATGATCCGGGTGAGCACCGACATGCGTTCTTGCAGCGCCCGCCAGGTGCGCCTGAGCCAGATGCTTGAAACCGTCGCCCGCCACGCCACCACCGGCACGAAGGCGAGCGCGAGCAGCCCCAGCGCCGTGTCGGTGCTGATCAAATGGTAGCCCCCGTAACTCACCAGGATCACCAGCACGATGGTTCGCAGCATGGCGCCGTCGACGAACCGTCTGATGCCCTCGATGTCGAGCATGCCGCGGGTCATCAGGTCGCCGGAATGGACCTTGTCGTGATAGGCGAAGCTCATGCGTTGGAGCTTCTCGAAATAGGCGAGGCGCAATTCGTAGCCGATCGACTGGCCGATGGCCTCGCCCTGGTAGTTGTGCATCATCGTGAACACGCCGCGCAGCATGCCGGCGCCGAGCAGCATCAGGGCCGCCGTGGCAAGGGCCGCCTTTGCCGCTTCGGGGCTGGCCCCGCTCGTGGCCAGGAGGCTCTGGGCATGATCGACCGCGTCGCCCAGGAATTGCGGGATCAGGAGCTGGAAGTTGGCGGCGATCACGGTGCACACCACTCCAATGAGGAGGCGCAGCCGGTAGCATGCCGCCATGCGCAGGATGCGCCACACCGTGTTCATGCCGCGGAACCGGGTAATGTTGTCGGTCCCGGGCGCGGGCGCCTGCCCCGTTCGCTGTTTCAGCTGGATGCTCTCTTCGACCGTCGTCGTCACTTGATCTCCCGCATGACGCGGTTTGCGGTCCGCTCCATGCGTCCTTTAGCGCAAGCCCCGCCCGGCTGGATCAGCCCGCCTGCTGCGCCTTGGCCTCCTGAATGGCCCGCCAGATGCGTTCCGGCGTCGCCGGCATCATCAGGTTCCTGACACCGAGCGGCGCCAGCGCGTCGTTGACCGCGTTCATCACCGCCGGCAGGGATCCGACCGTGCCGCCCTCTCCCGCTCCCTTGACGCCGATGGGATTGGTCTTGGTCGGCACCGGATGGCTGCCGAACGCCATGGAGCAGAAGTTGTCGGCACGCGGCATGCAGTAGTCCATGAACGAACCGGTCAGAACCTGCCCGCTTTCGGGATCATAGGCCATCTTTTCCATCAGCGCCTGGCCCAGCCCCATGGCGATGGCGCCCTGGGCCTGGCCGCGCACATGGGTGGGATTGAGTTCGACGCCGACATCGTAGACGACATTGTAGCGCACCACTTCGGTCACGCCGGTCTCCGGCTCGATCTCGACCTCGCAGATATGAAAGGTGTTGGGGATGTTGGCCCGCTCCGGGGTCCAGGTGGCGGTCTCGTACAGGCCGATCTCCTCGCCCGGCGGCACCATCGACGGCTTGAACGCGGCCTGGGCCACCTCGCCGAAGGAGATCACCTTGTTGGTCCCCGGCACCCTGTAGCTCCCGTCCTCGAACTCCACCTCGTCGAGCTCGGCTTCGAGGATATGGGCGGCAAGCCGGCGCCCCTTCTCGCGGGTCTTTTCGGCGGCCAGGAAAACCGTGGAGCCGCAGATGGTGGCGGTGCGCGCCGCCCCGGTGCCCGAGCCCCAGGAGACCTTGCTGGTGTCCCCTTCGACGACGCGGATGTTTTCCACGTCCATGCCGAGCATGTCGGATACGATCTGGGTGTAGATGGTGGCGTGGCTCTGCCCGCCCGCGGTGGAGGCCGCCATGATCGTCACCGAGCCCCCGGGGTCGAAGCGGAGCTCGATGGATTCGGGCGCCGGACTGCCCGACGGGTCGACGGTGGACGACATGCCGACGCCATAGAGCTTGCCGCGGGCCTCGGCCTCGGCCCGGCGTTTGCCCACATTGGCGTAATCGGCCTGAGCCAGGCATTTGTCCATCACCGCCTCGAACTCGCCGCAGTCGTAGCTCGCCCCGGTGGGGAGCTTATAGGGCATGGCATCGGCGGGGATGTAATTGCGGCGGCGAATCTCGGTCGGGTCCATGCCGATCTCCCGTGCCGCCATCTCGACCAGGCGCTCCAGCACGTAGGCGCCCGGCGTGCCCGAAGGGCCGCGCAGGTTGGCCATGGGGCAGGTGTTGGTGAGGACCGCGGACGATTCGCCATAGACCGTGGGCATGGCATAGGTGCCGCAGGTCGCGCCGGCGATACCGTTGGGGGTGCCGAAACCGCTCATCGACAGGAAGGCCCCGACATTGGCGTTCGCCTTGTAGCGCACGGCGAGGAAATTCCCGTCGTCGTCGAACCCCAGTTCCGCCCTCACCACCACGTCGCGGGCCTGATCGTCGGCGATGTGCCCCTCGGACCGTTCGCAGTTCCACTTGACGGGACGGCCCACCTTCTTCGCCGCCCAGGCGACCACCGGGACCTCGGGATAGAGCCCGCCTTTCATGCCGAAGGACCCGCCGACGTCGCCGGCGATCATGGTCATCTGGTTCTCCGGCATCTCGAAGATGTGCTTGGTCATCATCGTGCGCCAGGCGAAGGGCCGCTGCTGGCAGGCATAGACGGTATAGTGGTCGCGCCCCGAGTCGTATTCGGCGACGACGGCGCGCGGTTCCATGGCATTGGCGGTGACCCGGCTGACGACGAAGGTATCGCTGACGACATGGGGCGCCTCTTCCAGCGCCGCCGCGGTCGCCTCCGCATCCCCGCGCTGCACATAGAAGGCCTCGTTGTTCTCGCACTCCTCCCACAGGCGCGGGGTTTCCGGCTTGACGCCCTCGACCGGATCCACCTGCACCGGCAACGGCTTGAAATCCACCTCGATCGCCTCGACCGCGTCCTTGGCCGCGTTGACGCTCTCGGCGATGACCACGGCGATGATCTGCCCGACATGGCGCACGCGATCGGCGGTAATCGCCGGACGCGGCGGACGGTAGCCCGGTTGCCCGTCGCGCCGCTTGGGGGGCGCCGTCCCGGGAACGTTGCCGAGCCCATCGGCGGCGTAATCCGCGCCGGTCAGCACCGCGATCACCCCCTCCATCGCCTCGGCCGCCGCGGTGTCGATGCGCGTGATATCGGCGTGCGCGTGGGGCGAGCGCAGGAAAACGGCATGGGCTTGGCGCGGCAGCTGGACGTCGTCGGTGTAGCGCCCCTTGCCGGTGAGCAGGCGCGGCGCCTCGACGGCATTGACGGGCTGGCTGATGGAATACCGGGTCATGCTTCCTCCCTAATCTACGGCTTTCGGGCATATCTGCCTCTGCAGCCATTTTCGCGCTAACCGCGCGGCGGTCAAGGGGCGCGTGAGCCCGGCGAGGGCCGAGGCGCGGTCGAGGAACCGGCGACTGCCTTAGCGGTCGCGGACGCCCACCTGGAAGCCGACCCAGCGGGCGATCAGGGCGAGGCCGGCGGTCATGGCGACGATGAAAAGGCTGATGATCCCGGCCACCTCCCGCGCCGAGCCGGTCGAGGTGGTCATGTATTCCAGCGCCAGCAACGACAAGGTCACGGTTTCGCGGCTCGCCAGCAGGACGACGCTGCCCGTCGACCCGGCGGCGATGACGAAGTTGAGGATCCCCATCAGCACCAAGGTGGGCGCGATCAGGGGCAGCCAGATCTTGAAATAGGTATAGAACCAGCCGGCGCCGGCGATGCGCGCGGCTTCCTCCATGTCTTCGCCCATCTGCAGGAAGACGCTCTTGAACATCTGGATGCTGGTGAGCTTGCCCTGCAGGATGACGACGATGATCAGGATCCAGATGGTGCCGTAGAGCCAGTTCAGTCCCGGCGTCGCCGTGATCACCCAGAGCAGGCCGAGGCCCGAGAGGATGCCGGGAATGCCGGCCGAGCCCCAAAAGATCGAATCGAGGATCAGCTTGCCGGGCCAGTTCCGCCGCACCAGGACGTAAGCGACCATGGAAAACAAGAGCGGCGAGATGATGGCGGTGGAGATCGACAGGATGAAGGTGGTCTTGAGCGCCCGGAAGAAGATGGGATCGACCAGCACCGTCTGCCAATGGGCCAAGGTGTAGGTCGGGTTCGCCTGGAAAAACCCGGCGCGGGTCATGAAGCTGCCGCCCAGCAGCGTCAGCACCGGGACGACGGTCAACAGCGCCACGATCAGAAGCACCAGGGCGAAGGCGATGGGCTGGAAGGCGCCCAAATGCACCAGGCCCGGCTTGTAATCGCCGGTCACGGTGGTGTAGATGCGCCGCGACAGGAGCCAGCGCTGCAGCGGAATGATGCACAGGATGATGATCAGGGTGAGGCTGGCCAATGCCGTCGCCTGGCCGTATTCCGGCGGCTCCGCTTCGCGCACGTAATCGTAAAGCTGGGTCGAATAGACGAAGAACTGGATCGGCGTTCCCAGGATCTGCTCGATCTCGAAGGTGTTGAACATGCGCACCAGGTTGAGCAGGAACACCACCACCATGGGCGGGACCATCACCGGCAGGGTGATGCGCATCATGGTCCGCAGCCGGCCCGCCCCGGAAACACGCCCCGCTTCCTCCAGGGTCGCGTTCATGTTGCGGAAGGCGGGGGTGAGCAGCATCACCTTCTGCGACAGCGCGTTGCCCATCAGGTGGGCGAAGACGATGCCTTCGACGCTGTAAATGTTGAAGACCGGCCCGGTGATGAAGGGCAGCTCCTTGAGCCAAACGTTGAAGAAGCCGAAAAACGGATCCAGCAACAAGGTCCAACCGATGGTCGTGGTCAGCGCCGGCAGCATGAACGAGACCCAGAACATGAACTCCAGGCCGCGGGAGAAGGGGATCGGGGTGCGTGCCAGAACCCAGGAGATGACCACGGCGAGCGGAAAACTGATGGCGGTGTAGGAGGCGAAGACGACGATGGTGTTGCGCAGGCTCTCGAAGACGTCCGGTTCGGAAAACGCCTCGCGCCAATTGTTGAGGCTGAACTCGTAGGTGCCTTCGATGATGCCGGCGATGTTGAAGCTCTGGATGAAGATCAACACCACGGGATAGATGATGTAGAAGCCGAAAAACAGGATCAGCAGGGCCATGATGAAGAGGCCCTTGCTGGGACGCGCGCCTTTGCTTGCCGGTGCCGGTATCGCGTCTAGGGTCGCCAAAATCCTTTACCTTCCCAAGGCCGCTCGAGCGAACCGCCCCAAGCCGAAAATCGGCGGAGAGGGTGGCTGCCCCTCTCCGCCCTTGAATAACGCCCTATCGCTAATTCTTCTTCTTGCGCGCTTTCTTCATGATCCTGCGCAAGGTCTTGAGATGCTTCCTTTGTTCGTTGATGAAGCGGGGATCGGAGAACCCGACGTAGTAGGTCCGATCCAGCCTGATCCTGTATTGCGGCGCCACCGCGTCCTCGGGCACGTCCATGCGCAGCGAATCCGAGGTCTTGCCGGTCTTGATGAACAGCGTCTGCGTTTCCTTGCTCAGCGCCCAGTTGATGAACAGCTTCTGCGCGTTGGGATTGGGCGGCCGGTCGACGGCCATGATATTGGCGGCCGACGCCGACAGGGTCTCACCCTCTTTCAGCACATGGGGCAGGTAGGGCAGGATCGGGAAGCCCTGGCGCTGCATTTCCTCCGCCGGCGTGCCGAGCCCGAACATGCCGATGGCATAACGGCCAAGCGCCAGCCATTCCACCGCCTGGCGCGAATCGCGGACGATCGTCACATCCATGTCGTTGGCCCAGCGTTCGAACCACTTCCTGCCGATCTTGGGATTGAGCAGCATCGGCACGCTGGAGGCCGCCGCCCCGCGGCGGGCGGGCGAACGGGCGACGATCTTGCCCTTCCATTTTGGGTCGAGCAGGTCCCAATAGGATTGTATCTCCGATGGCTTCACCAGCTTGGTGTTGATGGCCACGACGTAGGCCGGCGATGCGCCCCAGGTGAAGATGTAGCGGCCTTCGGGGTCGGTGAAGTGCAGCTTGCCCTGGTACCATTTCTTTGGGTCCTTGACCTCGGGATCGATCAGAAGCTCATCCAACGGCGCGAGCATCTTGTTGGGCAGAAGAATGGACAGGGCGGTGTTGGCGCCGCCGATCCAGACGTCGGCGCTGAAGCGGCCGGTCTTGCGTTCGGCCCGGATGCGCGCCGAATGCTTGCGGCTGGACCCGGTCTGATAGTTGACCTTGATGCCGTATTTCTTGGTGAAGGCCGGCATGGCGGTGCGCAGCTTCCGGGGCATCTGGCCGCCGAGGATGACCTCGACCTTGCCTTCCTTCTGCGCCGCCTTGACCAGCTTGTCCCATTCCGCCGAGGCGGCAAGGGCCTGCCCTTGCGTGATCGGTAGCAATAAAGCCGCCGCCAGCGCGACACCCGGTAGGTACCTCTTCAACATATTCGCTCTCCCTTTGACGTTCTCTCTTTCAACTTGCAATGACCTAGCAGACATCCTGATCGCCGTCCTGTGCCTTATCCGAAGGCCACGCGGTGTGCCCCTCGGGCCGGAGCTTGAGCCATATCCGATCGCCATCGGCCAGCGGGTCGTGGCGGTCACCATAGATGATAATGACACGTTGATCGTCGACCGCCACCTGATATTCGATGCGATCGCCGATGAACAGGGCGGCCGATACGGTGCCGCCCAGCATCCCCGAAGGCGGCGGACCGGAGGCGGCGGGAACGATGGTGACGTCTTCCGGCCTGACGCCGATGAACACGCTGGTCCCGGCCCCCATCCCGGCGGGGTCATAGCCGCGGCCGAAGACGACGCAGTCGGGCGCGCCGTCGACCTTGATGGCCATCGGGCCCGCGGGATTGGCGGTCTCGACCCGGCCCTTGAACAAAAGGGTCTTGCCGACGAAATCGCGCACGAACTCGTTTGCGGGCTCCTCGTAGAGCAGATGCGGGCTGCCCTGCTGCTGCACCACCCCGGCGCTCATCAGGGCGATGCGGTCCGACAGGCTTAGCGCCTCGACCTGATCGTGGGTCACGAACAGCACCGCGATGTTGAGCCGTTTCTGCAAAAGCTTGACCTCGAGCCGCATCTGCTCGCGCAGCTTGGCATCGAGATTGCTGAACGGTTCGTCCAGCAGAAGGATCCGAGGCTCCGTCACCAGCGCCCGCGCCAGGGCCACCCGCTGCTGTTGGCCGCCGCTCAACAGCGGACCGGGGCGCTTTTCCATCCCCTCCATGCCCACCAGTTCCAGCACCTCGGCCACCCGGGACGCGATCTCCCGAGAGGGAAACTTGCGCGCCTTGAGGGGAAATCCGACGTTTTCCTCCACCGTCATGTGGGGCCAGATGGCGTAGGACTGGAACACCATGCCGACGTTGCGTTTGTCGGGCGGCAGGGCGATGCCCCGATCGGGGTCGACGATCGGCTTGCCGCCGAAATAGATCGATCCTTCGTCGGGCTCCTCGAGGCCGGCGACCATGCGCAGGGTGGTGGATTTGCCGCAACCGGACGGCCCCAAAAGCGTGAACACCTCGCCGTCGGCAACCTCGAGGGACAGGCCGTCGACGGCTTTTTGCGCGTTTCCGGGGTAGGTCTTGGACAGGTTCTCCAGCCGTATCGCGACCTTTTGCCCGTCCTTGCGGTCGATCTCCGCGACCGGTTGTGCCTCCACCGCGGTTTGCATGTGTATTCCTCGCCTCACGCTAATTTGGACGGCTTCGCGACGCGGGTTCTTCTCCCTGCCCTCGTCGTTCGCGACAAACCCATTCCCCTAATGACGTTTTCGCCACCCTGTCTCATTGTTCCGGCGCCGCCGCCAAGACGACGCATTTCGGTTGCCGCGCCAGGGCCGCGCGCCCAAGGCGCCGGCCATCGGACAGGGGGCCGCGGTTTCGTTTGCCATCAGCCAAAATGAATCGCCGCCTTCACCACCTTGTATCCGGCCATCGCCTCCATGGCGTCATTGATTTCTTCCAAGGCGTAGCTCTTGGAGATCATATCCTCGAACGGGAACCGGTCCTTGCGCGATGCCAGGAAGTCGATGGCTTGCAACCAATGGCGCGGTTCGGCCGAACGAATCGTCATATAGGTCATTTCCTTGGGCATCCGTTCCACGGCGATCGTGGCCTTGTCGCTGCCGCCGCCGATATCGAGGAAGCGGCCGCCCTCGCGCAACAGGGTCAAGCCTTCGGGAACGGCCGCATTATTGGCCACCTGGATGACGACATCGGCGCCACGCCCATCGGTCAGGCCGTGCACCCATTCGCGGCGGTCGGCGGGGTCGCTAACCTCCTCGAGGTCGAGCACGGCATCGGCCCCCATGCGTTTGGAGACCTCGAGCCTGGCCGCCGGGGCGCCGATGACCAGGACCTGATTGGCCCCATGGTCCTTGGCCACCGCCGCCGCGAAGTTGCCGAGCGGCCCGCTGCCCTGGATCAGAACCGTCTCGTGGCTCTTGACCGCGCCCAGATTGTCGAAGCCGTGCATGACCGTGCGATAGGCGCAGGCCGAGGCCGCGGCCGATTGGGAGGACACCGCGTCGGGCACTTTGATGATGAGACACTCGGGCGGCACATACATGTATTCCGCACAGCTGCCGAGCAAATACGGATGCTGGTCGGCGCGGTTGTGGCCCCAGGAGGCACGGCCGGGGCAGATGCAGGGTTGGAGCGCGACCGAGCAGTAATAGCAAGAGCCGCAAGCGACGTAACTCCAGACGATGCGATCGCCCGGGGCAATCGGATTCCCCAGGATATCCGTACGCTCGCCGTTGATCTCCTCGATCCGGCCACAGGGCTCGTGGCCGGTGATGATCGGCAGGCTGTCGCCGCGCGGCAGCGGTCCGTGCCAGCGGTGGACATCGGTGCCGCAGAGCGTGGATGCCTCCATGCGCACCAGCAGGGCGCCGGGTTCGAGATCGGGAATGGGGACGCTTTGGATCTCGAGGGGCTGATTGTGGGCCGTGATGACGGCGGCGCGGCAATCACTCATTTCTGTCGATCCTCCGGTGATCCGGGAACGGGAGCCGACGCGGCGCCGGCCGGGGCCGCCGCCAAGCCGACGCCGCGTTTTCCTGGCTTAAGTCGCCGACTGGTAGAAGCGTTCGGCGTTTTCGAACAGCAACGCCGCCTTATCCTCGGCGGTGATCTCGTTGCTTCCCATCAATTCGCCGATATCGTGTTTGCAGCTCTCGTGGGTGACCTCGTGGGGAAAATCCGAAGAATAGAAAAACGGCCGGTTACCGACGGTCTTGATGGCGAACGGCATGGTCAATTCTTCGGTCTCGATGCCCAGATAGAGGCGCCCGTCCTCGATCAGCTTTTTGATGTATTCGCCGGGGTCGTCCTCCTCCCGCAAGCCGAATTCCCCTTCCGGGATGTATTGGAAGTGGGTCTCGTGGGAGGCGTGGAGCCGCTCCAACATGAACAGAAGCCAGGCGACGCCGCCCTCGAGGAACGCGATCCGCACCTTGGGGAAGCGGTCGAAGATGCCGTTGTAGACGATGTTGGCACAATTGAGCGCAAGGCCCCAGGGATGGCCGAGGGCATGGACCGGGACATACATGTTCATGTGGTCCAGGCCGAAGCGGTTATGGCACCCGCCATGGACGGCGAGGCAGCATCCCAATCTGTCAGCTTCCTCGTAGATCGGCCAGTAGGTCTTGGCGCCGAGCGGCTGGGGCAGGCCGTTGGACGGCATCATGGCACCCAACATCCCCAGTTCGGTCACCGCGCGGGTCAGTTCCTTGACCGCCTCCTCGGGGTCCTGCATGGGAATGATGGCCATGCCCCTGAAGCGCGGGTTGAACTTCAGGTAGGTCTCGGAAAGCCAATCGTTATACGCGCGGCAGGCCGCCGTCGCGTAGTCGAGGGAGACCATGTTGCCGTAGGCCAAGGCACGGGTCGGGTAGAGTACGGTCCAGTCGATGCCGACATCATCCAAGAAATCGACCCATCCCTCGGGCCCCACCACCGGCCGGCCGTCCCGTCTGGGCGGCGTTTCCACGGCCCGTCCGGCGTGAAGGTGATCGAGGGGCGGGAAAACGACGCCGTTCTGCTCCGCGATCCGCTGGTAGGCGGGTTCCATATGGCCGATGATCCCCGCCTCGTCTTCGGTGATATGGCCGTCGCCATCGATGATCCTGGTATCGATCTGACTAGACATTGCCTCGGTGTCCCATAGTTGTTAGGCGCAAACTACGGCGTTCCCCGTTCGGTTTTCGGGGGCAAAAAACCGCCCTGCCCCCATGCTTTTCGATATTCAGCCGAATTCTACAATATTCGGAACGCCCGTCACCCGGAAACTGCGGAGGAGCCACCCACCGGGGCCGCGGGGCACCTCGGGACCGCAGATCGATTCCGGTAACGGACTCGGATCGGGGGCGACCGAAGGGGCGTCGGCAGCCAAGCTTGGCTCCACTTGCGCGAGTGCCCGTGATAAATTGAGGGCGACGGCCTTGGCGATCCCTCGGTTGCTCCGCATAAGACGATTTCCAGGCACCTCGACCGCAACAAACTCACGGCCATGACGATGAAACCGCCGCGCAGGCTCGACGCCACCGCACCCGGCGACCGACGCAGCGCAAACAGGGAACGCCACGGCCAAAGACGGGGCCAAGATCATGCCTCCTGACCATGTACCGGCGGGCACCGCCACGACGACGCACCGCTATCCCGCGGGCAGCCTGACCCGGGACTACCTGTTGGCGGCGGCGGGACTGGCGATCGCCGTGGCGCCCTCGGTGTTCGCCGAGCCCGGGCGGGTGGCCATGATCATTTTCGGCGCCATCGGAGGATTGTCGCTGCTGCTCGCGCTGCGGACCTTCCGGCGTCAGACATGCCGGTTCTTGTTGTCCGCCGATTGGCTCGAAGGCGGCGGGCGCAGGCTCTCCTGGGAAGAGGTCACCGGCGTCCGGCTCAAGCATTTCGCCACCCGGCGCTCCGAGCCCAGCGACGGATGGATGGAGCTCAGCCTGAAGAGCCCGGCCGGTCGCGTGAAAGTGGACACCGATCTCGACGGATTTCTAGCCATCGCGCGGGCGGCCCATGGCGCGGTTCTGGCCAATCGACTCCGCCTCGATCCCGCCTCGGTGGCCAATTTCCGGGCCCTGGGACTGGACTGCCCGAGCCAGGACGACGAGGACGCCGCGGACCGCGAAACGCTTCCCTGATGGTGCCGCCCTGGGGCCGGCCGGGCGCCAAGCGGGCGAGTCACTCCGCCGCTTGCGTCGGCTTTTCGATCAGCCCCAGCTTCCCGCAGCGCACGTCAAGGGGCAGGCCGGCCGACTTGACGAACTCCCCATAAGCCTGCAGCGCGCCGTCCCAGGCCTGGTTCGGCGCGCAGTCATCGACGACGATGATGCCGCCGGGGACCACGTTCTCGTAGATCCGGGGCAGGGCGGCGGCGATCGGCACGTAGAGGTCGACGTCGAGAAGGCAGAACGCGATCGGTGCGATGGTCGCGTAATCGAAGGTTGCCGCATCCGCCTCGATGGACTGAAGGCCGCGGATGCCGGTCACGTCCATCGAACGGTCGAACCAGGTTTTCTTGTTGTCCGCCATCTTGTACCGGATCGATTCGCTTTTGCCCCGCTCCTTCACCTCGTGATCCACATGATCGGAGATGAAGCCGGAAAAGGTGTCGACCGCGTAATACGCCTTCTCTATCCCGCTCTCCTCCATGAAGCGGTTGAGAAACGCCGTCGTGTATCCGCGATTGCAGCCGATCTCCGCGCAGCAGCCGTCCACATCGGCCACGCGCTCGACGCATTCGGCCAAGAACATCAGTTGCCGGGGGGAAAACTGGAACGGATAGACGCTGAACATCTTCTTGTCGAAGATGCCCGTAACCAGCGAGCCGTCCTTGATCAGGGTGTAAACCGCCTTGCTGACGGGATTCAATGTTTTGACCATCGCTGAACCGAATCCTCTGTGGCGAAGCAAAACTATCGCCGGTTTCCCAATTCCCGCGCCCGTCTCCGCTGTGACGACTATATGCGCAAGCCCCCCGGCCGACAATCCATCCCTCAGGCCGAAGACGGAAGCGCGGGCGTCCGGCTTGCGGCCTCTTTGGCCAGCCAGTCCGCCACCAGCCGGCAACTGGTCTCGCCACCGGACATGTCGATGAGCGCCCTGCCCACACGCGGCCCCCTGCCCGCGGCGGCAGCGCGATTCATGGCTGCCGCCAGGCTTGCCCCGTCGAGAACGTCCTCGGCGAGGACCTCGGCAAGTCCCATGCGGGCGAAAGCCTGAGCCCGCCTGCGCTGTTCGTTCTGACGCCCCGAGCCGGCCGGCACCATTACCGCGGGCACGCCGGCGGCGGCGACTTCCAGGGCGGTATTGTAGCCGCAGAGAGATACGCTCAGCCGGGCGCCCGCCAGGCGCGCGGGAAGCTCGGCACAAAAAGGTTCGATGACGACCCCATCGCCGCCATGGCGATCCAGCGCCCGGGCTTCCGCCGCAGGCAAATTGGGTCCGGTGATCAACCGCCAGGGCCGCGACGCGAGATCGCGATCCAGCAGCTTGTGTGCGCGGGCGGCGACCGCGGCGCGCATCAACGCGCCGCCGAAAGCGCCGCCCCCTGCGGTGACCAGGACCTCCCCAGCATCTCGGTCACGGCGGCGGCGGCGCGGGGGCGGCCGGTTGGCGAGCACATAGCCGGTGTAATGCACCCGGTCGCGGATCATATCGACGGCGGGAAAACTTTCGTCAAAGGGCAGGACCGCGGGATCCCCGTGGACCAGGACCGCGTCGAACCATGCCGCGGCCTGCTCGGCCATCTCGACGTAGCGCTCAGTCGAGCGCTTTTGGGCGACGATATCGCGGACCGAGGAGATCATCAGGGACCTCGGCGATAGGGCCCGGGCCGCCTCGATCAACGCGATTATCTCGTGGGCGATCTGGCTGCGGCCGAAGGGAAACATCTCGACGATGACCGCGTGCGGCCGGACGGCCTGGACCAGATCGACAAGCCGCCTCTGCCGCGCGGCCCTGAGCGCCGGGCCGGCCGGGGCACCGTGTTCATCGACCAGGCGCGTGTAGCTGTCGTCGGGGCTGCGGACCGGCGGCAATTGATGCACGCCGATGCCCGAGACATCGATTTCCGAGACCGGCATCCCGCCGGAGACGAGGTCGACGGCGATCCCGCCATTCGCCAGTTCCCGCGCGATGGCGGCGGCGCGCTGCAAATGGCCGATGCCGCGCAGGTGCTGAACGAAGATGAGAACCCGTGGCACCGCGGTCACGCGCTTTCCTCCCGCTGATAAGGCGCGCCGCCGGCCTCGCCGGCGCCGGCCGGCAGGCCAGCCGCCGATGCCGCGGAATCGTTGCGCGCAGGCACCCGCCGCAGGCCATCGGCAAGGGCTAGGTCGATGGTCTTTGCCGCGGTTTCGATGCCGTGGCACCGCCGTGCCCTCCGTCGCGCCGCCGCGCCCATCGCGGCCGCACGATCGGGGTCGCGAAGCAGCCCGTCGACGGCCTTGGCGAAGGCCCGTGGATCGCCGCTCGGCACCAGAAATCCGGTCGCCTCGTGCTCGACGATGGCGCCAACGGCCCCGCCGCCGCCGGCGACCACGGGGCACCCCAACGCCTGGGCCTCGAGAA
>JAWWBR010000018.1:0-40133 GCA_033720855.1 Alphaproteobacteria bacterium
GAGCTGGTTCTCGTTCTTCTCCGTCATGCCGTATTCCCAGGGGTCGGGGCCGAGGATCTCCTCCTGCTCCTCCCAGGCCTCGCGGTACCAGGCGAGCGGCACGATGCGCGGGTTGACCATGCGCTTCATGGCGATGGCCTTGGCCTCGTTGAAGGCGTGATAGAGGTTGATCGGCACCCAGGGGTGTTCGTCGACGATCTCCTGGCGGATGCCGATGACGTGCATGATGGGGAAGATCTGGGTCTCCTTGTAGAAGCGGATCTCCTCCTCCTTGAAGTTGGGAAAGAGCCGCCCGACCCGGGGATCGCCCTCGACCAGGGGGTGGATCAGGTCGGGATGCAGCACCGCATCGAGCTCCCCCTCGGCCAGCATGGCCTCGACGCCCTTGTCGTGGGGCAGGCGGGTCAGCTTGAGATCCTTGGGCGGCGTGAAGTCGATGCTCTCGTCCAGCTCCGAGAACCATTCCATGGAGCGGTGGGGGACGCCGTAATGATGCTCGAGGATGCCGCGCATCCACAATTGCGCGCTCGATTGGTACTGCTTGACCCCCATCTTGCAGCCGATCAGGTCGGTGGGTTTTTCGATGCCCTTGGTGGTGTTGATGAACATGAAGCCGTGGCGGAAGCGGCGGTGCAGGAACACCGGCAGACCGGCGAAGGGCATGCCCTGGTCGCGGGCCACCAGGTAGGAGGAGCTCGACACCTCGCCGACGTCGAAATCGCCGTTGCGCAGGAAGCGCCAGTGGCGGGTGGTGGAGTCCATGTCGGTCAGCACCGTCAGCTCGATGCCGTCGGGCTGCACCGTGCCCTCCTTCAGCGCACGGACGATCTCGTAATCGCCGATGGCGCAGGACAGCTGAAGTTTCTTCGACATGGATCTCTCCCTTGAAGTTATTTTCCCGCCGCGCGCAGGATCGCCTTGAGGCGCTGCGGGGTGATGGGCAACCGGGTGACGGCGCCGGGGATGCCGATGGCCTCGTTGACGGCGCCGGCGATGGCCGCGCCGACCCCGTTGATGCCGCCTTCCCCGGCGCTCTTGATGCCGAGCGGGTTGAGCGGGCTCGGCGCATCCTCGGTGATCAGGCATTCGATCTCGGGCGCCTCGCCCAGGGTCGGCAGCAGGTAATCGGCCAGGGTAACGGCCAGGGGCTGGCCGCGTTCGTCATAGGCGAATTCCTCATAAAGCGCGCCGCCAAGACCCTGCAGGCAGCCGCCCACCAATTGGCCCTCGACCATCGCCGGGTTGACCGCCCGGCCGACGTCGTAGGCGACCATGAAGCGCTCGACGGTGATGCCGCCGGTGCCGGGGTCGACGCGCACCTGGGCGAGGTGGACGCCGTAGGGGAACACGGTCTCCGCCGGGTTGAAGAAATCCTCCGCCCACAGCCCCGGCGGCCGGTCGCCCAAGACCTTGGAGCCGGGCGCCATGCGCTTGGCCACCTCGCCCAAGGTCATGGTCGGGCCGCCCGGGTCGTCGCGCTTGCCGATGACGCCGTCATCGATGTTCAGCGCGTCGGCCGGGCTCTGCAGAAGCTCCGCCGCCATGTCCAGCGCCTTGGCGCGGAGCGTCAACGCCGTGGCATGGACGGCGCCGCCGGTCAGCACCGTCGCCCGCGTGGCATGGGCGCCGATGCCGTAGGGGATGCGGTCGGTCTGGCCGTGGATCACGCGGATGCGCTTATAGTCGACGCCGAGCGCGTCGGCGCAGATCTGCGCCATCGCCGTTTCGAACCCCTGTCCCAGTGAGGCGCCGCCGGTGACCACCTCGACGCCGCCTTGGCTATCGACCGAGATGCGCGCCCCGTCGGACGGGCCCCGCCCGCCTTCCTCGAGGAACAGGCCGATGCCCAGGCCGACCATCTCGCCGGCCTCGCGGCGGCGTGCCAGGGTGTCCTGCAGTTCCTTCCAGCCGAAGGCCTCGAGCGCCTTGTCCATCAGCAGCTCGTAATCGCCGGAATCGAACTCGAGGTCGGCGACATGGGGCTCGTCGAAGGCGAGCCGGTAGGGAAAGGCGTCGGCCGGGATCAGGTTGCGCCGGCGCACGGCGACACGGTCGATACCCAGTTCGGCGGCGATGGCATCGATCAGCTGTTCGCGCACATAGGTGCTCTCGAAACGGCCCGGCGCGCGATAGGTGGCACAGGGCGTCTTGTTGGTGAGGCGGAAATGGGCGACGGCGCGGAAGGCGGACACGTCGTAGAGCCCGGTCAGCATGCACATGGTGCGGTTGGCGACATTGGAGCCGTGGGTGCGCACGTAGCCGCCCTGGTCGTGGAAGATTTCGTCGTCCATGGCGAGGATGCGGCCGTCTTCATCGACGGCGATGCGCGCGAGATGCCGCTGTTCGCGGCCCTGGTTGGCGCACATCAGGTGCTCCATGCGGTCCTCGATCCACTTCACCGGGCGGCCCAGGCGCTTGGCCGCGACCAGAACCAGGACATCCTCGGGGTAGAGCTCGCCGCGGATGCCGAAGCCGCCGCCGACATGGCTTTCATAGACGTGGACCTGGCCCGGCGCGAGGTCGAGCATGCCGATAAGGGTATCGCGGTTGCGGTGCGGGACCTTGGCGGCGCCGTGCAGCTCGAGGACATCCGCTGCGGCGTCATAGACGCCGATGGCGCCGCGGGTCTCCATGGGCACGCCGGAATGGCGGCCGGTGAGCAAGTCGAGCTCGATCACCGTGTGGGCGGCGGCGAAACCGGCCTCGACGTCGCCGAAGGTATGGGTCAGCAGCGCCGCTTCGGTGCCGAGCCCGTCATCGAATTCGCCGGGCTCCTGATCGGCCCGGGTGATGGCGGGCAGTTCCTCGTAGTCGACGGCCACCAGCTCCGCCGCATCCTCGGCGGTATAGGGGTCTTCGGCGAAGACCGCGGCGACGGGATCGCCGACATAGCGCACCCGGCCCTTGGCCAGCACCGGCTGGCGGTAGGGTTTGAGGATTTCCGAGGCGCGGTCGGCGCGGAAGTCCACCGGCCCCAGCTCGGCGATATCGGCCGAGGTCCAGACCGCGAAGACGCCGGGAAGTGCAAGGGCTTCGCCGGTGTCCACCGACTTGATCAGGGCGTGCGCGTGGGGCGAGCGCACCATTCGCATATGCAGCTGATGGGGAAAATTGATGTCGCCGGCATAGCGCCCCCGGCCCCGGATCAGGGGGCCGTCCTCGAGGCGTTCGACGGGCTTTCCGAGAACCTTGTCCAACGCCGTCAGCCCGATTTCATGTCGTCGGCCGCGGCGCGGACCGCCTTGACGATATTGGCGTATCCGGTGCATCGGCAGAGGTTGGAAGACAGCGCCTCGCGCAGGTCGGCGTCATTGATGTCGGGATCGTTCTCCAGGATGCCCGCCGCCAGCATCAGGAAGCCGGGCGTGCAGTAGCCGCATTGCAGCGCGTGATGCTTGACGAAGGCCTCCTGCAGGGGATGCAGGTCGTCGCCGTCGGCGAGGCTTTCCACGGTGCGGATGCTCTTGCCCTGGCATTGGACGGCGAACAGCAGGCAGGAGCGCACCGGCTGACCGTCGAGCAGGACCGTGCAGGTGCCGCAGACCCCGTGCTCGCAACCCAAATGGGTGCCGGTCTGGCCGCAGTCTTCGCGGATGGCGTCGGCCAGGGTGCGCCGGGGCTCGACGGTGACGGCGTAATCGCGCCCATTGACGGTGAGCGTGATATCGGTTTTCGCGGTCATGGCGCGGCCGCCTCCAGGGCGCGTTGGCTCAAGGCGCGCACCAGGTCGCGCCGGTAGGCGGCATCGGTCTGGGCGTCCTCCATGGGGTCGATGGCCGCCGCCGCCGCTTCGGCCGCCGCGGCGAAGGCTTGCGCCTCCGGGGCCTGGCCGGCAAGCGCCTCTTCGGCTTCGGGGATGCGGCGCGGGCGGTCTTCGGCGCCGCCGATGCCGAGACGCACGTCGGTCATCGCCCCGTCCTCGAGGCGGTAGGCGGCAAGCGCCATGGCCAGGGCGAAATCGCCCGCCCGGCGGCTGAACTCGACGAACCCGAGGGCGGTTCCCTCGGGCGGCACGGGCAGCCGGGCCTCGATCAGCAGCTCGTCCTCGTCGAGCGCCGTGGTCATGGCGCCAAGGATGAAATCGGCGGCGGCGATCTCGCGCCGCCCGCGCCCGCTCTCGGCGACGACCGTGGCGTCGAGGGTGGCCGCGACCAGGCACCATTCCGATGCCGGGTCGGCCTGGGCCAAGCTGCCGCAAAAGGTGCCGCGCTGGCGGATCGGGTAATGGCCGATATGGCGGGCGACGTGGCTCAGCAGCGGCCCCAGCCGGCCGTCCGTTACCGGTTGGTGGAACGCGGCATGGCGGACGCAGGCGCCGATGGCGAGTTGCCCCCCGTCGACGGCGAGGCGATCGAGCTCGGCGATCCCGTTGATGTCGACCAGGTGCGCCGGCGTCGCCAGGCGAAAGGCCATGGTCGGCACCAGGCTCTGGCCGCCGGCGAGCACCCGGCCGCCTTCGGCGGCGACATCGCCGAGAACGGCGACGGCGTCATTGACGGAGCCGGGGGCGTGATAGGTGAAGGCGGCGGGCTTCATAAGTGTAAACCGGGCTGCGCGCGATCACCAAAAACCCGCGCTCGGGGGGAAGGGAAGGGATAGGAAAGCATGTGGCCCCTGATGTGACGGTGACGGCGCTCGTAACGGACGACTTGCGGCGTCATTTCTGTCGAAATCTATAGCATCGATGGCGATGCCCCGCATCGTTGCCGTGGAGTTTACGGGGGCGGGTGTTCACAATTCAATATTTTTCCCAAATTTGTTGCAAAACGGTTGTGAGAGGGCGGGAGTTCCGTCACAGTGGCCGCTGACGGAACGGCAACAGGCCGGCGGAGGAGGGCCAGAACAATGGCGGAAAAGGACCTGAGGGCCTGGATCGAGGAGGTCGAGGCGGCGGGCGAGCTGAAACGCATCAGCGGCGCCGATCGCGACGAGGAGATCGGCGGTATCGTCGATCTCATGATGCGCAAGATGACCAACCCGGCGGTGCTGTTCGACGGGGTGCCGGGGTTCGAGGCCAATTATCGGGTGCTCGCCAATATCCTCTGTTCCTCGCCCCGGGTCAGCCTCGCCCTGGGGCTGCCAGCGGACACCTCGGAAATCGACCTCGTGCAGTACTGGCGCGAATACATGGCCGATACGCCGCTGATCCCGCCCAAGTCGGTCAATGGCGGGCCGATCATGGAAAACTTCGCCGAAGGCGATGACGTCGATATCGAGAAGTTCCCGACGCCGAAATGGCATGAGCTCGACGGCGGCTACTACATCGGCACCGCCGCCATGGTGGTGATGAAGGACCCCGATTCCGAGTGGATCAACTGCGGCTGCTACCGCATCCAGTCCCACGACGCCAAGACCGCCTCGATCATGATCTCCGGCGGCAAGCAGGGCGGCATGATCCTCAAGAAATACCACGAACGGGGCGAGCCCTGCCCGGTGGCGGTGGTCACCGGCCTGCATCCGGCGATGTTCATGATCTCGGGCACGGAGATGCCCCACGGCAAGTGCGAATACGATTACGCCGGCGGCATCCTCGGAGAATCCATCGAGGTCATCAACGGCCCGGCCACCGGTCTGCCGATCCCGGCCAGCGCCGAGATCGCCTTCGAAGGGATGATCCATCCCGATGATACGGTGCTGGAAGGCCCGCTCGGCGAATGGACGGGGTATTACGCGGGCGGCGCCAATCAGGAGCCGGCGATCCGCATTTCCACCCTGATGCACCGCAACGATCCCATCCTGGTCGGTGCGGTCCCCGCCGTTCCGCCCAACGACAACACGTTTTTCCGCGGCTACAGCCGCAGCGGCATGGTGTGGTCGCAGCTCGAGGCGGCCGGCATCCCCGAGGTCAAGGGGGTGTGGACCCACGAGGCCGGCGGCGGGCGCATGTGGCTCACGGTCTCGATCAAGCAGATGTACCCGGGCCACTCGAAACAGGCCGGCTACGTGGCCTCGCAGTGCCACGCCGGGGCCTACGCCAACCGCTGGGTGATCGTGGTCGACGACGATATCGATCCGTCCAACATGAACGACGTGGTCTGGGCGATGTGCACGCGGTGCGACCCCAAGGAGGGCGTCGACGTGCTCGACGGCTGCTGGAGCACGCGGCTCGATCCCATGTGCTATTCCGACGAGGATCCCCGCAATTCGCGGGTGGTGGTCGATGCCTGCATCCCCTTCCGGCGCAAGGCGAGCTTCCCGACCATGGCGCGCTCCAGCCCCGAGCTCGACGCCAAGATCCGCGCCAAATGGGGCAAGGAGCTGCCCCCCGGCGCCTGATGACCATCCGCTTCGACGATATCGGCAACCGGCTCAAGGCCTTCCGCCTGGGCTCGGGCCTGACCGCCGATGAGATCGCCAAGCGCCTGGGCATCTCGCGGACCGCGCTCTACCGTTTCGAAAAAGGCGAGGTCGCCAAGATCGATACCCTGGAGAGGCTCGCGGACCTGCTCGACGTCTCGGTGCCGACATTGCTCGGGGTCGGGGTCGAATACCTGTCCTCGGCGGTGAGTTTCTTCGAGCGCCTGCGCCAGATCGAGGAGACCAGCGAACATATCACCGTCCTCGCCGGGCCGGTGTCGATGCTGCTGGCCTCGGACATTTTCGACAGCGCCCTGGAGGAGGTGCTCGCCGAAAGCATCCCCGACGGGTTCGGGGACCGCGAGGCGGCGCTCAAGCAGGTGTCCGACCTGATGCCGATCCTGCGGGCGCGCAAGGACACCTATCTGCGCCGCCGGCCGGGCATCCTCAACCTGATCTCCGGGGCCGAGATCGACCGCTTCCTGCGCAACGGCCTGGTCGGGCGCCTCGATCTGCCCGACGCCGAACTGCAGCGGCGCCGGGCCAAGGCCCGGGCCGAGGCGAGCCATCTCACGCGGCTGATGGAGGAGGAGCCGATCGGCGTCCAGATCGGCGTCGTTCCCGGCACCTTGCCCCATTCGAGCTTCCAGATCTTCCGCCAGCCGGATCGCAGGATCCTGACCCTGAGCCCGTTCCGCCTGGGCGAACAGCCCAACGTGCTGGGCGGCATCGCCATGATCACCTCGGCGCCCGAGGCGCTGGCGCTCCACGAGCGGGCGGTGGAGGACATGTGGCGCCGGGCGCTGAAAGGGACGGCCGCGGCCGGGTACATGCGGGAGCTGTTGCAGCGCCACGCGGCCTGAGGCGCGGGACCGGGCATAAACAATTGATAAATTGATGAAAATTGTCGGAATGTAACAAAAATGAGATATTTTTTGTTTTATGAACAAAGTCGTGGTTATATGGCCTTGCGGGACCGCGGGACCACGTCCAAGGGAGAAAACCGGTGAGCATGCGGGATTACGAATTCGCCTCGCAGCCCTTCATTGTCGGCGAAAGCGGGGAAAATGAATTCCCGGCCCAGACCACCATCGAGGAAACCCTCACCACGGTGGTGGCCCATGACTGGGTCAACGACGAATACAAGCATCTGGTGGTGACCGCCTCGCCCAAGGCGCTGGCGGTGAATCCGGGCCAATTTTTTCACGTGCTGTGCCCATCGCCCGACGAGGGCGACCTTTGGTTCCGGCGGCCGCAGAGCATCTACGCCATCGACCGCGACAACCAGCGGCTCGAGTTTCTCTACAAATGCGTCGGTCGCGGCACCCACGGCCTTGCCACCCTGGAGGTGGGCCGGAAGTGCAACATCGTCGGCCCGCTGGGGGTCGGTTTCACGCTTGAGCCGGCGTGGAAGAACATCGTCGTCCTTGGCCGCGGCGTGGGGCTGGCGACGCTGGCGCCGATCTCGCAGCTGGCCGGCGAACAGGGGGTCGGGGTGACGGCGATCCTGAGCGCGCGCAATCCCGACTACCTGCTGTCCCAGGAGCGGTTCGAGAAGATCGGCGCCGAGATCAAACCGGTGACCGATCACGACGGCACCTCGGATATCGACAATGTCGAGGAGATTTTGCGTGGGCTCATCGAGGACGGCAAGGCGGACGCCTTCTTCACCTGCGGCTCCAACCGGCTGTTCCAGCTGATGCGGCGGCTCGGCAAGGAATTCGGCATTCCCGGTCAGATCGCCATGGAACAGGTGATGGCCTGCGGGCTGGGGCCGTGTTACGTCTGCGTCAAGACCTTCGAGGTCAACGGCGAAAAGGTTTTGCGCCGGGTCTGCGTCGAGGGCCCGGTGTTCGACATGCAGGAGGCTCTGGGATGGTAGATCTTTCGGTCAGGGTAGGGGGGCTCGAGCTCCAGAACCCGGTGATGCCGGCTTCGGGCGCTTTCTCCACGGAATACGCCTCGGTCATCGACATCAACCGCCTGGGGGCGCTGGTGGCGAAGACGGTGTCGCGCAACTTCCGCGCCGGCAACCCGACGCCGCGCGCCCACGAGGTCGAAGCGGGGATGATCAATTCCATCGGTCTGCCGACCAAGGGGCTTCAGTATTTCCTCGATGTCCAGCTGCCCGATTATAAGCAGTACACGCCGCCCCTGGTGGCCAGCATCTCGGCCGAGGACGCCGACGATTTCCAGGCCATGGCCCGGGACATCTCGGCGCCGGGGGTCGATGCCGTCGAGATCAACATCTCCTGTCCGACGCGCAAGCCGGGCGGCGGCAATTTCGCCCTCCAGGCGAATCACACCCGCGACATCGTCCGCCGCGTGCGTTCGGAGACCGACAAGCCGGTCTGGGCCAAGCTGTCGCCCAATGCCGGTGAGATCGTCGACGTCGCCATCGCCGCCGAGGAGGCCGGCGCCGATGCGCTGACGGTGGCCAACACCATCCTCGCCATGAAGATCGACGTCGCCAGTTTCCGTCCGGTGCTGGGCAACAAGATCGGCGGTTTCTCGGGGCCCGCCGTCAAGCCGATCATCATGCGCATGGTCTACCAGATCTCCAAGGCGGTCTCGATCCCGATCATCGGCTGCGGCGGCATCTCCAATGCCGAGGACGTCATCGAGTACATGCTGGCGGGCGCGTCGGCGGTCGAGATCGGCTACATCAATTTCCGCAACCCGACGGCCATGATCTCGATCATCAACGACCTCGAGACCTGGTGCGACAAGCGCGGCATCGCGCGCATCAGCGATCTCACCGGCGCCGTGCGGGACGACGACATGGAGACCGATACCTTCGCCGCCGCCGCCCAGGGGCTCTGACGGGATCCGGTCCCATGACCGACCGCATCACCATCCGCAAGCCCGACGACTGGCACCTCCATGTGCGCGACGGCGAGATGCTCAAGGCGGTTATGGGATTTACCGCCAGGCATTTCGCGCGCGCCATCATCATGCCCAACCTGGTGCCGCCGGTGACCACCATCGCGGATGCGCTGGCCTACCGCGAGCGGGTGATGGCGGCGGTCCCGGACGGTGTGGATTTCGAGCCGCTGATGACCTGCTACCTGACCGACGAGACCGACCCGGACGAGGTCGAGCGGGGATTCGCCGACGGCGTCTTCACCGCGGTCAAGCTCTATCCCGTCGGCGCCACCACCAATTCCGCCTTCGGCGTCACCGACTTCGAGCGCATCCGCCCGGTGCTGGCGCGCATGGAAAAGATCGGCATGCGGCTCCTGATCCACGGCGAGGAGGCGGCCGACCCGTCCGTCGACGTGTTCGACCGCGAGGCGGTGTTCATCGACAAGCGGCTGATCCCCATGACCCGGGAGTATCCGGGGCTTCGCATCGTCCTCGAGCACCTTTCGTCCAAGATCGGCGTCGATTACGTGCGCTCGGCCGCGCCCCAGGTCGGCGGCACCATCACGCCCTATCACACGCAGCTCAACCGCAACGACATGCTGGGCTATGGGATCCGGCCCTATTACTACTGCATGCCCATCGTCAAGCGCGAACGCGACCGCCAGGCGGTGCACGACGCCGCCGTCTCCGGCGAGGCCTGCTTCTTCCTCGGCACCGATTCCGCGCCCCATCCGGTGGCGGCGAAGCTCGCCGTCTGCGGCTGTGCCGGGCTGTTCAATGCGCCGGTGGCCATCGAGACCTATGCCAAGGTGTTCGACGAGGCCGGCGCGCTGGACAAGCTCGAAGCCTTCGCGGCCCTCAACGGGCCGGCCCATTACGGCCTTCCGCCCAACGAGGCGACGATAACGCTGGAACGCAGCACCTGGACCGCGCCGGAAGAGGTGGCGGTGGCCGGCCCCGAGGCGCGCGCCATCATCTACCGCGGCGGCGAGGCCATCGAATGGCGGGTGGTGGAGAGCTGAGCATCGCGTCCCGGGCCCTTCGTTTACAAGGCGGGCCACCGGTGAGAGAATGATCCGATAACTCGAAAACGAGCGTGCCAAAGCCGCGCATCAGGGGAGGATGCCCATGGCCCGGATCGGATACCTTGCCGTGCTCAGCGAAAACCCGGACTCGCTCGCCGGGTTTTACGCGAAGTACTTCGGCTTCACGGAATTGGGCCGCACCTCCGAAGGCGACGTGACGCTGACCGACGGCGGCTTCAACCTCACCCTGTTCCGCCGCCGTCCCGGCCTCGGCGAGCCGCGCATGGAACTGGGCCTGCATCATCTCGGCATCGCCGTGGACAGCATCGACGAGGTGGTGGCCCGCTACTTGGAGCTCTACCCGCGCGGAACGGTCCGCGAGGAAAGCGGGGACCTGAGCCGCGGCGAGGTGCGAATCCACGATCCGGAATGCAATCCCGTCAGCCTGTCCCAGCGCAATTTCGGCGTCACCCCGGAGGCGCCGCGGGTGCCCAGGATCGCCCATATCGCGCTCAACGCGCTGGATCCCGAAACGGTCGAGGGTTTCTACATGAACCTGTTCGGCTATCCCGAACTGTGGGCCGCCCACGCCAAGCGCCGCGAGCAGCCGGGCTACCGCAACCGCCATGTCGGGGATGGGCACACCAACGTCGCCATTCAGGTCTTCTACAATGACGAGCCGGGCCACGAGGCCCGCATGGGGATCGCCCATATGGGCATGGTCGTGCCCGATTCCCGGGCCTTCGCGGAAAAAGTCAAAGGACCCGCCACCATCGCCGAGCGGCCGGCCAGCCGGACCCAGTCCGAGGTGCGCATGCGCGACCCCGAGGGCAACGGCTGCGATCTGTCCCAGCGCGGCTGGGAGGTGGAGATCGACACCTGGGCGAGCGCCGAGGGGTAGGCGTCCCGGTCCGGCCCAGGGCTTTGCACCGGGCGTTCCCTACCGCCCGATACTCCAAACCCGCAACACGATGCCGCCATGGATCAGATCACTTCGGATCTCGCCACATTCGCCTCCGCCCTGACCTTCGCCGATCTCGATGCCGAGACCGTGCATGCCGGCGTGCAGCACCTGGTCGACACCCTTGGTTGCGGCCTGGGCGCCGCGGCCTGCGCCAATGCCGCGATCGGGCGCCGCATCGCCGCCGGCCAGGTGCCGGGCGCGATCAAGGGCCGCGTCCTGTTTCACGGCGAGACCCTGCCGCTGGAGGCCGCGGGGTTCGTCAATTCCGCCATGATCCGAAATTTCGATTTCAACGACCGCTATCCGGGCGGCCATCCCAGCGATGGCCTGGGCCCCCACTTGGCCCATGCCGGGGCCGAGCCGGTCAGCGGCGCGGCCTTCCTTGCGGCCATGACCGTCACCTACGAGATCTTCGCCCGGCTGAGCGACAGCACCCAGTTGAGCCGCAACGGCTGGGACCAGGGCTTCGCGGTCGGTATCGCCACCGCGGCGGGGATGTGCAACCTCTTAGGGCTGGGGGTGGAGGAGACCGCCAACGCCATCGGCATCATGGCGGCCTCCAGCGTGCCCTTGCGGGTCACGCGCTCGGGCGAGCTGACGCCGTGGAAAAACGCCGCCACCGCCTATGCCGCCCGCAACGGGGCCTTCGCCGCCCTGCTCGCGCGCGAGGGTATGGCCGGGCCGCCCAATGCGTTTGACGGCCGCAGCGGGCTGTTCGAAAAGGTCACCGGGCCGTTCGACCTGGCGCCGTTCCCGGGCGGCGGCGGGGGACCCGCCCTGTTGCCGCGGGTGCAGATCAAGTACTGGCCCATCGAGACCAACGGCCAGGCCGCGGTCTGGGCGGCGCTCGAGCTGCGCGAAAAAATTGCCCCGGAGGCCATCGCCGGGATCGAGGTCTTCACCTCCACCTTCACCAAGTTCGAGATCGGCAGCGAGCCGGAGAAGTGGGACCCGCAGACCCGCGAGACCGCCGATCACAGCCTGCCCTATATCCTCGCCCGCGCCCTCGTCGACGGGCCGATCACGGTCGCGTCGTTCGCCGACGAGGCGGTGCGCGACCCGGCGCTCCGCCCCCTGATGGCCAAGATCAAGGTCACCGTCGATGAAGACATCGACGCCGCGGCGGCGGAGCGGGTGATCATGCGGGTGGCGGTGACCTTGGAAGACGGCACCACGGAGCAGGTCGAGGTGGTCAATCCCCTGGGCGATCCCAGGAACCCCATGAACGACGACGACATCGCCGCCAAGTTCCTGGCCCTCGGCGGTCCGATCATCGGCGAGGCGCGCTGCCGGGAAGCGCTCGATGCCCTTTGGCGGGCCGAGTCCGCGCCGGAACTGGCGCCGCTCCTCGCGCGTCTCGACCTCGCCCCCGCGTGAGCCCCTGCCCCCCGCCTAGGCGGTGACGTAGCCGAGCCGCCGGTCGCGGGCGGCGAGGGCGGGGTCGCGCTCGGCCGGCGGGCCCCACCCGCCGCCGCCGCCGACCTCGACGATGACGCGGTCGCCGGCCGCCAGCTCGAAGCCCTTGGTCTTGCGCAGGATGACGCGCTCGCCGCCGCGGCGCTCCACCGTCACCCAGCCGGGTTTGGCGGGCGCGCCCCCGGCGACGCCCCAGGGCGGGCAGTCGATGCGGTCGAACTTCACCACCAGCCGGCAGGGGACCCGCACGCGGTAGACGTTGCGCAGGCCGAGCCCGCCCCTGAACCGCCCGGCGCCGCCGGAATCGGGGCGCAGGGCAAGTTCCTCGATGTCGACGGGGTAGAGCGCCTCCTGAAGCTCCATGGGGATCAGCCGGGTGTCGCCATGGGCCATGGTGCGGAACGGCCCGGCGCCATCGCCGCGCGCGCTCGCGCCCCAGCCGCCGTAGCCGCAGACGTGGCAATCGAAGGGCGCGCCGCCGGCATCGGTGCCTTGGAAGCGGAAGCCGGCGAAGGTCCCGTAATGGCCGCCCGTCACGCGCTCGGGCGCCACCTGCTCGAAGGCGCGGATGATGGTGTCGATCACCGTGGGAAAGGGCTGGGAGTAGTTGCCCATGGGGGCCGTCGGCGGTGCGCTCAGGATCTTGCCCTCGGGCAGGACCAGCTTGAGGGGGCGGAAGGTGCCCTCGTTGGCCGGATCGTCGCCGCCGAGAAGGTACCTGAAGGCGACCCGGGCGGTGGTCCGCCCGCCGCCGTAAAAGCCCGAATTGATGCAGCCGGCAACGGCGTCGGCCATGTCGCTGTAGTCCACCGTCAGCTCGTCGCCGGCGACCGTGATGCGCACCTTGATGGGGATCGGCTGGTCGCCCTCGCCGTCATTGTCGAGGAAGGCCTCGGCCTCGTAGGTGCCGTCGGGCATGGCGCCGATGCGCGCCCGGGCGGCGCTTTCCGCCTGGTCGAGCATGGCGGCGACGGCGGCCAGGTAGGTGTCCACGCCGTAGCGCTCGGCCAGGTCCCGGGTGAGGTCGCGGCCGAGCAGGCAGCCGGCCAGCTGCGCCTCGATGTCGCCCATCAGGGCCTCCGGGGTGCGGGTGTTGTTCTCGATGATGCGGTAGACCTCCTCGATGGGCTCGCCCTTGGACCAGATCTTGATCGAGCGCAGCTGCAGCCCCTCCTCGAAGATGTCGCGGGACCGCGGCACCGAACCGCCGATGTCGATCCAGTGGACGTTGATGGCGAAGAACCCGATCAGGCTGTCGCCCGCGGGGCCGGCGAAGACCGGGGTGTACATCACCGTGTTGTTGAGATGCTGACCCTGGATGGCGGCGTGGTTGCAGAGAAGCACATCGCCGTGGTGGAGGTTGTCGCGGCCGTAAGCGGTGATCCCGTCGCGCGCCGCCATCCCCACCGAATCGGCGACGAACACGGGCATGCCGCCGCGGCACTGGGCGATGAGCTCGCCCTCCGGGCCCACCAGGCCGACGGCGAAATCCTTGTATTCGTAGATATAGGGGCTGAAGGCGGTGCGCGTGATGTTGGCGTCGATCTGGTCGGTGATGGAGATCACGCCGTGGCGGATGACCTCGAGGGTGATCGGGTCGATCGCGCTGGGTTCGGTCATGACCGTTTTCGATGTCGCCATTCGCCGCCCTCTGCCTCATTCCGTTTCGGGCGCCATTCTCCGGCCTGCATCGGGCCCTGACAAGGACGCCGTTGGGCGGACGCGTTCAGCCGGCAACGGTCTTCATGACCTCGGCGATGGTCGGCGCGGCGTCGATCTCCGCCACCGCGGCGATGATGTCGTCGGCGCGCCTTGCCTCGATCCGCCCGTCGACGGCACGGCGGAACTTCGCGATCACCTCTTCGCCGGCATACGGATTGCGGGCATGGCCCGGCGCGTAGGCGACGGAGCTCTCGAACACCGCGCCCGATCCGGTGGCGATGCGCGCGGTGCAGGGGAAGGCGCCGGGGGCGCGCTTCTCCCAGGCCGCGTCCGTCTCCAGGGTGATGCGTTTCATCAGGTCCTTGACCCGCGCATCGCGCCAGAATTCGCGCGCGTATTGCGCCTCGTTCACGTCGCTGTCCACGAGCGCCGCGGCGGCGAGGTAATAGAGGCTGTGATCGGCGGTTTCGCGGTTGGTGGGCTGCTTGAGCTCGACATCCTCGATCTGGCGCCGGACCATCGGGTGCTCGGTCAGGATCAGGGTGACGCCGGCGATGTCCTCGACCGCGCCGCCATGGGCCGCCTGCGCCTCGATCACCGCGGTGATCGGCGCCTGGCTGGTGTCCAGGCCCGGATAGGCCTTGATGGTGACGCCTTCGATCATCGGCCGGCTCGCCATCGGGGCGGCCAGTGCCGCCGGATCCCCCTTGGTATAGACAGCTTGCCCAAGGCCTTTCAGCCGGTCCTCGAACACGGTGCGCGGTCCGCTGGCGCCATGCGCCGCCAGCATCGTCGCCGTGACACCGGCAGCGAGCACCATGGGCCCGGCCAGGAACTTCGCCGAGGACAGGGCGCCCCGCCGCACCGCCCCGGGCGTCGTCGCGTGGGCGGCGCCGAGCGACAGCGCATCGGCGATGGCCGCCTCGGAAAGGCCCATCAGCCGGCCCGCGATCGCCGGCGCGGTCAGGCCGTGGACGGTGACGTGGTCCCAGGAATGGTCGCGGCCGAGCAGCTTCTGGGCGCGGCCGAAGATCTCGTAGCCCATCAGGGCGGCCTCCAGCACCTCCGCCCCTGAGCGCCCCTGCCATTCGCCGACGGCGAGCGCCACCGCGAGCACGTCCGAGGGGTGGCCGCCGAGCCGTGTGCCGTCATTGGGGTCGATCGCCTGGTGATCGTTGAAATCAAGCGCCCGGATCAGGGTGCCGTTGATCAGCACCGCCGCCGTGACGGAGGCGGGATCGGCCCCGCCGATGATGGTCGCGGGGCCCTTGGCCCCAAGGTCGGCCTGGGCCGCGGTCACCGGCGCCGTGATCCCGCTGGCGCGGCCAAGGACGGCGCAGCCGATGGCATCGAGAACCGACAGCTTGAGCCGCTCGCGCGCGCCCTTGCCCGCCGCCCCGGCGTCGAAACCCGCCACCCATCGGGCCAGCCGTTCGGTCGCGCTTCCCTCGTCCATCAGCGATGTTCCTCCGCGATCGCGCCCACCCGACAAACCGTTTGCGGGGCCGTGGGCCGCTTCCCTAAGATGCTCGGCAACGAGGATAGACCGCATCGTCCGGGCCGTGCACGGCAAAACGCCGCCGGGATCAGGCGGTGCGCGCAGGGGGGGAACATGACCGACCGAACCGACCGAGGCCCGGATATGATCCGCGCGCGTCTCGCCGATCTCTTCGCGGCGGCGGACCTCGCGATCGGCGACGACGACCTCGACCGCATGGTCGCCCTGGTCGAGGAGAACCTGGCCGCCGGAGAACGTGTGCGCAGGCTGGTCGAACGCTACGACGAGCCGGCCTTCGGATTGCCGGGCCGCAGGCGGGCGGCGCCGTGAGCCGGGAGCTTTGTTTCCTCACCATCGCCGAGGCGGGGCGCCGGTTCCGCAGCGGCGATCTCAGCCCGGTAGCCTTGACCGAGGCTTTTCTCGCGCGCATCGCCGAGATCAACCCCAGGATCGACGCCTATCTCCTGGTCACCGCAGACGCGGCGCTGGCCGCGGCCCGGACGGCGGAGACGGAGCTCGCCGCGGGCCGAGACCGGGGCCCGCTTCACGGCATTCCGGTGGCGTTCAAGGACAATATCGAGACCGCGGGCATCCGCACGACGGCGCACTCGCGGGTGCTGCTCGATCATCTGCCGGCGGCGGACGCGGCGGTGGTGGAGAAGCTGAAGGCGGCGGGCGCGGTGCCCCTCGGCAAGCTCGCCTGCCTGGAGTTCGCCCATGGCGCGCCGTCCCCGGACCAGGCCTTCCCCCCGGCGCGCAATCCGTGGAATCCCGATCACGGCTTCACCGGCGGCTCGTCCACCGGCTCCGGGGCGGCGGTGGCGGCGGGGCTGGCGATGGCGGCGCTCGGCACCGATACCGGCGGCTCGATCCGCAATCCCGCGGCGCTCTGCGGCACGGCGGGGTTGATGCCGACCTACGGGCGCGTCAGCCGCCGCGGCGTCATCCCTTACGCGTTCTCGCTCGATGCCTGCGGACCGCTGGCCTGGACGGTCGAGGATTGCGCCCTGGTGCTGGGCGCCATCGCCGGCTTCGATGCGGCGGATCCCGGCAGCGCCGATCTGCCGGTGCCCGATTTCACCGCCGGGCTGGGCCGGGGCGTCGCCGGCGCCAGGATCGGCGTGCTTCGCCACTTCTTCGAGGACGACATGGTGGCCGATCGGGAAATGGCCGCCTCCATCGACGCCGCCCTCGAGGTGCTGGCTGGCCTCGGCGCCAGGGTGTCGGAAGCGCGCGTGCATCCCCTTATGGATTATCACGACGTCAAGACCCTGATCGGCGAGGCCGAATTCTTCGCCGCCCATGAGGCCGACTGGCTGGCGCGGGCGGGGGATTTCGGCGCCAGCCTGCAGTACCGCACCGCCGAGGGGGCGATGATCCCGGCCGTCGATTACCTTCAGGCGCAGCGCGCGCGCCGCCATCTGGCCACCGAAATGGATGCCATGTTCGACGATTTCGACGTCCTGGTCACGGCGACGGTGCTCGATCCGGCGCCGCCCATGGCACGGGATGGGGGCGGCCCCCGGGCGCGCAAGCCGAACCTCACCCAGCCCTTCAACGTCGCCGGCGTGCCGGCGCTGTCCGTCTGCACCGGCTTCAACGCGGCCGGTCTGCCGCTGGCCATGCAGATCGCCGGCCGCGCCTTCGACGAGGCGGCGATCCTGGGCGTCGGCCATGCCTATGAGAGCGCCACGCCCCACCGGGACCGGCGCCCGCAGCTCTAGGGATCCAAAGCGATGCGGCTCATGTTTCTCAATCAGGCGCCCAGGGACCCGCGCCAGACCGACGCCGAGGTCGAGGCGGTGCGCCGCCTGGTCGCGTCCTATGCCTCGCCAGGCACCGAGATCGAGGTCCATTTCCCCGACGATTATCCGGGCGCCCTGGTGCACAAGATCCAGGGGCGCGCGCAGCGCACCAACGGCCTGCACCATGCCATGGAGGCGCCGGGGCTGGTGCGCAAGGCGGTGTGGGCGGCGGAGAACGGGTTCGATGCGGTGATCCAGTCCAATACCTTCGACCCCGGGGTCGAGGCGAGCCGGCTTGCGGTCCGCATCCCGGTGATCGGCCTGTTGCGCACGGCGCTCCATTACGGCGCCAACCTGACCGACCGCATCGCCGTGATCACGCCGCTCAAGAGCGACATTCCCTCCTGCCGGCGCACCATCTCGGCCTACCGCATGGACCACGTCATCGCCGCCATGACCAGCCTCGAGATCTATTCCGACGACTTGGCCGCGCGACGGGACGAAATCTTCGCCCGTGCCTGCGATCTGATCGAGAGCCTCAAGCGGGACCATGGCGCCCAATGCATCCTGCCGCTCGGCGGAAAGCTGATCCCCTATGTGGTGGACCCCGATGCCTTGGCGGCGGAGACCGGAATGCCGGTGCTCAACACCAAGGCCATCGGCGTGCGCTTTGCCGAGACCTGCGTCTCGCTCGGGCTCGCCCATGCCGAGGCGGCCTATCCCTACACCGATATCGCCTTCGACGCCTTTACGAAGGGGGTGGAGGGTGAGGAGAGGTGAGGGCATCGTCCTCTCAAGCCGCCGTCATTGCCCCCTTGACAAGAGGTTGGCGCGGGATTAATGTGAGCGTTCACTCATTTACTTGTGATTTTCGTTGGTGGTGTTCCCTTGGGTCCCGGAGCGGCCGGGCTGTGGCGTTGGCGTAAGCGTGCAGGCGTTTGATGAGAGACGGCAGGACGACGAAGGAATTGATCGACCGCACGGCGCTCGCCTTGTTCGCCGAAAAGGGCGTCAAGGAAACGACCATCCGCGATATCGCGGAGACGGCGGGGATCGCGGAGGGGACCATGTATCGTCACTATTCCGGCAAGGAGGAGCTCGCCTGGCGGCTGTTCGTCGAGAATTACACGGCCCTGGGCGAGGCGCTGGCGACCGAGGAGCGGCGGTTCGCGACGGCGCGGGACAAGATTCGGGCGATGGTCCACTATTTCTGCAAGGCCTTCACCGAGGACCCGGACCGCTTCGTCTACCTGTTCTTCACGCGCCACGACCACATGCTGAGGCTTCACCCCCGTCAGCCGAACCCGTATCTCGTCTTCCGCAGGGTCATTCGCCAGGCCATGAACCGCGGCGAGATCCCCAAAGGTGATCCCGACGTCGCCACTTCCATGGTGCTCGGCGTGGTCCTGCAGGTGATCGATTCCAGGCTCCTCGGCGGCCGCATCAAACGCTCCATCGCTTCGCTCGCCGATGACATCGCCGAAGGGTGCTGGAAGGCCGTGGCGTAAAAATTTTTTCGGGTTAAGGTGAGTGAATACTCACGCATTTTTGAGGGAGCTCATGGACGATGACTGGAATGGAAGCCGCCGATGGATTGTCTATGCCGCAGGCGAATCGGCGGAGCTTTGTGCGACGGCGCTGGAGCAGGCGCTCCGGTGCCGCGGCGGCGGATTGGATGCGCGGGCTCCGGGGCCTCTGTGCCGTCGCCGTTCTCGGATTGCTGACCGCCTGCGGGCAGCCGCCCGAGTTCCGGACCGCGCTCTCCGAACCGGGGACCGCCGAATACGACCCGCGAATCTTGGGCCAATGGTACGACCCCAAGGATAAGGGGATATTTATCAAGATCTGGAAGACCTGGGGTGGGGGGAAGAACCGGCACAATCTAGGCATCAGTGCCGTCGCCGTCGGCAGAAAAGGCGGGGGTGGCATGAGTTTCGAGGCCCATGCCAGCGCCATCGACGGCGATCTCTATTACAACGTCAAGCGCAAGCAGACCGCCGGCGGGCTGGATTACACCGCGCCGGAGGAGAAGCCCGGTTACATCATCCTCCGCGTCTTTCACCTGACGCCCGACGTGATGCTGGTCTGCGGCCTGCTGGCCCTGCCCAAAGGAGGCGGGCCTAAATCCTGGCGTAAATGGTATTCGCAAGTGCTTGCGGGCAGCGGCCTCACGGCGGATTTCGCCGAGGTCGCGCCAAGGCTCAACGGAAACCGGCTCAGCGAGAACCAACCGGACAAGATGCTCCATACCCTGGTTGAGGGTTCGCGCGAGGACCTGATCGACTTCGTGACCGCGAATCCGGCCGAGCATTTCCGCGGCATGCTGGTCCTGGCGCGGTTTGGGACGACGGACCCGGTGGCCCACGACAGGGCCATGATGAGGACGCTGATCGACGATCGGGCCGATCGCTGCAACGTCCGAAGGGGCCTGAGATAAACCTCGGGCGAATTCGATGAGGGGTGAGGAGATGAGACCGCATCAAAACTGCGACATAGGGTCCAACCCAGGGCGGCTGGGCCACACAGGGGCCATCGCCATCCCGGCGGCGGACAATCGGCGCACCGTAATGCCATTGCGGGTATTGGGTTGCCGGGCCCCCATGGGCTATGTTGGCGGCGCGGCGGGCGCGACAGGCGCCCCCGGATCGGAGAACCACATGACGGGCACATCGAAAATCGTCCCGTGCCGAGGCGATGGGCGCCGCGGCGCCCTCGCGGGCCGGGACGAGAGGCTCAAGAACCGGCGAGGGGGATCCGGCGGGGCGCGATCCGTGCGGTCGGGCGTGATCGGCCTCGCCCTCGTCTTGGCGCTCGTGGGATGCTCCTTCCAGCGCCTCGCCGTCGACGTGGTCGGCGACGCCATCACCGGCGACGGCACCACCTTCAGCGGCGACGACGATCCCCAGCTGATCCGCGAGGCCCTGCCGTTCGGGCTCAAGACCTACGAAAGCATGCTCGAGGTCTCGCCCGACCATCGCGGGCTGCTGCTGGCCTGCGCCAAGGGCTTCACGGTCTATGCCTATCTGATCCAGAGCGATGCCGATGCCCTTCCCGAGGCGCGGCTCGGGGAAGCGCGAAGGATACGGGCGCGGGCACGGAAACTCTATCTCCGCGGCCGCGACTATGCCCTAAGGGGCCTCGAGGCCGCGCATCCCGGTTTCGGGGCGCGGCTCGCCGGCGATCGCGCCAAGGCCCTGGCCCGGACCACCCGGGAGGACGTGCCCTTGCTGTATTGGGCGGGCGCGGCCTGGGGCGGGGCGCTGAGCGTGGCCAAGGACGACCTCAACCTGGTCGCCGAGCTGCCGGTGGCCGGTGCCCTCGTCGGCCGGGTACTGGCCCTGGACGAGGGGTTCGACTACGGCGCCGCGCACGAATTCTTCATCTCCTACGAGGCCGGCCGCCCCGGGGGGTCGACCAAGAAGGCGCGGGGCCATTACAGAAAGGCGGCGAAACTGTCTCGGGGGCGGCGCGCCTCCATCCACGTGACCCTGGCCGAGGCGGTGTCGGTGCCGCAACAGAATCTCAAGGAGTTCAAGGCGCTGCTGGCCAAGGCCAAGGCGTTCGATGTGGATTCCTATCGGCCGCTTAGATTGTCCAACGTGCTCGCCGTTCGCAGGGCGCGGTGGCTGGAGCGCCGCATTCCCGACCTTTTCCTCGATGCGCATATGGCGGAGGCTTCCCAATGAAACACCCGTTGGTAAAGATCATGGCGGTGATACTGACCTTGACCGTCGCGGCGCCGGCTCTCGCGGCCACCATCAAACTCGGCAGCCTGGCCCCCAAGGGCTCGCCCTGGCACAAGGCGCTGGAGGACCTGGCGGTGGAATGGGCCAAGCTTTCCGCGGGCAAGGTGCGGCTGCGCATCTATCCCGGCGGCGTCGCCGGCGACGAGCCCGATATGGTGCGCAAGATGCGCATCGGCCAGCTCCATGCCGCGGCCTTGACCGGAGCCGGGCTGGCCAGGATCGCCCAGGAGGTCCAGGCGCTTCAGATGCCGATGATGTTTCGCTCCGACGCCGAGCTCGATCACGTGCGAAGCCGCCTGATGCCCAAGCTGAACGCCGCGTTGGAGGCCAAGGGCGTGCACGTGCTCAACTGGGCCGATGCCGGCTGGGTCTATTTCTTCACTCAGAAGCCGGTGGTCAGTCCCGATGACCTGAAGCCGCTGAAGCTGTTTGCCTGGGTCGGCGAAACCGCCCATATCGGGGCGTGGCGGGCGGCCGGATACAACCCCGTTCCCTTGCCGGCGACGGAAATCCACACCGGTCTCTCTTCCGGCCTGATCAACGCCGTGCCGACGACACCGATCGCCGCCCTGTCCTATCAATGGTTCGGGCTGGCCAAACACATGACCGACGTCAAATGGGCGCCCCTGGTCGGGGCCACGGTCATCACCAAACGCGGTTGGCGGCGGGTTCCCGCGGCGCTCAGGGACAAGCTGCGCGATGCCGCGCGCGAGATGGGCAGGAAACTGCAGCCACGCATCCGCAAGCTCGATTCCGAGGCCATCACGATCATGAAGAAACACGGGCTCAAGGTCCACGAGGTGCCCCCGCCGGTCGAGGACGCATGGGTCGAGGGCGCGCGCCAGGGCTATGCCAGGCTGATCGACAAGGTCGTGCCCGGCGCCATGGTGGCGGAGGTCGAGCGGCTTCGCGACGCCTATCGGGCTGCCCAGGGAAAATGACCGCACCATGAGCTCGGTAACGGCGGCACGCCTGCCCTGGTGGCGGCGGGCGGAGGACGTCTTCGCGGCCGCCGTGCTGGCGGTCATGGTGATCCTTCCGGTGTTCGACCTGGGGCTGCGTTGGGCCTTCCAAAGTAGCGTCCCCGGCGGCACCAGTTACGTGCAGAACCTGACCCTGTGGGCGGCCTTCCTCGGCGCCATGATCGCTGCGCGCGAGGGCGGGCATCTCCGGCTTTCCAGCGGCGCGTTCGCCGAGAAATGGGTCGGTGCGCGATTCTTCGGGGTGATCACGGCAATGCTTTCGGTGGCCGTTTGCACCGGGCTTGCCTGGGCATCCTATGACTTCCTCATCGCCGAAATGGGCTCGCCCGTGCGTTTGGGCGGTTGGCTGCCGCCTTGGGTCTTCATCGTCGTGCTGCCCTTCGCCTTCGCCATCATCGCGCTTCGCTTTGCCTTGGCCCGCCCGGCGGCGGTCGAAAGGGCGGTGGCCCTTGGCGGTGCCGCGGTGGCCGCCGCGTTCGCCCAGTTGCCGCTGGCGATCGTTGAGGTTCTGGTCTGGCCGGCGGTCCTCGTCCTGGTTCTAGCCGCCGCCCTGGGCCTGCCGATCTTCATCGTCATCGGCGGTGTCGCCTTGGTGCTGTTCACCGCCGCCGACGTGCCGGTGGCGGCGATCCAGGTGGAGGCCTACCGCATCGTCGTCTCGCCTGCGATTCCCACCATTCCGCTGTTCGTCCTCGCCGGGCTTCTGCTCGCCGCGGGGCGCGCGGGCGAACGCCTGATGGACCTGTTCCAGGCGTGGTTCGGCTGGGCACCGGGGGGGCTTGCCATCGTCGTCATCCTGTCCTGCGCATTCTTCTCGACCTTCACCGGCGCCTCGGGCGTCACCATCCTGGCGCTTGGCGGGCTGGTGCTGCCGATGCTGATCAAGAGCGGCTACCCGGAACGCTTCTCCCTGGGCCTGGTGACGTCGTCGGGCTCCATCGGCCTGTTGTTCCCGCCGAGCCTGGCGGTCATCCTCTATGCCGTGGTCGCCCATGTGCCGATCCCGGATCTGTTCAAGGCGGGGATCGTGCCGGGCCTCATCCTCGTGGCCGCGGTGTGCGCTTTCGGCATCGTCGTCGGCATCCGTTCCAAGGCCGCCCGGCCGCCGTTTCGCTGGCGTGCCGCACTTGCCGCCACCTGGCGGGCGAAATGGGAGATCGGCATGCCCCTGGTCGCAATCGGCGGCATTTTCGGCGGCTACATGACCCTGATGGAAGCCGCCGCCTGCACGGCATTCTACGTTTTCTGCACGCAGACCCTGATCCACCGGGAGGTTCTCGCGAGCCGGGACCTGCCGGAGATTTTCCTCAAGAGCGTCACCCTGATCGGCGGCGTCTTCGCCATCCTCGGCGTCGCCATGGGGTTGACCAACTACCTGGTGGACGCCGAGGTGCCCGCCCATGCCGCCGCCTGGGTCGAGGCCAATGTGAGCTCGCGGCTGCTGTTTCTCCTGGCGTTGAATATCTTCCTGCTCGCCGTCGGCTGCGTGATGGACATCTATTCGGCGACCGTCGTGGTGGTGCCCCTGATCCTGCCCATCGGCGCGGTGTTCGGTATTCACCCGCTACACCTCGGCATGATCTTCCTGGTCAATCTGCAGCTTGGCTATCTGACGCCGCCCGTGGGCATGAACCTGTTCCTCTCCGCTTATCGTTTCGAGCGTCCCTTCGCCGAAGTGTGCGGCGCTGTGCTGCCGTTTTTCGCGGTCATGGTGCTGGTGGTGCTGCTGGTCACCTACGTGCCGGCGCTGAGCCTGTTGATGGCGCCGGGCCAATAACCCATCGATGGCATCGCCCGAGGCCGCGGCCGTGGGCCTGGACACGATGGCGCAGGCTGTCCCCTGCGCCCCATAGAGGCCGGTTGAGGTTCCATCGTGTTTATGGAACTATGACCTTGAAAAATTCAAAACCCATTGTCGGTTTTTAAAAAAATTGTCCGATCCCATCGTCCCGCGCCACGGGGCAAACACGAGCAAACGCGATGGGGCCAGGCGGGCAATCTTCAGGGAGACGAGGTCATGAAGCATTCATTGCATTGGGTATTGGCGTTCGCCCTGGGCGGCGCGGTCCTGACATCCCCCGTCGCGGTGCAGGCGGAGGTCAACTTCAAGGGTAAGACCCTGACCATGCTGATTCCGTCGCGACCGGGCGGCGGCACCGACGGCATCGGTCGCGTGATCGCCACCGGAATGATGAAATACCTTCCCGGCCAGCCCGACGTGCTGTTCAAGAACATTCCCGCGGGCACCGGCACCAAGGCGCTCAACTATTTCGTCGAGAAGGTCAAACCCGACGGCGAGACCTTCGCCACCGCCAGCGGATCCCAGGTCTATGCCGACACCATGCGGCGCAAGACCGTGCGCTACGACCCCGGGAAGTTCGAGTTCATCGGCCACCTGCCGGCGGCGGGCGGCGTCGTGCTGGTGCCGAAGGCGATGCTGGGCAGGCTCAAGGACAAATCCCAGAAGCCGCTGATCTTCGGCGGCATCCGGGGCACCCGGGGCCAGAGCCAGATGGCGGTGTGGGGACCCCGATACCTCGGCTGGAATATCCGCTGGGTGGTTGGCTACCTCGGCTCTTCGGGCATGAACCTCGCCTTCGAGCGCGGCGAAACCCAGGTCACCGCCAACACCAATAATTACGTGATCAAGCCGTTCCTCGACAGCGGCAAATACGTCGCCATCGCCCAGACCGGCCAGATCAAGGGCAGCGATTCGAAGCGCAGCCCGCTTTATCCCGATGTGCCGCTGTTCCACAAGATGGTGCTGCCGAAGCTCAAGACCGAGCGCGAAAAATCGGCGTTCAAGGCCTGGTGGACCATGGTTCAGGTCGGCAAGTACTACATGCTGCCGCCCAAGACCAAGCCGGAGGTCGTCAAGGCGTTCCGGGCCGCGTTCCACAAGGCGATCGCGGACAAGGACGTGGACAAGAAGGTGAAGGCCCTGTGGAGCCCGGTCTACACGGTGGCGACCGGCCCGGAAATGTCGGAATTGGTCAAGGATATCAAGAAGATCTCCGACGAGGACCTCGCCTTTATCGACGGCTTGCGCCGGGACGTGGGCATCCCCGCCGGCATCGGGCGCAACCGGGTGGTGCGCTCCGCGATCACCAAGGTCGCACAGGGCGGCAGGGTAATCAGCTTCAAGGCGCGCAAGGGCCGGACCCACAAGGTCAAGGTGTCGAGCAAGCGGACCGAGATCACCGTGGGCGGCAAGAAAGCGTCGCGCGCCGACCTCAAGACGGGGATGACCTGTCGGTTCATCTATCCCAAAAAGAACAAGACGGCCAAGTCGATCGCGTGTTGAGGATCGCGCCCGGCGGTTAAGGGGTCCGTCCGTATCGCTCACGATTCGCCTCCGTCCGTGATCCGCAATCAGCCGGATCGGGGCGGGGGCGCATGGTGACGTGACCCAGGGGGCATCGTGTATTCATCGGAGGCGTTCATGGCCGCCCTCGGCGGCCTTTTCCAGGCCAAGGCGATGCTGTTGATGCTGGGCGGCGTCGTCATATCCAGCATCTTCGCGGCGCTGCCGGGGATCGGCTCGCTGCTGTTCCTGTCGATGACCATTCCCTTCGCCATGACGCTGGAGCCCTACGAGTGCATCGCCCTGCTGCTCGGCATCGCCACCGTGTCCAATACCGCCAACACCTTTTCCTCGGTGCTGATCGCCGTGCCCGGCGGGGCCGGATCCCAGGCCACCATTCTCGATGGCTATCCCATGGCCCAGAAGGGCGAAGCCAACCGCGCCTTCGGCGCGGCCTATGCGGCCTCGGCCCTCGGCGCGCTGTTCGGCGCCATCGTCTTCACCGCGACCTTGCCGGTGATGCGGCCCATGGTCATGGGGTTCGGCTCTCCGGCGTTCCTGATGCTAGTGATCTGGGGCCTGTCGGCGGTGGCGGTGCTGGGCGGCAACCAGCCGCTCAAGGGCTTGCTGGCATGCGTCCTCGGCCTCGCCATCACCACCATCGGCGCCGAACAGCGTACCGGCGTAGAGCGCTTCGTCCTGGAGGAGGGCGATTACCTGTCGGAAGGAATCCACATTATCGTCGTCGCCCTGGGGCTGTTCGCGGTGCCCGAACTGATCTCGCTCTCGGTGCGGCGGACCAGCGTCTCCCAGACCGGAGAACTCGGCAGCGGCCTGATGCAGGGCGTGCGCGACGCGTTCCGGCACTGGTGGCTGATCATCCGCTGCTCGACCATCGGCGTCTGGATCGGCGTCCTGCCGGGGTTGGGGTCTTCGGTCGCCGATTGGTTTGCCTATGCCCACACCGTGCAATCGGAAAAGAACAAGGAGAATTTCGGCAAGGGCGACGTGCGCGGCGTCATCGGCCCGGAAAGCTCCAACAATGCCAAGGAGGGCGGCGCCCTGATCCCGACCACCTTCTTCGGCATTCCCGGCTCGACCTCGTTTGCCCTGATCCTGGTTGCCTTCATCGCCGTGGGCATCACGCCTGGCAAGGAGATGATGACCAGCCAGCTTCATTACCTCTACGCCATGATCGTGGTGCTGGTGGTCGCCAACCTGTTCGCCACCAGCATCGCGCTGGCCTTTTCCAACACCTTCGCCAAGGCGTCGCTGCTGCCCTATTACGTGATCGTGCCGATGACCCTGGTGCTGTGCTCGGTGGCCGCATTCAACGTCTCCAACCAGGTCCAGGACCTGGCCGCGTTTCTGACCTTCTCGGTGATCGGCTTTTTCATGAAGCGCTACGGCTGGCCCCGCCCGCCGGTGCTGGTGGCGGTGGTGCTGGGGCCGCAGCTTCAAGCCTACCTGTGGCTCACCACCGACCTCCATGGCTGGAGCTGGGTGACGCATCTGGACGTGCTGGTGATCTTCGCGATCATCGTCCTGACCGTGCTTTTCCCGATCTTCCGGAGACGCAAAGGGGGCGGCAAGGCGGCGGATGTCGATATCGTCACCGAGCCGCCCAAAGGGCCCGGCGCGATGATCTTCACCGGCCTGTTCATCGTCGTTCTCGGTCTTGGGGTCTATAAGGCGACCGATTGGCCGCTCTTCGCGTCGCTCGGCGTTTTCGTCATCGGCGGTGTCGGCTTGGCGCTGGCGCTCCCGCAGCTCCTTCTCGATGCGCGCAAATTCCTTGCCGAGCGCGGCGGCGCCGTTTCCCCCGAGTTCGCCCGTCGCGGACAGCGCGAGCGGCTGGCGGCGGCCTGGATCCTCGGCTTGGTGGGCGGTGCCTGGCTGTTCGGCTTCCACGCGGCGTTCGCGCTGTTTCCCCTGCTCTATGTGCGCGCCCATGGCGGCAGCTGGCGTATGGCCGTGATCCTCTCCGCCCTCGCCCTGGCGGTGCTGATCATCGTGTTCGACAGCCTGGTGCACGTGCTGTGGCCCGAACCGCTCGTTTTGGAATGGCTCGGGATCGAGTTGTAGCGCCGCCTCAGATGTTGGCCGCCGCGCGGGCGGGCAAACCGGTGCAGCCGCCGCCCTGGGCTCAGGGCGTTAACCCTGTTCGCCGGAGGGCGCCGGCACCTTGCGGCGCGGCTCCCTGATCCTCCAGCGCCGATGGAGCCAGTGCCATTGCTCCGGACGCTCCCGGATCCAGCCCTCGAGCACCCGATTGATGGCCAAGGTCAATTGGATTTCGGCGTTTGTCCCGTCGTCGCCATCGGCCGTGTCGGGCATGGCGATGGGGGGATAGGCCGTGATCCTGAACCGCGGTCCCGACAGCCTTTCGATCCTTACCGGTATGATCGGCACGCCGTAGCGCAGGGCCAGCTTGGCGGGCAGTGTCGTGGTATGGGCGTCATGGCCGAAGAACGGCAGAATCTCCCCCTGCCACAGTTTCTGGTCGACCATCATCGAGACCGATCCATGGGCGCGCAGCGCCGAGACCAGTTCCTTCACGTCATGGCGCTTGACCACCAATTGGGAGAAGACATTGGCGCGATGCTTGCGCAAAAGGCGATCGATCATGGGAATGTCGGGCGGACGGTAGACGGCCACCGTTTCCATGCCCACCTCGTGGAGCATGAGGCCGCCGACCTCCCAATTGCCGAGATGGCCGCCCACGAAAATGGCGCCTTTGTAGTCCCGTTTCAGCCGTTCGATATGCTCCAATCCCGCGAAGGTCACCAGCCCGCGGCCGCTTTCGACGGAGCGGCGCAGGGTGTCGAGATGGGCATATTCGCCGACGACACGACCGAAATTATCCCACATTCCCATGAGGATACGGTCCCGCTCCGATGGCGACAGTTCGGGAAAGGCCAGTTGCAGGTTGTCGCTGGCGATTCGGTGCCGGGCGAGGTGCGGCCCGAGGGTGCGCCCGATCCATCCCCCGAAGGCCGAGGCGGCCCCCAGGGGAAGCGCTCTGAAAACACTCAAGGCCAAAAGGGCGGCTGCGCTCTGCCACCGATGACTGAATTTCATGCGCATAACCTTCTAGAGGACGGGTGACCACCCTCGATGGATTTCGCCCGTATCCCGAGCTTCGCAAGCACCGCTGCAACCGCGCCCCGGCCCGGTGCCGGGTGCGCGACCGGGCCCGAGGCAATGGCCGCGGTCCGGCGCGTGTGGTGCGTCCCGGTCGCGGAGCGGGATACGACTGCCCAATTTCAAGGCCGGGAAGTTTAATCGCACAGCGGCTGCCGGACAATCGTGCAGCGTCACGCCCTTGTCCAATGGACGCGGCAAGCGGTGACCGATGATGCCGCGGAAAGTCCCGTCCTGCCCACCCTCAGTTATGGGCCAAGGGGCCGCGCAACACCTGACCGGGGAGGGCACCGGTATGCTCGTTGTTCCTGAGCACCGTGTCGCCGCCGACGATGGTGGCAAGTATGCCATGGGCCTTCTGCTTGAGCCGCGGCGCGCCGCCCGGAAGGTCGTGTTCCAGGGTCGGCATCTCCGGCGCCACCGTTTCGGGATCGAAGATCACCAGGTCGGCGGCCTTGCCCCTGCGCACCAAGCCGCGGTCATGCAGCCCCCAGAAGGCGGCGACATCGTAGGTCATCTTGCGCACCGCCTGCTCCAGGGTGAATTCGCCCTTCTCCCGCACCCAATAACTCAACATGTGGGTTTGCAGCGACGAATCCATGATCTGCGAGACATGGGCGCCGGAATCGGAGAACGTCACCGCGCTGCGCGGGTGGCGCATCATGAACAGCACCACGTCCCAGTCCTCGTTGAACAAGGGCTGGAGGAAGAACTGCTTGAGGTTCTTGTCGAGCGCCATATCAATGACGACGTCGATCGGCGCCTTGCCCTGCTGCCGGGCGATCTCCGCCACCGAAGGGTAGGGCGGCTCCATCCGTTCCAGCGGGAACAGCCAGTCGTAATCGACCTGGGAGCGGACCTCGGCGGCGACCCCGGTCTCCGGTTTCCTGGCGTGTTCCAGCGCCGCGGCGACCAATCTGGCGCGCTGCGCCGGGTCGCGGAGGGCCGCTTCCTGCTCCTTGAGCGGCCGCGCCCTGAGCTCCTTCCACAGCGGCGCGCCGTCGTAGGGCATCTTCGATTCGAAGGACAACAGCGTGCAGGCCCAACGGCAGTGGGCCTGGATCAACGCCCGGCCGCCCCGTTCGACGATGTCATCGGCGCAGTTGTAAAAATTGAGCCAGAAATCGCCGCGCTCGCGCCCGTAATTGCCGGCAAAGGTAATCGGCACCTTGCTGTCAACGGCGAGGTTGGTGACGCGATCGAAGTAGTCGCGGATCGCGGCCTCGTCGGTATCGACCCTTTCGCGGGTCAGCTCGAAGATGCCGGCGCCTTCGTCGCGCAAGACGCCGACCAGCTCGCACACCTCGTCCCAGCTGGCCAGGCGGCTCGCCACGGGCCTGTCGTCGGCGGTCCGGTGATTGGTCGAGCGCGAGGTGGAAAATCCCATGGCGCCGGCATGCAGGCCTTCCGAAAGCACCCGCTTCATCTCGGCGAGGTCGTCGCCGCCGGCCTCCTCTTCGAAGGCGCGCTCGCCCATGACATAGGTCCTCAGCGCCGAATGGCCGAGATAGGCGCCGTAGTTGATGGCCTTGGGCTGGGCCTCGACGGCGTCGAGGTATTCGGGGAAGGTTTCCCACGACCAGTCGCTGATCCCCGCCGACATGGCGTCCGGCGAAATGTCTTCGGCGCGCTCGAGGTTGCGGATCACCAGCTGCTTGTTCTCTTCCGCGCAGGGCGCGAGCGTAAAGCCGCAATTGCCCATGATCACGCTGGTGACCCCGTGCCAGCACGAACACGTCCCCAAGGGATCCCAGAAGACCTGGGCATCCATGTGGGTATGGGCGTCGATGAAACCGGGCGCCACCACGTGACCGGCCGCGTCGATCACCTCCTGGGCGGTGCCGTCGAGCTTGCCGATATCGACGATGCGTCCGTCGGCCACGGCGACGTCGGCTTCGATGCGGGGCAGGCCCGAGCCGTCGATCACCGTGCCGTTCTTGATCAGCAGGTCATAGTCCATGGATCGTCTCCCGAGATGCCGCGTGCGGCGGAGGCCGAGGCCCCGGATACGTCAGTTATGGGCCATGGGCCCACGGATGACGCGGCCCGCCAGGGCGCCGGTGTGTTCGTTGTCGCGCATGAAAAGCTCGCCATTGACGATGGTGGCTTTGATGCCCTCGCTCTTCTGCTTGATGCGCGGGCAGCCCGCCGGCAGGTCGTGATGCAGGGTTGCCTCGCCCGGTGCGATGGTCTCGGGATCGAAGATGCAGATGTCGGCGTAATAGCCCTCATGCAGCCATCCGCGCCCCTTGAGGCCCCAGAAGTTGGCAATATCCAGCGTGATCTTGCGCACCGCGATCTCCAGGGGAATGGCCCCTTCGTTGCGCACCCAGTGGCCCAGGAGATGGGCGATCAGCGGGCTGCAGGTCGTCGCCACATGGGCCCCGGCGTCGGAGAAGGTCACCACCGAATTGGGATGGCGGATGTGGGCCAGCACGTAGTCCTGATCTTCGTTGAAGCTGGGCTGGATGAAGAACAGTTTGAGGTGATGCTCCAGCGCCAGGTCGAGGAAGGCGTCGATGGGCTCGCAGCCGCGCTCCCGGGCGACATCCGCCACCGACGGGTAGGGCGGCAGGGTGCGGTCATAGGGGAAGACCCAGTCCCAATCCACCGGCCGCTGGAACAGGTTCGGCAGTGCCGGATCGGGCTTGTGGACATGGTTCTTCACGGCCTCGACCAGCTTGGCCCGCATCTCCGGATCCCTGAGCCCCTTTTCCTGCTCTTCCAAAGGCTTCTTGCGGAAGTCCTTCCACACCGGGATGAAGTCGTAGGGCGTCGCCGTTTCGAACGATCTCAGCGACCCGTTCCAGGCCGATGTCGCCTGGATCATCATCTTGCCGCCGGCGGCGATCGCCTCGTCCACCATGCGGAACTGGGTGCGCCAGGCTTCCGGATGGGGGCGCTTGTACCAGGTGCCGCCGAAGGTGCAGGGGACGCCCACATCGACGGCCAGATACTTCATCTGTTCGTGTTCCTTGTCGCGCTCCTCGGGGTCGGTGATGACGTTCTCGCGCGCGATCTGGAAGATCCCGCTGCCCAGGCTCTTCATCGTTCTGGCGAGCTCGACCACCTCCTCCCAGGCGGCCAGGCGGCTGGCCACCGGCTTGCCGGTGGGAAGGCGATGGGAGAATGTGCGCGAGGTCGAGAAGCCGAGCGCGCCGGCGCGAAGGCTGAGCTCGAGCTGTTCCTTCATGATCCGGAGATCGTCCTCGGTCGCCTCCTCCTCCATGGCGCGTTCGCCCATGGCGTGGGTGCGCAGCGCCGAATGGCCGACGAAGCCCGCATAATTCAGCCCCTTGGGCATGGCGTCGAGCACGTCGAGATATTCGGGATAGGTTTCCCAGCTCCAGGGCACGCCCTCGATCATGGCCTCGCGGGGAATGTCCTCGGCGCGCTCGAAATTGTGCAGGACCAGGTCCTTGTCCTGTTCCGCGCAGGGGCCCATGGAGAAGCCGCAATTGCCCATGACCACCGACGTCACCCCCTGCCAACAGGAATTGGCGCCGATGTCGTCCCAGAACACCTGGGCGTCCATGTGGGTGTGCCCGTCGATGAAGCCCGGCGCGACGACGTGGCCCTCCGCGTCGATAATCTCGTCGGCGGTTTGCCCCGAGAGGTCGCCGATCTCGGCGATGATGCCGTCGCGCACCCCGATATCGGCCCGATAGCCGGGCATCCCGGCGCCGTCGACGATGGTTCCGCCGCGGATGATGATGTCGAATGCCATGTCGTTTCCTCCAGAAACGGGCCCCGTTGGCGCCATTGCACGACGCCCTGCGCGGGGTGGTTGACCTCCGGCCGGGCCCGGTTTGATTCTTGTTCCGGCCAAGAGTACCGGCTTTGGCGAAAGGGCGCAATCGGTCCCCGACCCCGGGGGAACGGCGCGGGCGCCCCTGTGCCTACCCATCGGCGTCCAGTTGCATTAACATAGGCGCCGGACCTCTCGGTGGGGGAAGCCACGATGAGCGACGTCCGTACCACGCCACGCACCGAAGTGAAGCCGAAGACCGAACGGCCGCGCCTGCACAAGGTCATTCTGCTCAACGACGATTACACGCCCAGGGAGTTCGTGGTGATGGTGCTGAAGGCGGTTTTCCGCATGAGCGAGGAGCAGGCGCACCGCGTCATGATGACGGCGCACCAGCGCGGCGCCTGCGTCGTCGCCGTCTACACCAAGGATGTCGCCGAGAGCAAGGCCAAGGAAGCGACCGAAGCGGGGCGCCGCAAGGGCTATCCGCTGATGTTCACGACCGAGCCCGAAGAATAGGCGCGGCGCCGGGCGGGGCCGTGGCCGTCTCCCCTTGACACGCGGCCGGTCCCGGCACCGCGGACGGTCATTCGGGCTTCGATGCGGGATGCTTGGTGGCGCCGCCGGCGGCCGCCGCAAGATCGTGCCAGCCGTAGGCCACCTGCGCCAATACCGTACCCCAGAGCCGCTCGTCGCGGACGGCGACGAGGTGTCCGCCCAGCGCCTCGTAAAAGTACCGCGCCGGGTTCCCGGCCAGCACCCAGACCAGGGCGGCGTCGATGTCGTGCGCGGTGAGGTCGGCGAACAGCGCCCGGAGCAGCGCCCTGCCGATGCCCTGGTCGTGGCGATCGGGATCGACATAGAGGGTATAGATCTCGCCGCCGAAGGGCAGGTCCGCGCCCCGCGCCGGGCCGGCGCTGCCGAAGCCGACGACACCGGAGGCGTCCTCGGCCACCATGACCTGCTGGTTTCTGCGGCCGTGGGCAATGATCCCGCGCCAGTCGGCGGCCTGGCGGCGGCGCGACATGCCGATCAGCACGCGGTCGGGGACCAGGCCGGCATAGGAATCGCGCCAGCCATCGACGTAGATCCGGGCGATCGCCTCCGCGTCCGCCGCCTCAGCCTTCCTGACCACCATGGTCACACGCTCCCAGCCGGGCACCGCCGTGGCACCGTCGCCATCATAGCCGATTCCGGCCCGCCCGTCGCCCGCCAACCGAGGCGACAGCGCCGCCCCTGCCGTCCAAGAGCCGATTTCCCCCTTGGCCGCGGCCCTCCCCATGCGGGAGAATGGCGGCCGCACGGCATCGGCGCCGGTGCGCAACCAGGGGAGGGATCCATGGCAGAAACCTATGCCGAAGCGGTGCGCCGCAAGCGCCTCAAGTTCCGTGAGATCTTGGGCCGGAAGACGATGACCGTGATGCCGGGCGGTTTCGGCCCGGTCTACGCCCGGGTGGCCCAGGCGGCGGGCTTCGAGTGCTTCTTCGTGGCCGGCTCGCAGGTTTCCGGACACCTGCTGGGGGTGCCGGATTCCGGCATCATGGGCCTGCGCGACATCGCCGATCACGCGCGCCATGTGGCGGCGCAGAGCGATATCCCCATCCTGCTCGATGCCGATACCGGCTTCGGCAACGTCGTCAACGTCGATTTCACGGTCAGGGAGCTGATCCGCACCGGCGTCGCCGGGCTGCAGATCGAGGACCAGGAAGCGCCCAAGAAATCGGGCACCCTGCCGGGGCGCCGCTGCATCCCCATCAATGATGCCGTGGTCAAATACCGGGCCGCGACCGCCGCCCGCGACGAGACCGATCCCGATTTCGTGATCTGCGCGCGCTGCGACATCCTCGGCGCCGAGGGCAGTACCTTCGACGAGGCCATCGAGCGCTCGGTCGCTTACGTCGAAGACGGCGGCGTCGATTTCGTCTGGCTCAACTCGGTGGAAACGCGCGAACAGATCGCCGAGGCGGCGGCCAAGGTGCCGGCGCCGGTGCTGATCATCTGGGGCGGCGGCGATCCGATGCCCACCTGGGAGGAATACGAGGCGCTGGGCGCGCGCATCGTCCTCTACCCGACGCTCGCCTCGTCGGTCGGCCTGCAGGCGGCCTGGCACACGCTCCACGACCTCAAGGCGCGCGGCGTCGAGGCCCTCAGGGACGTGGCGCTCACCGCCCAGGGAAGCCCCTACGGCCGGGCCGAGCTCCGGCGCATTATGGGGTTCGAACGGATCCAGGAAATCGAGGACCGGTTCCTGCCCGACGACCAGCGGCGCGATTACGCGAGCACCTGGGGCCATGTCGGCATGCTGGCCCGGCCCCATGACGGGCCCGGGGGAGAGGACGAGGAAGAGGACGGCGGCGAGGGCGGCGGCAAGGCCGGGGCCTGAGCGCCGCCTAGAGTGCTGCGCGCAGCTCCCGCGCGGCCGCGACCATCACCTTGATCTTTTCCCGCGCCAGGGCACGGTCGATGGTCATCAGCCCGCAATCGGGCGCAAGCCAGACCTGCCCGGGGTCGAGGTGTTCGAGCGCCTCGGCCACCCGCGCCTTGACCGCGTCGACCGGAGGCACCGGGGCGGCACCGGGATCGATACAGCCGAACATCACCACGCGGTCGCCGCAGGCCTCGAGCACCGCGGGGTCGAAGGTGGAGCGCCCGAACTCGACGGCGAAACCGCCGATCCGCGTCTGCATCAGTTGGGCGAGCAGCTCGGGATACTCGTATTCATGCTGCAAGCCGCCGCCGCCGGGATAGCCGAAACAGAGATGGACGATGGCCGGGACGGTGATGCCGTCAAGCGCCCGGTCCAGGGCTTCGGCACCGTAAGCCGCGACCTTTTCGTGGTAGCGCGTCATCGCCGGCTCGTCGAGCTGCACCACGTCGCACCCGGCGTCCTGCAGCTCCCGCAATTCGGCGTTGAGAAGCCCGGCCACGTCCATCGCCAGCGCGGCCTCGTCGTCATAGGCCTCGTTGAGGGTGCTGTCGACCACCGTCATCGGCCCGGGCAGGGCCATCTTGACGGGGCGGTCGGTGTGGGCCTTGGCGAACCGGAGGTCCGAGACCATCAGCGGCGACCGGCGCTTGAGCTTGCCCGTGATGCGCGGCACCAGGCGGGGATTGACGCGGCGGCGGTAGACCTCCTTTTCGCCCAATTGTTCGGCATCGACACCGTCCCAGCTCGACGGCAGGTACCAGACGAAACTCTCGCGCCGTTGCTCGCCGTCGGTCAAAAGATCGAGACCCAGCTCCTCCTGCTCGCGCAGGACGATCACGGTGGCGTCGTCCTGGGCCTCGGCCAGCATCTCGCCCTCGAGGCGGAAGGTGGCGCGGCTGCGCTCGACATCGGCCAGCCAAGAGGGCCGGGGGAAACTGCCTACGGTGGTGGTGGCGAGCGGTCCGAGATTCATCTTGCCTAGCCTCCGTTCTTCTCGTTCGTCCTATCATACGAAATATTGCGCCAAGACCATATGCGCTGTCCTCCTCGAGCCGATCCGCCGCGCCGCCCGCGGCTTGGCAGGACGGCGAAGAAGCTCGATAATCGCCGGGGACCATCGCAACGCCCGGCAACAGCCGGGGCCGCCCCAAGCGGGCGATACATCAAGGGAGAGACCGTCTGCCATGGATGCCGGAGGGATCGGGGCGCCGCTCAAGCGCAAGGAGGACCGCCGCCTGTTGACCGGGCGCGGCGCCTACAGCGACGACGTCAATCTCGACGGCCAGCTTTATGCGGCCTTCGTGCGCTCGCCCCATCCCCATGCCGACATCACCGCGCTCGCGACCGATGGCGCGCTAGCGATGCCCGGCGTGCACGCGGTGCTCACCGCCGAAGACCTCGCCGCCGACGGCATCGATCCGATCCGCCACCCGCCGCCGCGCATGGGCCCGCCCGACATCCAGCTCACCCAGCGCAGCGGCCAGCAGCCGGTGGTCCCGGACCAGACCCTGCTGTCCGAGGGCCGGGTCCGCTTTACTGGAGAGGCGGTGGCCATGGTGGTGGCGGATAGCGCGGCCGAGGCCCGGGCGGCGGCGGAAGCGGTCGCGGTCGACTACGCGCCGCGCGCGGCCGTGGCCCGGGGGCTGGATGCCGCGGCCGAGGGTGCGCCGCGCATCTGGGACAGCCATGACAGCAACTTCGTCGTCGATGCCGAGGCCGGCGACGGCGAGGCCACCGCCAAGGCCTTCGCCGAAGCCGCCCACGCGGTGCGGCTTACCACCGAGATTCAGCGGGTCACCGGGGTGCCCATGGAGCCGCGCGCCGCCGTCGGCCACTACGACGCGGAGAACGGGCGCTATATCCTCTACGCCGGCGGCGGCGGCGTGGTGCGGCCCAAGCGCGAGCTCGCCGCGGTCTTCAACACCGATGAGGATGCCGTGCGCGTCATCGCCCATGACGTCGGCGGCAACTTCGGCACCCGCAACGCCATCTATCCCGAGTTCCCGCTGGTGATCTGGGCCTCCAAGCGCCTCGGCCGGCCGGTGAAATGGACGGCCGACCGGTCCGAGGCCTTCCTCAGCGATTACCAGGGACGCGACCTCGCGTCGGAGACCGAACTGGCGCTCGATGCCGAGGGCCGGTTCCTCGCGCTGCGGGGCACCAACACCCTCAATGTCGGCGCCTTTCCCATCACCTTCGTGCCCTTGATCAAGGGGGTCGAGCTGATGACCGGGGTCTACGACATCCCCGTCGCGCACTTCAATGCCAGGGCCGTTTTCTCCAACAAGCCGCCGGTCAACAACTACCGGTCCTCGGGGCGGCCCGAGGCGATGTTCATCATCGAGCGGCTGATCGACCTGGCCGCCGCCGAGACCGGCATCGACCGGGTCGAGCTGCGCCGCCGCAACCTGATCAAGGTCCGTGGCGAGGGATTCACCAATCCCCTGGGCGTGGCCTATGACAGCGGCGCCTACGAGCGGGTGCTCGATCAGGCGACGGCGCTCGGCGACTGGGACGGCTTTGCCGCGCGCAAGGCGGAGGCCGCGAAGCGCGGCGTCCTGCGCGGCATCGGCGTCGCCAATTACCTGGAGCTGACCGGCGGCTATCCGACCGAGCGGACCGAGATCACGGTGCGGCCGGACGGCCAGGTCGACGTGGTGATCGGGACCTTGTCCTCGGGCCAGGGGCACGAGACCAGCTTCGCCCAGCTGATCACCGAGTGGCTCGGCGTGCCCGCGGGCGACGTCAACCTGATCACCGGCGACACCGACATCGTCAAGGAGGGCGGCGGATCCCATTCGGCGCGGTCCATGCGCATGGCGGGCATCGTCATGGGCATCGCCAGCGACGAGATCGTCGACACGGGCAAACGCATCGCCGCGATCTTGCTGGAGGCGACGCCGGAGGAGATCGACTTCGGCGAGGGGCAGTTCACGGTCAGGGGCACCAATCGCGGCCTCGGCCTGTTCGAGGTGGCCGCCGCCGCGCTGGACGACGAGCGGGTGCCCGACGAGCTTGCCGGGCCGCTCACCGGGATCAGCCAGGAAACGGTCCGGCTCGGCGCCTTCCCCTACGGCTGCCATGTGTGCGAGGTCGAGGTCGACCCGGAGACCGGCGCGGTCAGCCTCGAGCGCTACGCCGTCGTCGACGACGTCGGCCGCGCCATCAACCCGCTGATCCTGCATGGCCAGAGCCACGGCGGCGCGGCCCAGGGGATCGGCCAGGCGATGTGGGAGCATTGCCATTACGCGCGCGACACGGCCCAGCTCATGTCGGGGTCGTTCATGGACTACGCGATGCCGCGGGCCCACCGCCTGCCGAGCTTCAAGGTGGAGATCAGCGAGGTGCCCTCGCCCCGCAACCGCCTCGGCATCCGCGGCGGCGGCGAAGGCGGCACCACGCCGGCCCTTGCGGTGGTGGTCAATGCCATCGTCGATGCCCTTGCCGATCTCGGCGTGCGCCACGTGGAGATGCCGGCGACGCCGGAGCAGGTGTGGCGCGCCATTCGCGCGGCAAAATCCCTGGCCGGGAAAAGCGGGTAGGCGATGGCGGCCCGTCACCCCCCCTTCCGCGCCGATCACGTCGGCAGCCTGCTGCGCCCCGACGATTTGGTGCGCGCCCGCGAAGCCTTCGGCCGCGGCGAGATGGACCGGGATGCCTTGGCCCGCATCGAGGATCGCGCCATCGATGGGGTCATCCGCCTGCAGGAAGAGATCGGGCTCGAGACCGTCACCGACGGCGAGTTCCGGCGGCGCAACTATTACGGAGGGTTCTACGTCGACGGGCTCGGCGGGGTGCGGCCGGGGATCGAGGCCAGCACCTCGTGGTTCTATACCAACGCGGCGGGCGAGCGCAAAGGCGCCGCCCTGCCCGAAATCTTCGATCGCATGCGCTGGACCAAGCCGGTGCACGTGGAGGATTACCGCTACGTCGCCCAGCGCACCGACCGCACCGTCAAGATCACCCTGCCGGGACCCTGCATCCTGCATTTCCTCGCCGGCCGCGAAAACATCGACCTGGGCGCCTATCCCGACCTCGATCTCTTCTGGGACGACATGGTCCATGCGCTGCGCAGCGAGATCGCGGCCCTCTACGAGGCGGGGTGCCGTTACGTGCAGCTCGACGAGACCGCCTTCGCCAAGTTCGGCGATCCCATGATCGTCCAAGCGCTCAAGGATCGCGGCGACGACTGGCAGGACCTCGCCACGCTTTATCTCGAGGTCCTCAACCGCACCCTCGAGGGCCGGCCCGACGACCTCTGTATCTGCGTCCACATGTGCCGGGGCAACAGCCGCGGCTTCTGGCAGGCCTCGGGCGGTTACGAGCCGGTAGCCGAGGCGCTGTTCAACGAATTGGACGTCGACGGATTCTTCCTCGAATACGACAGCCCCCGGGCCGGCGACTTCTCGCCGCTTGCCGCCATGCCCGCCGGCAAGATGGTGGTGCTGGGGCTGGTCTCGACCAAAAGCGGCGCGCTGGAGGATGCCGACGACCTTCGCCGCCGTATCGAGGAAGCCGCCGGAGTCCTCGATCTCGACCAGTTGTGCATCAGCCCGCAATGCGGCTTCGCCAGCGAGCATCACGGCAACCCGTTGACGGTCGATCAGGAGGTGGCCAAGCTTCGCCTCCTGGCCGGGCTGGCCAAGGAGATCTGGGGCTGACGGAGGCGCGCTGCCATGGGAGCCGGGCCGGCCCTATCGACGCTTTCACGGGCCGGAAAAAAGGAGGAGACGATGATCAAGACCCAGGGTTTCTTGCATCTCACGATTTCGGTGACCGATCTCGATCGGGCGACGACGTTCTATCAAGACGTGTTGGGCTGTGAACTGGTCCGCCAAAACGGCAAGAAGACGATGTCCTTCATGAAGACCGGCGACGATTTCTTCGTCCTCACCAGCCTGCCCCACCACGTCAAGCCCAACGCGCCGGGGCCGCTCGATCTCGAGACCACGCTGTTCCACCACGCCATGATCGTCGAACCCGCTGAATGGGACCGGGCGCTGGACTATTTCGAGGCCGAAGGCATCGAGTATTTCATCTGCACCGGCGCCGGCCACACCACCTTCCCCGGCCGCCGCCACGTCTATATCCAGGACCCCGACGGCAACAGCATCGAAATCGTCACCACCTCCAGTCTGGAGGACGCCGCCGGCTGAGGGGCGCCAAGGCGCCCGGTCACGCGGCTCGGGTCCGGCCACGGGATCAAGGGCGGGCGCGGAACGGCGCCCTCGGGGGCGGCGTCCTCCCGGGTCGCGGCAGAAAATGCCGCGTTAACCATAACCAGGTGTTGCGGGGGCATATTGGGTAA
>JAWWBR010000019.1:0-38179 GCA_033720855.1 Alphaproteobacteria bacterium
CCTCGCCCCTAACCGGCCTGCAGGACGGCGCGCAGGCGCTCGAACGGCGCCGGGTCGCGATAGAGGCTGAGCGCCGCGGTGAAGTGGCCCGAATTGCGCAGGAAGACGTTGGCGGGTGGCACCGACCAGCTGTCCATCAGGTGCTGGCCTTCGCCATAGGGCGTGATCTCGTCGTGCGCGCCCAAGAGGGCGACGATCCGGTCTCCGTCCAGGGCGGGTTTGCCGCGCGGCTCGAGAAGCGGCATCCATTCCTCAACCGCCTCCCTGGGCCATCCGTTCGCCTCTAGGACCGGCATGGCGCCGAGCGCCCGCGGCAGGGCGCCCTCGGTCACCACCGCCATCACCGACTGGCTGCCGGTCACCAGGAAAACGGCATCGGGACGCATGGCGGCGGGCCAGTCGGCGGCGGCGACGGCGGCCAGTTGCGCGGCCAAGGCGCCGAGGCTGACGCCGCCGACGGCGACGGGGCCGCCGAAGGTCGTGCGCGCCCAGGCGGTCAACCAGGCGAGCTCGCGCACATGGGCCTCGAAATAGTCGAGCATGCCCATGGGGCCCAAGGCGATGACCGGCTCGCCGCCGAAAAAGCCGCGCATCCGCCGGCGCCCGTGGTAGGGCCCCTCGGGTCGGATCACCGCGAGCCCCGACGCGGCGAGCTCGCCCGAGGGCGAGCCGATGGTGTAGATGAACTCCGATTCCATGCAGATGCCGTGGGTGAAGACGAGGACGGGATGGGGGCCGGGTGCCGAAGGCGCCTCGACCCGGGCCCAGAGGGTGTCGGCCTCGCCCCCCACCCGTGCCGGGGCGCGCAGCCAGTAGGTCTCGAACCCCTCCTCGGCGATGGCGCGCGAGGTTTCCATTTGCGGCACCGCGCCCGGGGCGAAGGCCTCGGCGGCGCTGGCCAGGCGCGGCCCGTGGCGCCGGGCGACGGCGTCGCGGCCCGGCACGGACCATGCGATCGGCGGGAAGCGGCGGCGCAGATGCGCACCGAGGAAGCAGAGGCGCCCGGCCATCAGCGACTGGGCGGCGGCCGCGCGGCGATGCTCGAGGTCGGCGAGAACACCGTCCCCGCCCCCGGCGGCGAAGAGCGCATCCTCCCACGCGGCGAGGGCGGCGGCATAGGCCCGGGCCCGCGGCGCCAGGCGATCCAGCGCCCGCCCGGCCGCGGCCCGGCGCCCGGCGAAGGTCGGCAGCGCCGCCATCAGCCGCTCGGCATCGCCGTCGGCGGCGAGCCCGGCGGCCCAGGCACGGGACAGCGGGAAATAGAGCCCGGCGATGGCCTTGACCGCCAGACGATCATAGGCGGGGCGCAGGAACAGGCCCGCGAGCGGCGATCTCAAGAGCGCGCTGAGGTCCATGGAACACAAATCCCGGAAAGCGCCGTGCCCAGCCATCGGGCAGGGTCCGGCCAAAGCCACGGCAGGGTAAACAACGGAGCCTCCCCGTCAAGACCCGCCGACGGCGTTGCGCGGAACCGCCAACCGTGTCAAGCTGCGCCGTCGCTTGTCCCCAGGGAGATCGGCTTCTCCAACGAAGAAGGAGGGGGACATGTTAGGACAGGATTTCATCAGCTTCGTGATTCTTGCCGTGATCGCCGTGGTGGTCGCGGCCATCCTTCATTACGGGTGCAAGTTCTACGTCAAGGACGATGTTTGGTCCTTGGTCTCGAAATCCGTGGTCGGCTGGTTCGGCGCCTGGCTCGGCACCCCGGTGCTCGGTCAGTGGTTCCCGGGCCTCAATTACGGCAGTGTCTATTACATTCCGGCCGTCATCGGCGCCTTCGGGGCGATCGTCGTCGCCGTCGATATCGCCCGCATGGTGGCCGCCGGCTCCGCCGGCGGTGCCGGATCGGCCGGTGGCGGCTCTTCGGGGGTCGGCCAACCCGGGGCTTGAGCGCAAGGCTCCGCCCGCAACCAAGAACGGCGCCGCTCGCGCGGCGCCGTTCCCCTATACGGACTCCATCGGCCGGTCAGGTGTCCAGGAAGCTCCTGAGCAGGCGCGAGCGCGAGGGATGCTTGAGCTTCCGGAGCGCCTTGGCCTCGATCTGACGGATGCGTTCGCGGGTGACCGAGAACTGCTGGCCGACCTCTTCCAGGGTGTGGTCGGTGTTCATGCCGATGCCGAAGCGCATCCTGAGAACCCGTTCCTCGCGCGGGGTGAGGGAGGCGAGCACCCGGGTGGTGGTCTCGCGCAGGTTCGACTGGATCGCCGCCTCCACCGGCAGGACCGCATTCTTGTCCTCGATGAAGTCGCCGAGATGGCTGTCCTCCTCGTCGCCGATGGGGGTCTCGAGGCTGATCGGCTCCTTGGCGATCTTGAGCACCTTGCGCACCTTCTCGAGCGGCATGCCGAGGCGCTCGGCGAGCTCCTCGGGCGTCGGCTCGCGGCCGAACTCGTGGAGCATCTGGCGCGAGGTGCGGACCAGCTTGTTGATGGTCTCTATCATATGGACCGGGATGCGGATGGTCCGCGCCTGGTCGGCGATCGACCGCGTGATGGCCTGGCGGATCCACCAGGTGGCATAGGTCGAGAACTTGTAGCCGCGGCGGTATTCGAATTTGTCGACCGCCTTCATCAGGCCGATGTTGCCTTCCTGGATCAGGTCGAGGAACTGCAGGCCGCGGTTGGTGTATTTCTTGGCGATGGAGATCACCAGCCGTAGGTTGGCCTCGACCATCTCCTTCTTGGCGCGCGCCGCCTCGCGCTCACCCTTCTGCACGCGGTTGACGATGCGCTTGAACTCGTCGATGCCGAGCATCGAACGGTCGGTCACGTCGGCGATCTGGGCGCGGATTTCCTTGATGTCGTCACGATGCTTGGTGACGAACGCCTTCCAGTTCTTGTCCTTGACCCGGGAAATGCGCCGCAGCCAGTTGGGGTCGATCTCCGAGCCCGAATAGCGTTCGATGAAGTCCTCGCGCTTGATGCGGCACTTCAACGCATAGCGCAGGAGCTGGCCTTCCATCTGCACCAGGCGGCGGTTGAGCCCATAGAGCTCGTCCATCAGCTGCTCGATGCGGCCGTTGTTGAGATGGACGTTCTCCATCAGCTCGATCAGCTCGCTGGTCAGCTTCTCGTAGCGCCGGTCGGACGCGGCCGTAAGGGTCTCGCCCTTGCGCACCGCGGCAAGACGCTTTTCCTGAAGCGTCATCAGCTTCTTATAGGTCTTGGCGATCTCGTCGAAGTTTTCCAGCACCTGCGGCTTGAGCTTGGCTTCCAGTGCCGCCAGCGACAGGTTGGCCTCGGCCTCCTCGTCGGCGTCCTCGTCGTCATCGCCGTCGGCGCTCTCGCCGCTCTCCTCGCCATCCTTGGCCTCGTCTTCGCTCTCGTCGTCATCCGCCTCGTCCTCGGCGAGGGCCGCGGTGGTCTTGTTGGCGGCATTGGGGCCGCCGCCATAGGTGGCGTCGAGATCGATGATGTCGCGCAGGAGAAGCTCGTCATTCTTCAGCGCATCGCGCCATTCGATGATGGCCGCAAGGGTCAGGGGGCTCTCGCAGATGCCGCCGATCATTTCCTCGCGTCCGGCCTCGATCCGTTTGGCGATGCGGATCTCGCCCTCGCGGGACAGCAACTCCACGGACCCCATTTCGCGAAGATACATGCGCACCGGGTCGTCGGTGCGGCCGTATTCCTCATCCGAACTGCTCTCCGCCGGTTTCTCCGCCTTCTGGTCCTCTTCGGGCGCGGGCCGGCCCGGCGCCGCGTCTTCGCTCTCCTCGTTTTCCACCACGTTGATGCCCATCTCGTTGAGCTGGGCCATGGTGTCCTCGATCTGCTCGGAGGTGAACTGGTCCTGGGGCAGCGCGGTGTTGAGCTCGTCATAAGTGACGTAGCCGCGCTCCTTTCCCTTGGCCAGCATCTTCTTGATGGTGGCCCCCAGGGAATCGATGACCGGACCCTCAGGCGTGGCTTCGTCCTGATTGTCGTCGGTCTCAACCGTCTTTTGCTGCTTTTTCGATGCCATCTTGGTCGCCATTAGCTGATCACCCGCTCCAATTACCCCCAAAACCCGCGCAAATTGGCGCATGCGCGGACGCTTCGCGGCCACCCCCTCACAAGGCCCCCGCGACGCGGCTGAGCACATTTAAGGTCTAAAGCCGCCGAATTCAACCGTTTTGAACGGAAAAAATACGAGGATTCAGGCATTTCCACCGCCTTTTCGGGGCGTATCGAAATCCTCGAGGCGGTCCTCATGGGCCAGTGCGGCCTGCAGTTCGCACCGCACCGCCTGCAGGCGCGCCCAGTTTTCCTCGCTGGGATCCTCGGCGAAGGCGGATTCGCAGGCCTCCAGCTCGGCATGGCCCGCCCGCACCCTTTGATGGAGGTCGAGGGCGTGACGAAACCCGGTCAGCGCGTCGTCGCGCGCGGCCCCGGGACGGGCGAACCAGTCGAGCACCCGGGCGCGCGCGCCCACCAGGCCCTCGACGATGCGCGCGAAGCCGCGGCCCGCGAGTTCCGCGGCCAGGGTTTCGCGGTCGATCTCGCGGTCGACCTCCCGATTGCCGGCGACGACATCGAGGATGGCCTGGCGCAGGCTGTCGTATTCGTGGCTGCCGATCTCGGCCGCGGTGAACTCCTCGGCGATCTCGGCGAGCAGGTCCGGGTGGTTGAGGACGGTGGCGACCAGCACCCGCTCGCGCGCTTCGGCGCGGCCCTCTTCGGTGCCGATCAACGGATCGCTGGCGAGCGGGCCACGGGCGCCGCCGCTCCAAGCGGCCGCCCGGTGATCGCGCCGGCGGGCTCCGGCGACCGGGGTGAAATCGGCGAAGGCCTCGCGCAGGCGGCGGCGGAAGTCGCGGACATAATAGTCCTGGACCTGCTTGTCGGCGACCGACCGGGCGCGCCCCATCAGGGCCTTTTCCACCGCCGCGCGGCGTTCGGGCGTGTCCACCGGACGGCCCCGGGTCTCCATCTCCCAGATCACCTGCGCCATCGGCCGCGCCGCGGCGATGAGCGATTCCATGCCGCGGGCACCGCGGGCCCGGACCAGGCTGTCGGGGTCCTCGCCGCGGGGCAGGGTCACGAAGCGGAAGCTGCAGCCGGGCTGCAGCAGCGGCAGGGCGCGCTCGGCCGCGCGCAGCGCCGCGCGCCCGCCCGCCGCGTCGCCGTCGAAGCACAGCACCGGCTCGGCCACCACCCGCCACAGCGCCAGGATCTGGGATTCGGTGATCGCGGTGCCGAGCGGCGCCATGGCCGGGATGCCGGCGCGGATCAGGGCGATCACGTCCATATAGCCCTCGGTGACCACCAGGGTGCCGGTCTCCCGCGCGGCCTTCAGCGCATGGGACCAGCCGTAGAGCAAATGCCCCTTCTGAAACAGCGGCGTGTCCGGCGAATTGAGGTATTTGGGCTGGCCGTCGCCGAGGATGCGCCCGCCGAAGGCCACGGGGCGCCCGCGCCGGTCGAAGATGGGGAAGATCACCCGGCCGCGGAAGCGGTCGTAGCTTGACCGGCCATCCTCGGGCACGATCAGGAGCCCCGCCGTCACCAGCAGCGATTCGGTGACGGGCTCGCCGATCAACGCGGTCTTGAGCGCGTTGCGGCTGTCGGGTGCCCAGCCGATGCGGAAGCGCGCGATGGCCTCGTCATCGAGGCCACGGGCGGCCAGGTAGTCGCGCGCCGTCCGTCCGCGCTGGCCGCGCAATTGGCTTTCGAACCAGGCGCACGCCTTTTCGTTGACGCCGTAGAGCGACACCGCCTGTTCCGCGCGCCGGCGCTCCTCGGGGCTGCTCACCGGCACCTCGAGCCCGGCCTCGTCGGCCAGGCGTTCGACGGCCTCGGGAAAGGAGAGGTTGTCGATGCGCATGACGAAGCCGATCACGTCGCCATGGGCGCCGCAGCCGAAGCAATGGAAGAAGCCCTTTTCCTCGTTGACGGTAAACGACGGCGTCTTCTCGTTGTGGAACGGACAGAGGCCGGAATATTCCCGCCCCCGCTTGGTCAGCTTGACGGCGCGCGCGATGCGGTCGGCGAGGCCGACCCGCGCCCTGATCTCGTCCAAGAATTGCTGCGAAAAACTCATCGAGCGGCGCCCGAAAGACCGTTGACCCGCGCCGTCCTCCCCCGGGGCGCACGATCAGAATACCTCTTATTGTGGGCGCACCGCAATCGGCAACAACATGTGGATTAGGCAAAAGACGGGGACAACTCCCGGCCGGCCCGGGTCATACGGCGTCCCTGTGGATAACTTTGCGCCGCGGCAGGCCCCGCCGCCGCCTTTCGCCGGCTTCAGCCGGCGAGCCGGCCTTTGGTCAGTTGCGCCGCCTTGGAGAAATCCATGCGGCCGGCGTAGCGCTCCTTGAGGACGCCCATGACCTTTCCCATGTCCTTGATGGTGGTCGCGTCCAATTCCTCGACCACCGCGGCGACCGCCTCCGACACCTCCGCCTCGTCCATCTGCTTGGGCAGGAAGCGGGCGATGATGTCGATCTCCTCCGCTTCCTGGGCGACCAGATCGGGGCGATTGCCCTTTTCGTACTGGGCGATGGATTCGTGGCGCTGCTTGATCATCTTCTGCAGCATGTCGAGGATGGCGTCGTCGGGAATGCCGCCGTCATCGCCGCCCTCGCCGCGCTGGGCGATATCGCGGTCCTTGAGGGCGGCCAGAATCAGGCGCAGGGTCGCCGTGGCCCGCTGATCCTTGGCCTTCATGGCCGTTTTCAACGCCTCATTGATCTCCTGGCGAAGCATGGACTACCTATGGGCTGTGGGAAAGGCCGGACATTACCGCAGTTTTTCCCAAATGGCAACGGCAAGAAAATTATTAACACATTGAATATCAACGATAAATTCTAGGCCATAAACCTTGACGGCCAGGAGGTGTTGGCTTATCACACGGGGGTTTTACGCGCCGACCCCGAACCCCCCGGCGCCCGACAAAGCCCGCAAAAGGGACGACTGCCCATGGCGAAAGCCGCTAAGACGCTCTCCCAGGCGCGCGCGACGCGCGAGGGAGACGTGGTTTCGCCGCAGCCGGCGCCGACGCCGAAAGCCATTTCCAAGAACCTCGAGGCGGCGGAGACGCGCCGCCCGCCCGGCGCCACCGCGGCGCTGGTGCTGGCCGACGGCACCACCTTCTGGGGCCGCGGCCTCGGCGCCGCCGCCCAGACCGTGGGCGAGGTCTGCTTCAACACCTCGATCACCGGCTATCAGGAGATCCTCACCGATCCCTCCTATGCCGGCCAGATCATCACCTTCACCTTCCCCCATATCGGCAATGTCGGCGCCAACGAAGAAGACATCGAGACGGCAACGCCGGCGGCGCTCGGCCTGGTGACCCGGGCCGACATCACCCAGCCGTCCAATTGGCGCGCCACTGCGCCGCTCGACGCCTGGCTCAAGGCGCAACGCCTGCCCGGCATCTCCGGCGTCGACACCCGGGCCCTGACCGCCCGCATCCGCGATGCCGGCGCGCCTACGGGCGCGCTTACCCACGCGCCCAAGGGCAAGATCGACATCCGCGCCCTGCAGGCCCGGGCCGCCCAATGGCCCGGGCTCGCCGGCATGGACCTGGCCAAGGAGGTGACCTGTCCCGAGGCCTACCGCTGGTCCGGCGGCACCTGGTCCATCGCCGAAGGCTATCGCCCCGGCGCCAAGCCGCGCTTCCACGTGGTGGCGGTGGACTACGGCGCCAAGCGCAACATCCTGCGCTGCCTGGCCCAGGCCGGCTGCCGCGTCACCGTGGTGCCGGCGACGGCGAGCGCGCGCGACATCCTCCGCCGCAAGCCCGACGGCGTGTTCCTCTCCAACGGCCCCGGCGACCCGGCGGCGACAGGCGTTTACGCGGTGCCCGCGATCCGGGCGGTGCTCGACGCCGGGCTGCCGGTGTTCGGCATCTGCCTCGGCCATCAGCTGCTGGCCCGGGCGCTGGGAGCGGACACCCGCAAGATGGAGATCGGCCACCGCGGCGCCAATCACCCGGTCAAGGACCTCGCCACCGGCAAGGTCGAGATCACCTCCCAGAACCACGGCTTCGTGGTCATCGAGGACAGCCTGCCCAAGGGCGTGGAAAAGACCCATGTCTCGCTCTTCGACGGCTCGCTGGAGGGCTTGGCGGTGCGCGGCAAGCCGGTGTTCTCGGTGCAGTACCACCCCGAGGCCTCGCCCGGCCCCCAGGACAGCCATTACCTGTTCGACCGCTTCATCTCCCTGATGGAGAAGGCGTGAGCATGCCCAAGCGCACCGACATCGAGAGCATCCTGATCATCGGCGCCGGGCCCATCGTCATCGGCCAGGCCTGCGAGTTCGACTATTCCGGGGCCCAGGCCTGCAAGGCGCTCAAGGAAGAGGGCTACCGGGTCATCCTGGTCAACTCCAACCCGGCCACGATCATGACCGATCCGGGCCTGGCGGACGCCACCTATGTCGAGCCGATCACGCCCGAGATGGTGGAAAAGATCATCGCCAAGGAGCGCCCCGATGCGCTGCTGCCGACCATGGGCGGGCAGACCGGGCTCAACACGGCGCTGACGCTGGCAAGCCGCGGGGTGCTCGGCACATACGGGGTGGAGATGATCGGCGCCCGCCGCGAGGCCATCGACAAGGCCGAGGACCGCGAGCTGTTCAAGGAGGCGATGGCGCGGATCGGCCTCGAATGCCCGCGGGCAATGCTGGCCCACGACCTGGAGGAGGCGCGCACGGCGCTGGAGCTGGTCGGCCTGCCCGCGATCATCCGCCCGTCCTTCACCCTCGGCGGCACCGGCGGCGGCATCGCCTACAACCGCGACGAGTTCGAGGCGATCGTCGCCGGCGGCATCGACGCCTCGCCGACCTCCGAGGTCCTGGTCGAGGAATCGGTGCTCGGCTGGAAGGAGTTCGAGATGGAGGTGGTGCGCGACCGCGCCGACAACTGCATCATCGTCTGCTCGATCGAGAACGTCGACCCCATGGGCATCCATACCGGCGATTCCATCACCATCGCCCCGGCGCTGACGCTGACCGACAAGGAATACCAGATCATGCGCAACGCCTCGATCGCGGTGCTGCGCGAGATCGGCGTCGATACCGGCGGTTCCAACGTCCAGTTCGCCGTCGATCCCGAAACCGGCCGCCTGGTGGTGATCGAGATGAATCCCCGGGTCTCGCGCTCCTCGGCCCTGGCGTCGAAGGCCACCGGCTTCCCCATCGCCAAGGTCGCCGCCAAGCTGGCGGTCGGCTACACCCTGGACGAGCTCTCCAACGACATCACCGGGGTCACGCCGGCCTCCTTCGAGCCGACCATCGACTACGTCGTGACCAAGGTGCCGCGCTTCACCTTCGAGACATTCCCCGGCACCCAGCCGCTGTTGACGACGTCGATGAAATCGGTCGGCGAGGCCATGGCCATCGGCCGCACCTTTACCGAGTCCCTGCAGAAGGCGCTCAGGTCGCTCGAAACCGGCCTCACCGGCCTCAACGCGGTGGAGATCCCCGGCGCCGATGGACCGGGCGGCAAGGACGCCATCCGCAAGGCGCTGGCGACGCCGTCGCCCGACCGCATCCTGGTCATCGCCCAGGCGCTGCGCGAGGGGCTGTCCATCGACGACGTGCAGCGGTCCTGCCGCTTCGATCCCTGGTTCCTCGCCCGCATCCAGGAGATCGTCGAAACCGAGGCGGCGGTGCGCAAGGACGGGTTGCCGCGCGACGCCGCCGGGCTCCAGGCGCTCAAGGCGCAAGGGTTCTCCGATGCCCGCCTCGCCGAGCTCGCCGGGCTCAGCGAGGCCCAGGTGACCCGCGCCCGGGCCCGGGTCAAGGTCCGGCCCGTCTATAAGCGCATCGACACCTGCGCCGCCGAGTTCCCGTCGCTCACCCCCTATATGTATTCGAGCTACGAGGGGTCCGGCCTCGCCCCGGCGGTCTCGGAGGCCGATGTGTCGGCGCGCAAGAAGGTGGTGATCCTGGGCGGCGGGCCCAACCGCATCGGCCAGGGAATCGAGTTCGACTATTGCTGCGTCCACGCCGCCTACGCCATGGAGGATGCCGGTTACGAATCGATCATGGTCAATTGCAACCCCGAGACGGTGTCGACCGATTACGACACCTCGGACCGGCTCTATTTCGAGCCGCTGACCGCGGAAGACGTGCTCGAGATCATCCGTACCGAAAAGGCCAAGGGGGAGTTGTTGGGCGTTATCGTGCAATTCGGCGGCCAGACGCCGCTCAAGCTCGCCAAGGCGCTCGCCGCGGCCAAGGTGCCGATCCTCGGCACCAGCCAGAACGCCATCGACATCGCCGAAGACCGCGACCGCTTCAAGCAGCTGTTGCGGCGCCTCAAGCTCAAGCAGCCCGAGAACGGGATCGCCACCTCGCTGGCGGGCGCCCGGCGCATCGCCCGGCGCATCGGCTATCCCGTGCTGCTGCGCCCGTCCTACGTGCTCGGCGGCCGCGCCATGGAAATCGTCCACGACGAGGCGGACCTGGAGCGCTACATGGTTCATGCGGTCAAGGCGTCGGGCGAAAACCCGGTGCTGGTCGACCGCTACCTGCAGGACGCCATCGAGGTCGACGTCGATGCGCTCGCCGACGGCGAGACCGTCGTCGTCGCCGGCATCATGGAGCATATCGAGGAGGCCGGGGTGCATTCGGGGGATTCGGCTTGCTCGCTGCCGCCGCGTTCGCTGACGCCGAAGGTCATGGCGGAGCTCAGCGCCCAGACCGCGCGGCTCGCCCGCGCGCTCAAGGTGGTGGGCCTGATGAACATCCAGTTCGCCGTCAAGGACGGCGCCGTTTATATCCTCGAGGTCAATCCCCGGGCCTCGCGCACGGTGCCATTCGTCGCCAAGTCCACAGGCGTGCCGCTGGCCAAGATCGCCGCCCGGGTGATGGCCGGCGAGCCGCTTGCGAGTTTCGTCCTCAAGCCGTTCCCGACCAACGGCCGCGCGCCTAAGCACATCGCCGTCAAGGAGGCGGTGTTCCCGTTCGCCCGCTTCCCCGGCGTCGACATCATCCTCGGCCCGGAGATGAAATCGACCGGCGAGGTGATGGGGATCGGCCCCGATTTCGACGGCGCCTTCGCCAAATCCCAGCTCGGCGGCGGCACCAAGGTGCCGAGCGAAGGCACGGTCTTCATTTCCGTCAAGGACCGCGACAAGGAGGCGATGGTGGCGCCGGCGAAGAAGCTTCTCGGGCTCGGCTTCCGCCTGCTCGCAACCCGGGGAACGGCGGAATACCTGAACCGCGCCGGCGTGCCCTGCGATCTGATCAACAAGGTGCTGGAGGGACGGCCCCACATCGTCGACGCCATGAAGAACGGCGAAGTGCAGCTGGTCTTCAACACCACCGAAGGCGCCGAGGCGATCCGCGACAGTTTCGACATCCGGCGCACCGCACTGTTGAACAAGATCCCCTACTACACCACGGTCGCCGGGATCTGCGCAGCCACCCAGGGGATCGCCGCGCTCAAGGCCGGGGGGCTTGAAGTTCAGCCCCTGCAATCCTATTTTTCAGGAAATTTTTAGGGTATATTCATACCATCAAGGGCCACTGGATTGGCCCCTGTTCCCACGAAACGGCAGGACATCCAGGCCCAGGCCAGCTCATCCCCCGGGACCGCCCTTGGGATCGGCGTGGCCTTTGACCCGTCCCGAGAGGGCATGACTGAACGAGTGTGGAACGTGACATGGACAGGGTTCCGATGACCAAGGGAGGTTACGACGACCTCCTCGAAGAAGCGAAGCGGCTCAAGACCGTGGAGCGGCCGGCGATCATCAAGGCGATCGAGGAAGCGCGCTCCCACGGGGACTTGTCGGAAAACGCCGAATACCACGCGGCGCGCGAGAAGCAGAGCTTCATCGAAGGGCGGATCGCCGAGCTCGAGGACAAGATCGCCCGCGCCGAGGTGATCGACGTGTCGCAGATGTCGGGCAAGGTGATTCGCTTCGGCGCCACGGTCACGGTGGCCGACGAAGATACCGACGAAGAGACCACCTACCAGATCGTCGGCGAGGACGAAGCCGACATTTCCGCCGGAAGGCTGGCGGTCACCTCGCCCTTGGCCAAGGCCCTCATCGGTCGCCAGACCGGCGATTCCGTGGATATCAACACGCCGGGCGGCGCCAAGGGCTACGAGGTGATGAAAGTCCGCTACAAGTAGGCCGGTCGGCGCCGCGCCGGAACCCCCGTCCACACGCCCTTCTTTCCCCTGAACTCCCGATCGCGCGGGCCGGCGGTGCTTTGCCCGGGGCGTCGGGCTTTAGCCCTCGGCCTCTGCGGCGACCGGCACGCCGGGCCGGTCCTTCGAGGTGCGGATGGTTTCAAGCGTCTGCACCCGCGCGACGTGATCGGTGGCGGTCAACTGCATGGTCAGCGCATCGCGATGGGGCTTGTCGCGCGCCACCACCTTGAGAAGAAAATCGCCGCCGCCGCGGATCATGTGGCATTCGCGGATTTCCGGCCAGTCGGCCACGGCCGCCTCGAACCCCGACAGCACGTCCTGGGCCTGGGAGTCGAGCCCCACCAGGGCAAAGAACATTTCGGTGAAGCCCAACGCGGCGGCGTCCAGTTCGGCGTGGTAGCCGTCGATGAACCCCGAGTCCTCGAGCGCCCGCACGCGCCTCAGGCAGGGCGGCGCCGAGATGCCGGCGCGGCGTGCCAGTTCGACATTGGTCATCCTGCCGTTGTCCTGGAGATCGGCCAGGATCCGCCGGTCGATCCGGTCCAGTCTGACCCGCTGCGCCATGCCTGTCACCCGTCGCTGGTCGAAGGATCGGGGCCAAAAGCCCCAAGCGCCCGGAAGTCTACCCCGAATCCCGGTTTACGGTAATATTATTTCAAAGGCGGCCCCCGGGCCGTGCCAAAACGGCCTTACGCCTTGCCCTGGCCGAACGCGGTTTCTATGTTATTCGCTGTCCGACACCACGCCTTGACGCAACCATGACCGATATCCCCCATACCAAGGTTCTGATCCTCGGTTCGGGCCCGGCGGGCCTGACCGCAGCGATCTACGCCGCGCGCGCCAACCTCGAGCCGGTGATCATCGCCGGGCTCCAGCCGGGCGGCCAGATGACCATCACCACCGACGTCGAGAATTATCCCGGCTTCGCCGAAACGGTCCAGGGCCCCTGGCTGATGGAGGAGATGGAAAAGCAGGCGCGCAAGGTCGGCACCGCGTTCGTATCCGACGTCATCGTGTCGGTCGATTTCGGCGCCCGCCCGTTTGTCTGCACCGGCGATTCCGGCAACACCTACAGCGGCGACACCTTGATTGTCTCCACCGGCGCCACGGCACGCTGGCTGGGCCTGGAGTCGGAGGAGAAGTTCAAGGGCTTCGGCGTCTCCGCCTGCGCCACCTGCGATGGGTTCTTCTTCCGCGGCAAGAAGGTCTGCGTCATCGGCGGCGGCAATACCGCGGTCGAGGAAGCGATCTATCTCACCAATCACGCCGAACGGGTCACCCTGATCCATCGCCGCGACGAGCTTCGGGCCGAGAAGATTCTACAGGACCGGCTGCGCGCCAATCCCAAGATCGAGGTGATGTGGGATTCGGTTCTCGAGGAGGTGGTCGGCGAGGACGACCCGCTCGGCGTCACCGGTGCGCGCATCCGCAACGTCAAGACCGGTGCGGAAACCCTGCTCGACGTCGAAGGGGTGTTCATCGCCATCGGCCATAGCCCCAACACCGACATCTTCAAGGGCCATCTCGACATGGATGGCGAAGGGTATCTGATCACCAGACCGGATTCGACGGCGACCGATATTCCCGGCGTGTTCGCCGCCGGAGACGTGCAGGACAAGGTCTTCCGCCAGGCGGTGACGGCGGCGGGCACCGGCTGCATGGCGGCGATCGAGGCCGAGAAGTACCTGGCCGCCGCCGAGGAGACCGAAGACCGCTCGGCGGCCGAATAGGGCCATGGGCCTCTAGGCGGATATGGATTGGGACAAGCTCAGGGTCTTCCATGCGGTCGCCGAGGCCGGCAGCTTCACCCATGCGGGCGAGGTCCTCAACCTGAGCCAGTCGGCGGTCTCGAGGCAGATATCGTCGCTCGAACACGAGCTTGGCGTCACCCTGTTCTACCGCCATGCCCGGGGCCTGGTCCGCACCGAACAGGGCGAGCTTCTCTACGCCACCACCAAGGAGGTCAACCAGAAGCTCGCCAATGCGGAAGCCGTTCTCGTCGATTCCACGGAGCGCCCGCGGGGTCCGCTCAAGGTTACCACCACCGTCGCCTTCGGCTCGATCTGGCTGACCCCGAGGGTCAAGGAATTCATCGAGCTCTACCCCGAGATCACCCTGACCCTGCTGTTGTCGGACGAAGAGATCGACCTTGACATGCGGGAGGCCGACGTCGCCATCCGCATGAACCCGCCCAAGCAGCCGGATCTGGTGCAGCGCCGGCTGATGACCATGCATAACCACGTCTATGCCGCGCCCGACTACCTCAAGACCCATGGCATGCCGCAGAGCGTTGAGGAACTGGGCGCCCACAACCTCGTCATCTACGGCGAGGACTTCCGCCCGCCCACGGCCCATGTCAACTGGCTGTTGGAGACCGCCACCAAGGCCGGGGTAAGCCCCGCCAACCTGCTCAAGGTCAACAATATCTACGGCATCTACCGCGCCGTGCAGTCGGGCGTGGGCATCGCCGCTTTGCCCGATTACACGGTCCGCCAGGTCAGCAACCTGGTGCGGATCCTGCCCGACCTGTCCGGCCCCAGCTTCTATTCCTACTTCGTCTATCCCGAGGAATTGCGCCATTCCAAGCGGGTTATGGTGTTTCGCGATTTCCTGCTCAGCAAGATCGGCGAGACCCGTTTCTGAGCCGCCCGGCGTGTGACAGCACCGTGAATCTACCCATGCAATTTCTGCATGGCTCCCCTGTCGGTTTGGGGGTGGCATTTCCCGTCGCCGCACATATCTTAGGGCTGACCGTTGCGGTGCACGCAGTGTGATAGCCAGTTTCGCGGGCACCGGCTGGAGGCGGAACACCCCCCGTCGAAGGTCCGCGGTCGATTTCCGGGCGCAATACCCGGAAGACGGGTCTCTCCCTCATATTTGGAGGGGCCCGACGTCTCCCAGACGTGAAGCCTCCCTGTTAGACTTGCCGGGAACCTTCGGGTTCCCGGCTTTTTTCTTGGGGGTGGGGCCCGGGCGACACCCGGCCATATGGCCGAACCTGTATTGGCCTCCCCGAAAGGCTCCATGTTGGACCCGGCGTCCTGGAGGTGTCGGCTGCGGGCGGACCGGCATAATGGCCGACACGCGCGGGGGAAAAGTCGTTGGACAAAATTCCACATCGGCAACACAATTCCCGCCAACGACCCTTCTTCCTCTGGAGGCTGCGATGGATTCGTTCGACCCCGCCGATTTCCGCCCCGACAAAGTTGCGCCGATCCGCAGCGACCCGCCCGGCACCGTCACGTCGATGCCGTCGCCGACGAAGCTGCATCACCTCCACATCTTCTCGGACGAGAATTACGACAAGATGGTCGACTTCTATAAGCGGCTGTTCAACGCGGAAATCGTCCGCGTCAACCCCAATGGGCTCACCTTCCTGACCTACGACGATCACGACCATCGCGTGGTCATCATCAAAAAGCCGGGGGCCCAGAAAAAACCCGACAATTTTATCGGCGTGTCTCACCAGGCGTATTGCTATTCGAGCCTCGGCGAATTGATCTATGTCTACAAGCGGATGAAGGAATGGGGCTATCACCCCCACTGGACCGTCAATCACGGCAATTCGACGTCGTTCTATTACCGCGACCCCGACGGCAACGAGGTCGAGACCATGATGGATAATTTTTCGCCGCCGGAAACAAAGGAATACAAACGCCATTACCAGTGGTCCGAAGAGTTTACCGCCATGGGCAATCCGACCTTCGATGCCGATAAGATGGTCGAGCTTTACGAGTCGGGCGTTCCCGACTCGGTCCTTCTCGACCACACCGAGGTCTGCAAGCTTATCCGCGAAGGCAAGCTTTAACCCGCCGCGCCGGGGCTTGGCCCGGGCGCACCCCCAGGAGTGACCGGCGCCAGCCCGCCACCGGAAGGCCGAGCGCGCCCGGCCGTCCCTTGGCGGATCCACCCCGTGTCGTCCGGCGGTCGCCGCCGATCGAGGCGGGCGTGGCGATCGCCCCTGGCGCCGGGGCGTCTCCACCTTCGGCAGGGCCGAACCCTGTGCTGTCCTCACCGCGAGAGGGTTCGGGAGAATCGGAGGCCCGGGAAAATCGCTCTGGCACAGCCTCCAATTTAAACGTAGGCTCATATTCGAAGCGCTGCCGAAAAGAGCAGCGCCGCATTTCAGGGAAAGCGGAATTGATTTCGATCAGTCATCTGCAAAAGGAATTCGTGGTCACCGACGGCAAGGTGGCCGCCCTGAACAATCTAAGTCTGGAAGTGGATGCCGGCGATTTCTTCGTCATCGTCGGCGCCAGCGGGTCTGGGAAAACGACGCTTCTGCGCTGTGTCGCCGGTTTAGAGACGCCGAATTCCGGCACCATCAGCATCGACGATCGCACGGTCTATTGCCACCGGCCCCCGGTCTGGGTTCCGGCCCAGGACAGGGGCTTCGGCATGGTGTTCCAGTCCTATGCCGTGTGGCCCCATTTGACCGTTTTCGACAATGTCGCCCTGCCCTTGCGGGAAGGCGCGCAAAAAATCGCCAGGAGCGAGGTCCGCGGCCGGGTCGAACAGGCGCTCGCCATGGTTCAGCTCGAGGAACAGATCGACCGGCCTTCGACGTTATTGAGTGGCGGTCAGCAACAGCGCGTGGCGCTGGCCAGGGCAATCGCGGTCAACCCCCGCGTTCTCCTGATGGACGAGCCCCTGAGCAACCTCGATGCGCGGCTCAGGGAGGAAGTCCGGGGCAAGATTCGCGAGCTCGCCAAACAGCTTAAGGCGACGGTCCTCTACGTCACCCATGACCAGATCGAGGCGATGGCCATCGCCGACAAGATCGCCATGATGAGTTTCGGCCGGCTGTTGCAGTATGGAACGCCGATCGAGCTCTACCGGTCCCCCAATTGCCCGGAGGTCGCGGAGTTCTTCGGCACCGTGAACTGGTTGCAGGGCGAACGGGGTTCCGCCGACAACATCGTCAAAACCAAGATCGGGTCGTTCACCGTCGCCCCGGAGGAGGCCAAGGAAAAGAGCGTCTGGCTCGGTTTCCGGCCCGAGCATATGGATTGTTCGACCGAGGCATTCTGCCAAAAACCGAATCATTTCAGGGCGGAGCTCAAGAACATGATCTTCCTCGGCGACCAATACACCTTCGACGCGAATGTCGAGGGCTCGGGGCTGGTGGGAAAAAGCCGCGTCACACCCAGGCTCCAGGAAGACAAATTGCACATCGTCGTCAACCCCGACGACCTGATGGTTTTCCCGGCGACCGATCAAAATACGAGGTTCATCGAAACGTCGATGGCGAACACCTAAAGGCGTGCGGAGAAATCGAAGGTTCCATGCGATGCTCTGAACAGGGAACCGACAGTGTGAGAAAGTGACAGCTTAGAGTCGCGTTCAGAAACCAAACACCGCAACCACGGGAACACAGGAGGCAGTCGAATGTTTGAGAAACCAACCACGTACTCGGCTTTGAAGGCCGTGGCATTTATCCCCGTTGCCGCCATGCTGGCGTTCGGCACCGCGTCGGCGGCCGACGCGCCGAAGACCCTCGAGGAGCTGATTGCCGGCGCGAAAAAGGAGACCACCCTCCGTGGCATGTGGTCGTCGAGCAGTCTGAGCGGCGGCAAGGGCTTCAGGCAGGTGGTTGCCGCGATGAACAAGAAATACGGCCTGAACATTCAGGCCAAGTTCACGCCGGGCCCGTCGATGACCCGGATGGTCGCGAAAATCACCCGCGAGGTCAAAGCCGGCCAACCCGCCAGCACCGACGTGATGTGGAACAATTCCGGCGGCGCGTTGAAGGGCGGCAAGGTCGGCATCTTGCGCAAGATGAACTGGCTGGCCTATCTCGACCGCCAGCCGCTCAAGTGGGAAGGCTTCGATCCGATCGCCCCGGGCGGGGTCGGGCTGGCGACCGCCGGTTCCCTGGTCGGCATCATGTATAACTCCGACCTGGTCAAGGGCGACGACATCCCGCAATCCCTGGAGGATGTCTTCAAGCCCAAATTCAAGGGCAAGATCGCCTCTACGCCTTACGCGGCCGGCATGCGCGAATTCGGCATGCCCGACGTGCTCGGCAACAAAGCGATGACCGACTTCACCAAGCGGCTGACCAACCATATCGGCGGATTGATGCGCTGCGGTTCGGTCGACCGTCTGACCAGCGGCGAGTTCCTAATGCTCGTTTTCAGCTGCGGCGACCAGTATGTGAACCGGGCCCACAATTCGGGCAGCGGGGAGCCCCTGGGCTATGCGCTGATAAAGGAAGCGGTCATCTCCCATACGCGCTACGGGATGGTGCCGGTGAATTCCCGCTCGCCCCATGCGGCGGCGCTGTTCGTGGCTTACCTGCATAGCAAGGAAGGCCAGAAATGGATGTGGCAACAGAACGGCCTGGATCTGCCGCTCTATCCGGAATCGCAGATGCGCAAGAAGCTGCTGGAAGCCAAGGCGAAAGGCGCCAAGATCGTCATGAATTCGCCGCAGTGGCTCGGCAGCCAGGGCGGCTACATCAAGTTCCGCAAGAGCCTGCAGAAGATCCTCAAGCAGAAGGGCAAGAAGCGATCGTAGGCTGATCTTTCGGCCACTCGTGTCAAGCCGGGGAGCCTGGCTCCCCGGCTTGCGCCATTGGCTCCGAAATCCGCCGCCCGGCACCAGAGGCCCGTCGTGCTCAGGAACTCGTCCCCCGCCTTGATGGCACTTGCCGCGCTGCCGATGCTGGTCATTCTGGTGCTGGTATCGGTGCTGATATGGATCAGTTTTCAAACCGGCATTCTGGGGACGGCCGACGCCCAATACACCTTCAGTAATTACCTCGACGTTTTCGACGATTCGCTGTTCGTCGAATCGGTGTTGAACACGATCGTTTTTTCGATCACCGCCACCGCCGTCGCCATGGGGATCGGCCTGCCCATCGCCTGGGTGACCGAACGGACGACGCTGCCGGGCAAGAGCTGGATCTACGTCATCATGACGCTCGGCCTGCTGATCCCGGGCATCTATACGGCGATGGGCTGGACCTTCCTCGCCCATGAGCGGATCGGCTTCCTCAACCGTTGGGCCATGCAGTATCTCGGCTTTTCCGATGCCCCCCTGAATATCGCCACCCCCATCGGCATGGGGTTCGTCCAGGGTCTCAGCCTGGCCGCTTTGGGCTTCATCCTTACCGCCCAAATGTTTCGCTCCATGAACCCGTCCCTCGAAGAGGCGGCAGGGATCCACGGCCTGGGGTTTTTTGCCACCTTGCGCCGCATAACGCTGCCCCTGGCGATGCCGGCGATCCTCGCCGCCGTGATCTACATCGTCGTCATCGGCATCGCGACCTTCGACATCCCGGCGATTATCGGCCTGGGCTCCCGGGTCTACCTGCTCAGCACCTTCATCTACGAGAAAACCAATCCGGGGGATGAAGAGCTCGCCCAGCACGGGATCACGGCGGCGCTCGGCGTCATGATGATCGTCGTCGCGGTGTTGCTGACATGGTGGTACAGCAACGTCCTGCGCAAGGGCGACCAGTACGGCGTCGTGACCGGCAAAGGCTACCGGCCCACCCTCGTCGATATCGGGCGCTGGAAACATGTGGCTTGGGGGTTCGTCTTCCTCTACCTCATCGCCTCCAAGCTCATACCGCTGCTGCTCATCGCCTATTCGGCGTTCATCCCCTATATGGCGCCGCCATCGGCGAAAATGTTCGGCCTGATGACACTGGAACCCTTCCTGGAGGAGATCGACTGGGGTCTCGTCCTCAGGGGCATGAAGAACACGGCGATCCTGGTCCTCACGGTTCCGGCCATAACCTTGGTGTTGGCCTTCGCGATTTCCTGGCTGATCGTGCGAAGCCGCAGCAGGAGCCGCTATGTCCTCGAATTCGGCGCCTTCCTGCCCCACGCCCTGCCCGAGGTCATCCTCGCCATTTCCGCGCTCCTCCTCGCCCTCTTCGTCCTCAAGGGCATCGTCCCGCTCTACGGCTCGGTGACGCTGATCGCGATCGTCTACGTGATCACGCGCATCAGCTTTGCCACCCGGGCGATCAACAGCGCGCTGCTGCAGATTCACAAGGAACTCGAGGAGGCCGCCCACACGGCAGGCCTGTCGGCGGTCAGGACGTCGTGGCGCATCCTGGTTCCGCTCCTGCGCCCGACCCTGATGGCGGTCTGGATCTGGTCCGCCATTCTCGTCTATCGCGAGCTGACGGTCGCCGTCTTCCTGGTCGGACACGACAACCTGACACTGCCGGCGGTGATCTGGAGCTATTGGCAGGGCGGCGCGATAAACCTGGCGGCAGGCGCGACGCTGGTCATGACCGCCCTGCTTACCCCCTTGATCCTGCTCTTCTGGTGGTTCGGAAGAAAGTCCGTGATGGAGAGCTGACGTCCTGATCCTCGGCCTCAGGGGCGGGGCACGGGATCAAACGGCGCGCGGGCAGGGCCGCTGATAGGCACCGGTCCCGGGCCGTCACCGGGCGCGTCTAGGCGCCCGCCTTGTCGAAGGCGAGCAGACCGTAGCCGGTGGCCCAGGCCGGCACCTCCTCGTAGGTCACCACCTCGCCGCGCCAACCGGGAATGGCGCCCCTCAGCAGGATCCAGTTGCGCACCTCATGGGTCCCTGTTCCGCTCCTGGCGATGTCCTCATGGGTATAGCCCCGGAGCCGGTCGGCGCGATCCTCGACCATGTCGGAGACGAACCGGTCGTCGAAGGCCCGGTCGATCCGGCCGTGCTCGGCCTCGCCGGGCCAATGGGACAGGCCGCCGGTGGCGACCAGGGCGACGCGCTTTTCGCTGTTCGCGAGCGCCTGGCCGAGCGCCGCCCCCAGCGCGTAGCAGCGCGCGGGCGTCGGCATCGGCGCGACGAGGGCATTGGTGAACAGCGGGACCACGGGAACGTCCATCTCCGGCGTGAGGAAATGGAGCGGCACCATGGTGCCGTGATCGAGCGCCAATTCGTCGGAATAGCTCACGTCGAAGCCGGCGGCGTAACAGCTGTCGATCAGCGCCTGGGCGAGCTCGGGGTCGCCCGGCACCTTCGCCTTTTCGACCTTGAGCCAGACCTCCACGGGGCCGGCGAAGTGCGCCCCCCGCCCGATACAAAAGGCCGGCATATGATCGAGGAAGAAGTTGTTCCAATGCTCGTTGGTGAAGGCCAGCACCACGTCGGGCTCGGCCGCGGCCAACCGGTCCCGCAGCCGGCGGTAGCCCGAATGGATGCGCTCCACCGTTTCCTTCGGCGCCGCTTCGGTCCACGCCGTGGTGCCCGGCGCATGGCTGACGGCACAGGCGAATTCCAGGGTCATGGTGCCTCCGCCCGGTGTGCTCGGATGGCATCGAGGTAATCGGGCTCCGAGACGCCGTGAAGGATGGTGAAGGGCCTGAGCAGAAGCGCATGGACGCCCATGGCGTAAAGCGCCCCCATGTCGAGCGCGATCACCGCCTCGCGCTCTTCCGGCGTGAGCTCGAAGCGCTCGGAGAAGGATGCCCTATCGGATTTGAAGCTTTCCCGGTCCGCGGGATTGCGATTGACCTGACGGATGAGTTTCTGAACCTGGTAGAGGCTCATGGGGACAGTTCCCTGCTGAGTGGTCGCGCTCTTGCCCGGCAGGCTTCGCGCACCCGAAGAGGGCGGGGCCAAACCAACGCGCCGCCTGCCGCCGCCATCAGATCATGCCGACCGGGCGAGCGCAAAAGGTTTCGGGGAGGGTTGTTGTGCCCCTCTCGCGCCCTCAGTACAATCGGCCGTAAAACAGACCGCAAGCGGCGCGCGGCGCCCGTGCGGCACCAGACAGGGGGTCTGCCATGACCAAGGCGCACGAGTTCATGACCCGGTGGGACGGGTATGGGTTCCACGGCGAGGTGTTTTCGGACCGGATTCGCGAAGGGCTGATGGGCACCGCGCGGGGCACACGGGCGGTCCCCAATTTCCGCCCCTTCGACATGATCGCCGAGCCCAACCAGTCGATCACCATGTTCGTCAACGAAGACCAGCGCATCGGCGTCGAAAGCGTCTGCGGCACCCAGCCCAATTTCTACCGCTTCTGCGATTTCGACGTGGTCTATTTTCAGTTCGCCGGCTCGACCACGCTGGAAACCGAGTACGGGATCTACCAGACCCACCCCGGCGACCTCCTGCTGCTGCCGGGCGGCACCGCCCACCGCAGCACCGGCAGCGCGGATTCGCTCCGTCTTTTCGCCCATCTGCACGAACCGGTGGCCCACATGATGGGTGAGGACGACTACATGAGCGAGGTGCGCTTCTCGGTAACCCGCAAGGGCGGCCCCGGCTGGGCCCTTCCCCAAGGCGCGGGAGAACCGCCCAAGGGTCGGGTGGTGGAGAAGCTGATCACCTGGCGCGACACGCCCGATCAGGTGACGGAGATCGACCGCGATTACGAGGCCCTGGTCGGGGTCTCGAGCGTTTCCCGCGATTCGAGGGTCAGCGCGGTCAGGAAGCTCCGCGTGTTCGACGTCTTCAAGGAGTTGACCGGGGCCAGGGGGCCCGGGCCGAAGATCCTCGATTCCAAGTATTTCATGGTCGAGGCCTACAACACCCGCGGTCCCATGCGGGCCTTTCACCGGGCGCTCAGGTCCGAGGAGTTCGGCCTTCAGTTCCGCGGCACCGCGAGCAACTTCTCCGAGTTCGGCAACACCGATCTCACCCCCGGCGATCTTTACTACGTGCCACTGGGCATCGGACACAGCGTGACCTGCGACGACGATTTCCTGCGGATCGTGCTCTACAGCACGTTTCCCTGGGACGTCGTCGTCGATCCCGCCAAACACGCCTTCGAGTCACGTTTCGAGGTCGAGACCGAGGTGATCAAAGCGGCCAAGTGGTGGGGCGTCGCGGCCGAGTAGGTCACCGGCGAAGCCCGGCGCGGACGGCAACGGCACAAACAAGAAACGCAACCGGGGAGGCCTCCGATCATGTCCAACATCACCCTCCAACACGCCTCGGTGATCGTCGGTGTTTTTGGCCGTCCCCGATTTGTCGGCGGCCTGGGAATGCAAGCCGACCGATGACCGCCACCAGCGACGTCCGCATCGCCGCCGCCGATCTCAGGGCCTTCGTCGCCGCCCTGTTCGAGGCCAAGGGCATGAGCCAGGCGGACGCCGCGACCGTGGCCGAGGTGCTGGTCTGGGCCAACCTGCGCGGCGTCGAGAGCCATGGCGTCACGCGGGCGCCGCGTTACCTGGGCTATATCGATCGCGGCCAGCTCGATCCTTGCGGTGCGCCCGAGGTGGTCAGGGAAACGCCGGCCGGCTTCCTCTTGCGGGCGCATCGCGCCGCCGGCCCCATCGCCATGACCCTGGCCATTGACGAGGCCGCCCGCCGGGCCAAGGAGAGCGGCGTCGCCCTCGGCATCATTGGCGAGACCACCCATACCGGCGCCATCGGTTGCTATGCCGCGCGTGCTGCCGGCCGGGGGCTGGTTGCCCTGGTGATGGCCGCGGGCCCGCCCAACATGGCCTATTTCGGCGCCAGGGTCCCGAGCCTGTCGACCAGCCCGCTCGCCATTGCCATTCCCAAGCCCGACGGCACACCGCTGCTGCTCGACATGGCCTCGGCGGTGGTGTCGCTCGGCAAGGTGCGCGAGGCCCTGGATGCGGGGCAGCCGATCCCGGAAGGCTGGGCGCTGACCGAAGACGGCAGGGACACGACCGACCCGGCCCAGGCGGCGATCCAGCTGCCGCTGGGCGGCCCCAAGGGATCGGGCCTCGCCCTGATGATCGAATGCCTGACCAGCCTCTTGGCCGGCGTCCCCATCCTGACCGCCATGCTGCCGCCCGAAGGCCGGGCCCGCCACGTCCAGAACGGCCTGGTGCTGGCCATCGACATCGCCGCCTTCACCGAGCCGGCCGCCTACGGCCAGGAGGTCGCGCGCCTGGTGTCCATCCTCAAAGGCGTGCCCCGGGCCGACGGCGTCGCCGAGATCTTCATGCCCGGCGAGCGCGGCGCGCGGACGGCGGCGGAGCGGGCGCGGACCGGTATTCCCATCGGCGCCAAGACCTGGGAGCGGTTGTCGGCCGCCGCCCGAACCCTCGGCGTCGCCGCTCCGGCGCCGTGAGGCGCGCCGGTTCGCCGCACCATCGCGGCCTTGTTTCCCATGGCGCCGATGGTGTCCAATAGCCTCCCACCAGCACCAGGAAACAACGTGAGGTGAGCATGACGTTCCGCGAAGAAGAGGTCAGCTTCGAATCGCTCGGCGGCAAGATCGCCGGCATCCTGCGCGTGCCCGAAGACGGCCGCGCCGGCGAACGGCGGCCGGCCTTCGCCGTGCTGCACGGCTTCGGCAGCAATAAGAGCGCCGGCAACGTCATCGGCCCCTGCGACTTCCTGACCGGATTGGGCTACGCGACCCTGCGTTTCGACATGCGCGGCTGCGGCGACAGCGACGGCGAACGCGGCCACCTGATCTGCCTCGAGCAGGTGGAAAACACCAAGAGCGCCGTCGGCTTCCTGCAGACCCGGGACGAGGTGGACCCCGAGCGCATCGGCCTGATCGGCTCGAGTTTCGGCGCCGCGGTGGCGATCTATACCGGTGGCGTCGACGAGCGCGTTGCGGCGGTGATCTCCACCGGCGGCTGGGGTGACGGCGAAACCAAGTTCCAGGGGCAGCATCCGACGCCGGAGGCTTGGGCCAAGTTCACCGCCATGCTGGAGGAGGGCCGCAGGCACCGGGAGGAAACCGGCGAGTCCCTGATGGTGCCGCGCTACGACATCGTGCCGATCCCCGAGCATCTGCGCCAGAACCTGGCCCAGCAGTCGGTGCAGATGTTCACTGCGGAAACGGCCCAGAGCATGTACGACTTCCGCGCCAACGAGGTGGTGGGCAAGATGGCGCCCCGCCCCCTCCTGCTGCTGCACAGTTCACGCGATTCGGTGACGCCGACCGAGCAGTCGATCGAACTGTTCAAGCGGGCCGGCCAGCCGACCGATCTCCACCTGTTCGCCGAGACCGATCATTTCATGTTCGCCGAGGGCAACACGCGCGTGCGCACCGTGGTGACCGATTGGCTGGACCGGTTCTTCCCGGTCGAGGCATCGGTCAGGGCTTAGGGGAACGGGCCGGGACCTCGCCCGCCCCGCTCGCTGCGGGCAACCGCGGGGCCGTTCGGCCGGCGGACGCGAAACGGCGGGGACCGGGTACCCCCTCGCGAGCTTCTGGCGCCCTTGGCCCGGCCTCATTCGGCCGCGCCGTGGCCCGCCTTCTGGACCTCGAGATCGACCAGGTCCGCGGCCGCCTCGGTGTCCGCGAGCATTCCCCAGCTCTTGACCCAGGCCGCCGTGCGCTCCAACTCGTCATCGGGAATCGGCGCCGGATCGACGATGACGATGCGGCTTTCGCGCAGGTCGTCCACCGTCAACTGGGCGATCTCGGGATCCTTTTCCTTATGGTAGTCGATGAAATAATGCATATAGGCGGACTTGTTGGCGTTGATCCGCCGCACCGCCTCGCGCACGGCGCGATTGAAGGCGGCATAGGTTTCTTCATCGACGCGCTCGGACGCCACCTCGGTCCCCGTGTAGAAGGCCGAGCAGATCAGCCGGCACCCCTTCTTCTCGGCGAGGCTGAGGTAGGGCTCGGTCAGGGTGGTGGCGTCGATTTCGCCCTTCATCATGGCATCGAAGCGGTAGCGTGAGCCGTTGGGCGCGCGGCACAGCTTGATCAGGTCACGGGTGAGAAACCCTTCGAGCATGTGCAGGGTCAGGTAGTGGGTGCCGAAATAGAACGGCACGGCGACGGTGCGGTTGGCCAGTTGCTGCGGCGTGTAGACCGGCGAATCGGGACGCACGACGATGGCGGCGAAGGTGACGATGGCGCGGCGGCCGATCTGCCGGCTCTTCTGGCCGGTATCCTGCACGCGGCAGTAGTTCCCCCACTCGCAGGCGTTGTACATGTCCGCCTTGCCCTGTTCCAACAGCCTGCCGTGGCTGGCATAGGGATCGAGACCGTCGGGGCTGGTCGCGTTCTTGTCGACCGACTTGTCGACGCCTTTCTCGCGGTCGGCCCATTCGATATCGAGCCCCTCCTTCTCGAACAGCCCTTCGTCATAGGCGACCAGTTCGGCAAGCCCCTGGAACGGTGCGGTGGTTTCCAACACGAGCTTCTTCATAATCGTTTCTCCCGGCGCTGGGTCAGTATCGGCGGTCTACGGTCGTCCTTCGGGCGGATCGGCCCGTCGCGGTGCGCGGCCCCCCGCGAAACGGGAACGCCCGGCCTGCCGCTTCGTTCCGGGACGCAATCGGGAGAGACACGCCTGGGACGGCGGCGATGATCACCCGTGCAGTCCCGATGTGGTGCCTCCCTCGGGGGTCTCTCGCCCGACGTGTTCCGGAACGCTTAACCACTGATCCTATCGCCTTCGCCCGTCGCGCGAAAGCCCCTTCGGGCGGCCGGGAGGGGCCGAGCCAGGCCACGGAAATGCGGGCAGGCATGCCGCAGCCGATTGGTGGACCGGCGCACGGCTTCAGAGCCCGGCCAAACGGCGCTTGATCTCGCGCCGAAACTGCTGAACCATCGCAGACCGATCGCCACATTGCGGAAAGGATATCGACATGGACGCCGGCGGGTTCTTTTCAGCCGATTCCCACGTCAACGAACCGGAAGCGACCTGGGCGGGAATCCCCGAGGATCTTCGCGCCCGGGGCCCGCATTTCGTTCAGGACCCGCCCGGCAAGAAGGGGCTCTATTTCGGCTTCGACGGCCACAAGCTCGACCCCGTCGGCCAGACCTTCACCGCCGGGACGGCGCGCGATCCCGAAGTCGTCAGGGATCGGGTGGAGAACTTCACCTGGGACAGGTGGCGCGGGCCCTGGGACCCCGACGCGCGCCTCGGCGACATGCAGCGCGACGGCGTCGAGGCCGAGATTCTCTATCCCAGCATGGCGCGGAATTTCTACGCCTTGAGCGGCGAGGACACGGCGCTGCAGCTGGCGGGGATCCAGTCTTACAACGATTGGATCACCGGGTACTGCGCGGCCCTGCCCGAGCGCCTGTTCGCCATCGGCCTGCTGTCGGTGCTCGACATCGAGTTTTCGGTCATCGAGATGGAGCGCATCAAAGCCCTGGGCCACAAGGGCGCCCTGCTTCCGGCCGAGCTGCCCGACGGGATGAGTTACGCCGATCCGGCCTTCGAGCCCATCTGGGCAACGGCGGAACGCCTCGACATGCCGCTGCATTTTCACATCAACGTCAACCAGGGATCGGAGCGGGAGGCCTACCGGATTCCCATGAGCGCGATGATCGACATGGGCCGGCGGGCGGTGAAGCGGGCCATCGCCCAGCCCGATACCTTGCTGACGGATCTCCTCTTCGGGCTGGTGCTGGAGACCCATCCCGGCCTCCGGGTGGTGTTCGCCGAGTACGAGCTCGCCTGGATCCTTCCCTTCCTCTATCGCTTCGAGGGCAACGCCCGGCGCTTTCCCCGGGAATACCCGGGCCTCGCCCATATGACGCGCCTTCCCGGCGAAACCATCCGCCAGCAAGTCTTCGTCACCTTCCAGAACGACCCCGCGGGCCTCGCCGGCGCCGAGCGTCTGGGGCTTCTCGACAACTGCATGTGGGCCAACGACTACCCCCATGGCGGCGCCACCTGGCCGAATTCGCAAGAGATCGTGGCCCGCCAGCTCGAGGGCTTCGACGCCGCGACCGCCCGCAAACTGGTGTGGGAAAACACCGCCCGGCTGTACCGCATCGCATAGCACCCTCCCCGACGGTCCGACGCCGGGCGGAGGCGGCGGGCCCGACCCCGAACTATTTACTATTGTTTAGCTCTTTAGGATGATATTTTAAACGGAATGAAAGTCCCGCACGAGTCCGTGGCGGGGGTCTTCGCCGTTGCCGTTCGTGCGGGACCGGTGCTTGGGGAACCGGGAGGAGTCACAGCACATGACCAAACCTTCCGGCTTGCGCCGGGCAAAATGGATTGCCCTTGCGGCGGCGGCCCTGGGTACCTGCGTCGGGCTGGCGGAGGGATCCGCCAAGGCGGGCGAGACAACCGAATATTCATGGGGCGTCGTGCCCCAGTTCGCGCCGGCACGGCTGATCGCCGCCTGGCGGCCGATCCTGGACCGAGTCGGCGACCGGACGGGCTTCAGGTTCCGCCTGGTCGGTGCACCGCAAATCCCCAATTTCGAGGTGTCCTTCATGGAGGGGCGCTTCGATTTCGCCTACATGAACCCCTTGCACGCCATGTTCGCCATGCGCAGGGGTCTTTACCTTCCACTGGTGCGGGATCGGGGCAAGACGCTGCAAGGCATCCTCGTCGTCCGCCGCGACGGCGCCATCCGCAGTGTCGAGGATCTCAGGGAGGCGCGGGTCGCCTATCCCGCCCCCAATGCGCTGGGCGCCTCGCTGGTGGTCCGCTCGGATCTGCTGCGGAATTTCGGCGTCCGCACGGACCCGCTCTATGTGCGCACGCACTCCTCGGTCTATCTTCATGTCGCCCTGGGATTGACGGCGGCCGGCGGCGGCGTCCAGACGACCCTGGACCGGCAACCGCCGGAGGTCAGGAAGCGCCTCAGGGTGCTTTACAGGAGCGACACCTTCTCCCCTCATCCCGTCATGGCCCATCGGCGCGTCGCCGAGGCCCATCGCGAAAAGGTGCGCGCCGCGTTTCTCGAATTGGGCAGGAGCGAGAGCGGCCGCGCGCTGCTCGCCGCCATTCCCATGTCCCGGCCGACGCGCGCCGTGGCCGAAGACTACCTTGCGCTCGCGACCATGGACCTGGAAAAACTCATGGCCCCCTTGGGGTCCGTGTTCCGCGAAACCGCGGAACAGGCCCGAGGTGAAAAATGATGCGCCTTTCCCTGGGCTCGCGGGTGGCGGCGGTTCTGGCGCTTTTCGGCCTCATTGGCGCCGCCTATATCGCCCTCTATTGGGTCCCGGAAAGCGCGCGCCTCCACCAGGCGCATATGATGGCGCACGTCATCAAACACGCCGAGACGGTGAGCCGAAGCATCGCCACGCCGTTGTTCGAAAGGCGCTTCGGTGCGATCTATCAGACCCTGGACCGCGAACTGGCGGACGATCGAACCTGGGCGGCGATCGAGCTCAAGGGGGTGGACGGCAAGCGCATTTATCCCCTCGATCCCGTGCCCATGGCGAGCGGCCCCGGTATTTCGCCTATCGTTCGACCCGTGACCCGCGGCGGTGCCGTGCTCGGGCATTTGACCGTCGCCTTCGATGCCCGCGCCATGACCGCCGCCCGGGAGGCTCAGGAGCGGCGCCTGGCGATCATCCTGATCGGTAGCTTCGTCCTTCTCCTGCTGTCGATCTGGCTGGTCCTCGATTTCCTTGTGCGCAGGCCGTCCCAACGCCTGGCCGAGGCCGCCAAGCTCCTGGCCGCCGGCGAATTCGACGCGCCGCTGCCCAAAGCCACCGACCGCACCATGGCGGACCTTGTCGCGGCGTTTTCGGCGATGCGCGAGGCGATCAGCGAACGGCAGATTGCGCTGATGGAATCGGTCGAGGAGCGCCGCCGCGCCGAGCACGCCCTGTCCGAGGCCAACGAACACCTCGACCGGCGGGTCCGCGATCGCACCCAGGAACTGAGACTGGCCAACGCCACGCTTCAGCAGGAGGTTCTCGAGCGCATCAAGGCCGAGGAGGAACAGCGGAGAAGCCAACAGCTGCTGTCGGGGTTCATCGACAACGCGCCGTTCATCATCCTCTACCGCGACACGGAGTTGAACTATCGGCTGGCCAACAGGTTCTACCTGGAGGCGCAGCGATTGAACCCCGAGGACCTCATCGGCCGCAGCCATCCCGCCCATCTTCCCGACGACGTCGCCGCCAAATTGGACCGGCGGGACCGGACCGTCCTGCGAACGGGCGAGACCCTGGAGTTCGAGGACACCATCCCGTTTCCCGACGGCAAAGACCATGACATGCACATCACCAAGTTCCCGGTGTTCGACAGCCAGGGCGGTGTCAGCGGCGTCGGCACCATCGCCGCCGACATCACGCGACTTCGCAGCGCCGAGGCGCAGTTGCGCCAGGGCCAGAAATTGCGCGCCGTCGGCCAATTGACCGGTGGTGTTGCCCACGATTTCAACAATCTGCTGGGTGTCATCCTCGGCAATGCGCAGTTGCTGCAGGAGGAATTGCCCGAGGACAACCGGTTTCTCGACGCCATCATCAAGGCCAGCGCCCGGGGCAGCCAGCTGACCCATCGCCTGCTTGCGTTCTCGAGGCAGCAACCCTTGGCCCCGGACAAGACCGACATCGATGCCCTGGTGACGGGCACGTTCACTTTGCTGGAACGGACGCTGGGCGAAGACATCGACCTGTCCTATCGGGGCGCGGAACGGCTTTGGCAGGCCGACGTCGACGCCGCGCAGCTGGAAAATGCCCTGCTCAACCTTGTCATCAACGCCCGTGACGCCATGCCCGAGGGCGGCCGGGTGACGGTCGAAGCCGGCAACGTCACCGTGACCCGTGACAGGAGCGATGCCCTGATCGAATCGCTCCAGCCGGGGGATTACGTTTCCCTCGCGGTCACCGATACCGGCACCGGCATGGCGCCGGACGTCCAGGAGCAAGTCTTCGAACCCTTCTTCACCACCAAGGATGTGGGCGAAGGGAGCGGCCTCGGCCTCTCCATGGTCTACGGCTTCGTGACCCAGTCCGGGGGCACGGTAACGATCGACAGCACCAAGGGACGGGGCACCACCGTGACCCTCTATCTCAGGCGCAGCATGGAAAGCCGCCCGGCCCTTGATGACGATGGCGAATCGCGGGCCGGCGAAGGGGGCCGGGAAAGCATCCTGGTGCTGGAAGACGACGAGGACGTCCGCAACCTCGCGCGGGCCATATTGGAAAGCCTCGGCTACCGGGTCAGCACCGCCGGGGACGGCGCGAGCGCGCTGGCCCTCCTCAAATCCGGAGCCGACGTCGACCTGGTGCTGTCCGACGTGGTCCTGAAGGGCGGCATGAACGGGCCGGAATTCGCCGACCGGGCGCGGGAGCTGTTTCCCGACCTACCCGTGACCTATATGTCGGGGTACACCGCCGAGGCCTTCCGCAAGACCCGGCGGATGCGGCCGTCGGAGGATCTGATCCACAAACCGTTCCGCAAGGCGGAACTGGCGCAGCACGTGCGCAACGCGTTGGACCGTGAGAGCGCCAATCCCCGTCAGCCGACGACCGAACCGCCTATTTGAACAGGTCCTCATTGTCGAGCCCCGCATAGAGCCCGGCGACGAACTCTCCGTATCCGTTGAAAAGGCGGGTGGGCACCTTGGCGCCGCCGTCGAGCAGCCGCTCCTTGGCCTGGCTCCAGCGCGGGTGCGGCACCTCCGGATTGACGTTGGCCCAAAACCCGTATTCCGCCGGCTGGATCTCTTCCCAAAAGGTCTTCGGCCGCTTGTCGGTGAAACTCAGCCGCACCAGGGACTTGATGTTCTTGAAGCCGTATTTCCACGGCACCACGAGGCGCAGCGGCGCGCCGTTCTGCTTGGGAATCGGCTTGCCGTAAAGCCCGGTCGCGATAAAGGCGAGCTCGTTGGTCGCCTCGGCCATGGTCAACCCCTCGACATAGGGCCAGGGGTACCAATGCTGGCGCTGGCCGCGCGCGACATCGGGGTTCTTGAAGGTCTCCATCCTGAGATACTTGGCCGCGGAAAGCGGCTTGGCCAGATCGACCAGCGCCTTCAAGGGAAAACCCGACCACGGCACCGTCATCGCCCAGGCTTCGACGCAGCGGAACCGGTAGACGCGCTCCTCCAGGGGCATCTTCTTGAGAAGGTCGTCGATGCCGATCTCGAAGGGCTTTTCCACCATGCCGTCGACGCGCACCGTCCAGGGACGGATGGGCAGCGCCTGGGCCGCCCTGTGGATCGACTTGTGGGAGCCGAACTCGTAGAAATTGTTATAGGTGGTGGCGAGCTTCTCAGGCGTGATCGCGCGCTCCACGCGATAGCGGAGGTTGCGGTTGACCGGGTAGAGGCCGGCCGACGGGTCGTCCGCGGGCGCCGCCGCCTTGGCGCTGCCTTTGGGGGCATCGCCGTCGCATCCGGCGATCAGGGATGAGGCCGCGACCAGCGCCGGGCCGGCCGCCAGGGCCTTGACCAGGCGCCTGCGCTCGGTGAAGACGTTTTCCGGGGTCGCCGCGCCGTCAGGCAGCTCCCAGCCGCGTTTTCTCAGAACGTGCATGGCACATGCTCCTCAATTCTGTCCCTCATGCGCTTGACGCGTCGTTTGCCCAAGACGTAGCGGCCAGGCGGATCACCCGCAATGCACGTTTTCGTGATCGCCGCGCCGGCGACGGGCCGGCGACGCTCCGGCGCGGCCGGGGCGCGGTCAGCCGCTCTCGATGATGGGATAGAATTCCGATTTGGGCGCGCCGCATTCCGGACATTCCCAGCTGTCGGGCAGGTCCTCGAAGGCGGTCCCGGGCGCGATGTTCTGGCTGGGATCGCCTTTCTCGGGGTCGTAGATGTAATCGCAATCGCCGCAAATATATTTCTGCAAGGTTTTCTCCTTATCCGTCTTTCGGGCCGCCGCTGCCGCGGCGCCGGCACCATGCCGCCCAACCAAAACCGGCACGCCGGGCCGGGATCGGCCGGCGCCGGCGCACTATACCTTTTTCCGTCTCACCGGGGCGGATGAAATCGTCCGGCCGGCCCGGCGGGTTACTGCGCGGCCGCGGCCTCGCCCTGCCGGTCGCGAACGATCTTCTCGGCTTCGTTGCCCATGAGCTCGGTCATGTGATCGAAGATGGCGTGGAAATTTCCCACCCCCAAGGTCAGCGACCTGAGCTCGATGATGAGGTCGCCGATTTCCGATTGGGGCATGTGGGCGACGACCTGGTCCCAGCCTTTCCACCCCTCCAGGGTGTCGAAGCCCAGCAGCTGGCCGCGACGGCCGGACACCAGGCTGTGGACCTTGTTGGTGAATTCGCTGGGAACGTCGATCTTGACCTCGTAGATGGGCTCCAGCAGCACCGGATCGCATTTCGGCATGCCCTCGGTCATGGCGATGCGCGCGGCCTGCTTGAAGGCCTGCTCGGAGCTGTCGACGGCGTGATAGGAGCCGTCGGTCAGGGTGACCGCGAAGTCGACCACCGGAAAGCCCAGGGGGCCGCGGGTCATGTACTCGCGAATCCCGGCCTCGACCGCGGGAATGTATTGCTTGGGGATGTGGCCGCCGAAAATCTTGTCCTCGAAGGTAAACCCGGCGCCGCGGGGCTGCGGGCGGATATCGATCTGGACATCGCCGAACTGCCCGTGTCCGCCGGTCTGGCGTTTGAATCGCCCGTGGACCGAGGTGGGTTTGCGGATGGTCTCCTTGTAGGGCACCTCGGGCTTGGCCTTGGTGGCCTTGAGATTGAACTTGCTTTCCAGGCGGTCGAAGGCCACCTGCAGGTGCATCTCGCCTTGGCCTTCGAGCAGCATCTGATGGGTGTCCTGGTTGTGGGTGACCACCAGCGAGGGATCCTCTTCGGTCAGCTTGGTAAGGGCGCCCGACAGCTTGACCTCGTCAGCCTTGTTCTCGGTGCCCACGGCGAAGGCATAGACCGGGGTCAGGGGCTCGGGCCAGCCGTCGATCTGCGGGGCCTCGCCCGACGGCGTCAGGACGTCGCCGGTCTTGACCTCCTCCATGCGGCCGAAAGCGACCACTTCGCCGGCGCCGGCGGTGGCGAGCTTCTCGCGTTCCTCGCCCTGCAGGCGGAACAGTCCGGAGACGCGTTCGCCGTTGAGCTGCTCGCCGTCCTTGATCGAGCCGCGCCAGATCCGCGCCAGGCTCAGCTTCCCGGCATGAGGGACATGGGAGGTCTTGAAGACCTGCGCCACGGCCTCGCCGTCGGCGTCGAGGCCCTTGCGCTCGAGGGTCGCGGAGACGCCGGGCACCTCGTGACGGAGCAGCTTCAAGAGCCGTTTGACCCCGTTCTCGTTGGCCGCCGCGCCCAGGACGACGGGAACGATGAGATTGCCCTGAAGATCGCTGGTGAGGTTGGCGTAGATGTCCTCGGTGTCCGGGATCTCCTCCTCCAACAACCGTTCCAGGAGGTCGTCGTTGAAATCGGCAAGGGATTCCAGCATCTCGTTGCGCGCCTCGGCGGCGGTGTCGCTCATCTCCTCGGGCACCGGAATAAGGTCGGACACCGCATCGGTGTTGTAGTGATAGGCGCGCTCGCTGACCAGGTCCACATACCCGGTGACCCCCTCGCCCTCCTTGATCGGCACCTGGCGCAGCACCAGCGGAAGGTTGGACACCTGCTGCAGGGCCGCCATCACCTCGGACACCGAATTGTTGGCCTCGTCCATCTTGTTGATGAACAGCACATGGGGAATGCCGGAATCCTCCAGGTGCTTGAGCAGCGGCGCCAGTGTCACCGCGCGGTCGATCTCGGGCTCGGAGACCACCACCGCGGCATCGGCGCAGGCCAGCGCATTCAGGGAATCCTGGTAGAATTCCACCGATCCCGGGCAATCGATGAAGCGCCAAGCGTCGCCGAGGTACTCGGCATGGGACGCCGTCGCCTCCACGCTCATCTGCCGGGCGCGCGCCTCGGGGGAGAAATTGCTGACGGTATTGCCTTCGGTCACGCTGCCCCTGCGGTGGATCGCGCCCGATACATGCAACAGGCTCTCCAGAAGGGTGGTCTTGCCGCTGAGATAGGGTCCCACCAGCGCAACGCAGCGGACCCCATTGGTGCCTTCGCTCATATCAGCTCTCCCGTCCGGTTCGGTTCTGTTCCGGTTCGTTTTGGCGGGCCTCGGGACCCTCCATCGTCGCGCCGCCGCCGCGAGTCACGCTGATTTCGGTGCCTCCGGAGCCGGACCGCGCGCGCCGCCCGCGATCGGCCCCCACCCGCCAACGCGTCCCTGCGAGCCAGCAAGCTCGATCAATTGCGGAAATTGTCGAGGACCGTCAGACCCATTGCAAGGGGAATCTGGGAAACCGGCGCCTCAGCTCAGGCTTTGGCAGGCGCGGGTGATGCGCGCGCAGGCATCTTCCAACACCTCGAGGGAGGTGGCGTAGGAGATCCTGAAACAGGGCGAAACCCCGAAGGCCGCGCCCTGAACCACGGCGACCCCTTCGGCTTCGAGAAGCCACGCCACGACGTCGGTGTCGGATTCCAGGACCGTGCCGTCGGGGCAGGCCTTGCCGATCAGGCCGTCGCAGCCGGGGTACACGTAGAACGCGCCATCGGGCTTGGGACAGGTGATCCCCGGCGCCGCATTGAGCAGCTCGACCACGCGGTCGCGGCGCTTGCGGAAGGCCTCGGTCCGCACCGGAATGAAGTCCTGGGGGCCGGTCAGCGCTTCCAGCGCGGCCGCCTGGCTGATCGAACAGGGATTGGAGGTGGATTGCGACTGGATCGTCCCCATCGCCCTGATCAAGGGCTCGGGCCCGGCGGCATAGCCGATGCGCCAGCCGGTCATGGCATAGGCCTTGGACACCCCGTTCATGGTCAGCGTGCGGTCGTAGAGCCGCGGCTCCACCTCGGCGATGGAGGCGAAGTCGAAATCGTCGTAGACGATATGCTCGTAGATATCGTCGGCCAGGATGTGGACATGGGGATGGGCGCACAAGACCTCGCTCAGGCCCCGGAGCTCCTCGCGGGTATAGGCCGCGCCGGTAGGGTTGGACGGCGAATTGAGGAACAGCCACTTGGTCTTGGGGGTGATCGCCGCGGCCAGCTGTTGCGGCGTGATCTTGAAGCCCTGATCCAGCGGCGCCTCGACGAACACCGGCGTGCCGCCGGCGATCAGAACGATATCGGGGTAGCTCACCCAGTAGGGCGCGGGGATGATCACCTCGTCGCCGGGATCGAGGGTCGCCATCATGGCGTTGAAGATGATGTGCTTGCCGCCGCAGGCGATGGTGATCTGCCGGCGCGCGTAGTCGAGCCCGTTCTCGCGGCGGAATTTCTCGGCCACGGCGTCCTTCAGCGCTGGCGTGCCGTCGACCACGGTGTATTTGGTGTCGCCCGCCTCCATCGCCCTTTGGGCCGCCGCCTTGATGTGGTCGGGGGTATCGAAATCGGGCTCGCCGGCACCGAGACTGATGATGTCGCGACCCTCGGCCTTGAGCTCCGCAGCGCGCGCCGTCGCGGCCATGGTGGCGGACGGTTTGACGGCCGCAAGTCGCGCGGCCAGAAGGCTTTCGGAACCGGACATGGAAGCAACCTCGAGAAAGAATCCGACGGCGCAAAGCTACGCACAAAGCGCCGCTGGCGCAACCGCCAAGGGGCGCTGCGGGGGCCGCCCGGGGGCAAAAAATGGCCGCCCTTGGCCGGACCGGCTTCGCCGCCGCCGCCCGTTCCCTGGCCCGCGCGCGTCCGCGGCCGGCCCCGCCCGCCTTCCCTGAGGGACGCGATGCGCCTATATAGGGGGCCATGACGACGACCGAGCAGCCGCCATCCCACAGCCCGCTTCCCGAGCGCCCCAAGGGCGAGGCCGCGTTCCGCCTGGAAAGCGCCTTCGAGCCCGCCGGTGACCAGCCGGAGGCGATCGCCGAACTGACCCAGGGCCTGGCCCGGGGCGAGCGCGACCAGGTGCTGCTCGGCGTCACCGGCTCGGGCAAGACCTTCACCATGGCCCGGGTCATCGCCGCCCTCAAGCGCCCGGCGCTGATCCTCGCCCCCAACAAGACCCTGGCGGCCCAGCTCTATGGCGAGATGAAGGGGTTCTTCCCCGACAACGCGGTCGAGTATTTCGTCTCCTACTACGACTACTACCAGCCCGAAGCCTACGTGCCGCGCTCGGACACCTATATCGAGAAGGACGCCTCGATCAACGAGGAGATCGACCGCATGCGCCACGGGGCGACGCGGGCCCTGTTGGAGCGCCGCGACGTGATCATCGTCGCCAGCGTCTCGTGCATCTACGGCATCGGCTCGGTGGAGGACTACTCGAAGATGACCGTCGGCATCGAGAAGGGCGGCGAGATCGACCGCGCCCAGCTGCTCAGGCAACTGGTCGAACTGCAATACCGGCGCAACGACGGGGCCTTCCAGCGCGGCGATTTCCGCGTCCGCGGCGACAGCATCGAGATCTTCCCCGCCCATTACGAGGACCGCGCCTGGCGGCTCAGCCTGTTCGGCGACGAGGTCGAGACCATCACCGAGTTCGACCCGCTCACCGGCGAGCGCACGGTGGCGCTCGACCGCATCACCGTCTACGCCAATTCCCATTACGTGACGCCGCGCCCGACCCTGACCCAGGCGATCCGCGAGATCAAAGTCGAGCTGAAGGCGCGGCTGGCCGAGTTCCAGGCCGCGGGCAAGCTGCTGGAGGCCCAGCGCCTCGAGGAGCGCACCACCTTCGATCTGGAGATGATGGAAGCCACCGGCCATTGCGCCGGGATCGAGAACTATTCCCGCTACCTCACCGGCCGCAGGCCGGGCGAGCCGCCGCCGACGCTGTTCGAATACCTGCCCGACGACGCCATCCTGTTCGTCGACGAGAGCCACGTCACGGTGCCGCAGCTGGGCGGCATGTACCGCGGCGACTATAACCGCAAGTCGACCCTCGCCGAATTCGGCTTCCGGCTGCCGTCCTGCGTCGACAACCGGCCCTTGAAGTTCGAGGAATGGGACGCCATGCGGCCGAAATCGGTGTTCGTCTCGGCGACGCCAGGCCCGTGGGAGCTGGAACAGACCGCCGGCGTCTTCGCCGAGCAGGTGATCCGCCCCACCGGCCTCGCCGATCCCCCGTGCTTCGTCCGCCCGGTGGAAAGCCAGGTCGACGACCTGATGGCCGAATGCCGCGCCGTCGCCGCCAAGGGGCAGCGGGTGCTGGTGACGACCCTGACCAAGAAGATGGCCGAGGACCTCACCGAATACCTGCACGATGCCGGCATCCGGGTGCGCTACCTGCATTCCGACATCGACACGCTGGAGCGCATCGAGATCATCCGCGACCTGCGCCTCGGCGCCTTCGACGTGCTGGTCGGCATCAACCTCTTGCGCGAGGGGCTCGACATCCCCGAATGCGCCCTGGTCGCGATTTTGGACGCCGACAAGCCCGGCTTCCTGCGCTCCAAGACCTCGCTGATCCAGACCATCGGCCGCGCCGCGCGCAACGCCGACGGCCGCGTCATCCTTTATGGCGACGAGATGACGCAAGCGATGGCCGACGCCCTGGCCGAGACCGAGCGCCGGCGCGCCAAGCAGGAGGCCTTCAACGCGGCGAACG
>JAWWBR010000020.1:0-37502 GCA_033720855.1 Alphaproteobacteria bacterium
GGCTTCGCCCCCTACGAGGGCCAACGGGGCGATCGGGAGTCCGCTTGCGTCGCCGCCCTTCGCGCCGCCGGCATGGTTATCATGGGCAAGACGGTGACCACCCAGTTCGCCTGTCCGGTCCCGCGCAAGACCCTGAACCCCCACGACCCGACCCGCACCCCCGGTGTTTCGTCCAGCGGGTCCGCCGCCGCCGTGGCCGACTTCATGATCCCTCTGGCCAATGGATCCCAGACCGGGGGCTCGGTGATCGGGCCCTCGGCCAATTGCGGCGTCTACGGCTACAAGGCAAGCCTAGACGGGATAGACCGCGGCGGCTTTCGCCATTGTAAACCGTCGATCGACACCATCGGCCTGTTCGCCCGCTCCGTCGAGGACCTGATCCTCCTGCGCGCGGTGCAGACGGGCGGCGACAGGGCGGGGTCCGTCGACCGTCATCATGCGGTCCGTGTCGGGCTCGCGCGGACCGCCGAATGGGAGCGGACGGAGCCCTGCATGCGGGCTGCTTTCGAGCGTGCCGCAAGACTGCTGGAAAGTGCCGGCGCGGACGTGCGCGATGTCGACCTGCCGCAACGCTTCAGCGATATCGTTCCCGATTTTGCCGTCGTCAACGGATGGGAGTCCGCCAAGGCCCTGGATTACGAGATCCGAAATCATCTCGATGCCTTCAATGCGCACAATCGCAACCGGGTGGAGTTCGTGCGCGGCCTTTCCGCCGAGGATTACCAGCGCGCGGTCAAGAACCTCGATGCCGCGCGCCGGGAGATGCACGCGCTCATTTCCGATTACGACATCTTCATCTCACCAAGCCTGCCCGGAGAGGCGCCGGTCGGCATCAACGAGGTTCACACCTCCGTTTTCGCCCGGCTATGGACGCAGATGTACACGCCGTCGATCAACCTGCCGCTTTTCGTCGGCCCCAACGGCTTGCCGGTCTGTTTGCAGGTGATCGGGCCCCGGGATTCCGACGATGCGACGCTGGCCTTTGCCGCCTGGGTTGACGGACGCCTGCGCGAAGCCCTCGGCGCGGTGCCCGCGGCCGCGGCTTAGGATGCCGACGTCCTCACGCCGTCCTGCCGCCGATGTGCTGGGTGTCGATCTTCTCGTCGTCGGCTGCCGCGGCCTGGGCACGCTCAAGGGTTTGCTGGCCGGCACTGTGCCGCAAACGGTGCATATCTTTCAAAATGCAGCCGCATCGCCGTAAAGTAGGGTCGGGAAACGGCGGAGAGGCACCGCATTGCGAAGGAGGCGGTCGAGATGAAGTGGCATCAGCAACTGCTGCAGTGGCAGGCCGATCATCCCAATATCACCTGGCTGGTGTGGGGGATCATCTGGCTTATCGTTCTGGCGCTGCTGTTCTGGCCCAGCCCCGCCGCCGCAAGCTAGCCGGCGATGCCTGTGCCGCCTCGTCCGCGATCAGGACCCGGGCGTTATGATCAGTGCACACCCCAAGGCATCATCGGGCGCGACGATCAACCGGCCCGCTTCGTCCGAGGCCAAGGCGACGCCTTGGTAGGCCAAGAAATCGCGTGTCTGTGCGAGATCGCTTGACGCCAGGCCGATCGCGGCCGTCGCCGGGACGATGTGTGGCGCCTCTATTCCGAGGGAAGCGGCCAGCGCCTCGGGCGTGAAAAAACTGAGACGCCCGCGGTCGAGGGCGATGCTCTTGCCCGGATTCAGATCGACCGCCGGCCGGGCCGTGAATTTCGCCAAGCGCGCCGCGCTGGCGGCGGGATCCGGGACCGAGAACACCACTTCGGTGAGCCCGATCACGGCGTTTTTCTCGGCGATATACCGCTTTTGCCAGACATGCTCGGGTGTGTGGTGGGTGAGAACCTGTAGGCGACCTTCGGCGATCGACCCGAACGCCGCGCGCACGACGGTGAATGCGACCTCGACATCGGTGCCGTCGGCGCCTTCGATGGTGCGCCGCAGGTTAACGGTATCCTGCAGGTGGAAACCGTCTTGGCGGAGCCGTTCCGCTTCGGCGTGGGCGTCGGCGACGGTAAAGGCGGTCAGATGGACCCCCACGTAGCGATCGGTTTCGTCCCGCAAATGGCGGCTCACCTTGGTATCGGTGCCCTCGACGGCGGTGAGAAACTCGAGATAGCCCGTTTCCAGCACCGCCAAGCGATTGGCCGAGCCCTGAGGGACGATGGCGCCGGTCTCGGGATCGCGATCGCCGTGCACGGCGTATGGCGTGAGGGGAAATCCGAGGCGGCCGAAGCCCTGCACGACCCGATCGAGGTCGGGGACATACCAGCCGACATGATCGAGGAAGATCTCGCCCGCAGCCGGAAGCTGGTCCGCGCCCTCGGCCATCAACCGGTCCCCCGGGGCCGTCAGGGGGTCACCACCACCTTGCCGATGACCTCCCGGTCCTCGATCAGGCGCAGCGCCTCGGTGGCCTGCCGCAACGGAAAAGAGCCGGCGATGGGAACCTCCAATTTTCCCTGGGACTGGTAATCGAGCAGCGCGACGAGGTCTTCTTTCTCCCAGCTGTTGGAGCCGCGGATGTCGAACTCGAAGCTCCAGATGTAGCGCAGGTCGGTCGGAGGGTTGTAACCCGCGGTCGCCCCGCAGGTCAGCAGACGGCCTCCGCGCCGCAGGCACTTCATCGACTGGACCCAGGTCTCCCCGCCCGTGAAGTTGACGACAACGGTAACCCCGCCGGCGTATTCCCGCCGGTGGGGCTTGGTGTAGAGGTTCCAGATCTCCGTGACGAAATCCTGTTCCTTGTAATTGATCACGTGATCGGCGCCCATATTGCTGAGGGCCGAGAGCTTGGCCTCGCTGCTTGCACACGCGACCACTTCCGCGCCCAGGATCTTGGCCAGCAGCAAGGCGCCGGTGCCGACCCCGCCGCTGGCGCCGAGGATGAGGACCGTGTCGTCCGCCGTCACCTGGCCGCGGGTCACCATCATCCGGTGGGCCGTCCCGTAGGCGACGGGCAGGCTGGCCGCTTGTTCGAAAGAAACGCCGTCCGGGATCTTGATCAACTGATGAACGGGGGCGCGGCAATATTCGGCCAGGCCGCCATGGATGGTCTCGCCCACCAACCCGCCCTCGACCCGGTTTCGGGGGTCGATGAGGACCGCATCGCCCACCGACCAGTCGGTGACCTCGGCGCCCGTCTCGACGATCTCACCGGCGACGTCGAGGCCGCAGATTATCGGCAGCTTCAGCTTGATGCCCGGCATGCCGTTGCGGGTGAAGAGGTCGTGGTAGTTGAGCGACGTCGCCTTGACGCCGACGATGACGTCATTGGGGCCGCATTCGGGATCGGGAAAATCTTCCTCGTAGACGAGTTTGTCCATTGGGCCATGCTCATGGAGGACGACGGCTTTCATGTTCTCTCCTCTATCGGCGCGCGGGCCTAGCTCTGGGATGGGGAATGGTAGACACCTCGGCCGCTGGCGAGGAGCGCGCCTTCCGAATCGTAGACGAAGGCCTCGGCGGTGGAAAACGTCCGCCCCAGTTTGATCACCTTCGCCTGGACCGAAAGCTCACCCGGCATCGCGGCGCGATGGTAATCGACACGCAGATCGACGGTCGGGATCGGGGCTCCGAGCTTGGCCGCCAGCGCATAGTCCGCGGCGATGTCGATGATGGACGCGAGAATGCCGCCATGGGTATAGCCGGCCTTGGGATTGACGACGAATTCCTCGCGCCAGGGAACGCGGAGTTTGATGCCGTCGTCATCCAGCTCCACCAGATCGAGGCCGAGCCACTTGTGGAAGGGCGCCAGGGTAATGCGCTCCCGGAGCTCCGCCTCGGTCATCTTGTTTTCAGCCACGTCGCGTCCCCCGTGCCAGGCCGATTTCATTCGCCGCGATCGCGGGCAAGGCGCCGCAAGGCATCGCGGTCGATCTTGTTGGTTCCCGTCAACGGCAATTCGGGAACAATGAACACCCGCCGAGGATGGGCGTAGGCGGGCCCATTTTCAAGGGTGTAGGTTTTTATCGCCGCCTCATCGAGGTCGGCGCCGTCCTCGAGCACCACGAAGGCGAAAGGCACTTCGCCCTTGGCTTCGTGGGGAAACGGGAGAACCACGGCCTGGGCGATGCCTTCGTGCTTCTCCAACAGCGATTCGACCTCTCCCGGAAAGATGTTCTCGCCGCCGGAAACGAACATGTCGTCCACCCGGCCGAGGAAATAGAACCAGCCGTCCTCATCCTGCCTGAGAATGTCGCCCGAGCGATTCCAGCCGCCCTTGAACGACTTCGCCGTTTCCTCGGGCAGATTGTGATAGCCGAGCGCGATTCCGGGATTGCGCACGACGAGCTCACCCTCACGGTCGTTGGGCCCGCCCTCGAAGCGGTACTCGCAGCCGGGGATCGGGTAACCGACGCTTCCCGCCGGGCGGGGTTTGCCTTCGGGGTGGAACCAACCGAGCATGATGGGGCCGCCTTCGGTGGTGCCGTAATTGAGCTGAACGGCCGCATTGGGGAAGGCCCGCGAGATCTCCTCCAGCAACACGTCCGAGGCGGGGGCAGAGCCCATGCTGATGGTGCGCACCGTCGACAGGTCCGCGCGGTCCATCAGGTCGCGTTCCGCCAACATCATGTGCATCATGGTCGGGACCCCGGTCACCATGGTGCATTTGTGGCGGCTTATCGCCTCGATCGCCTGGCGGGTATCGAAGCGCGGGAGAACGACGAGGCAGGCGCCCGGCAGCAGCGCCGTCTTGATCGCGACCAGGGCATTCTTGTGGAAGAACGGGGCCGAGATCAGGATTCTATCGTCGAACGTGAGCCGCCGTGCCTCGACCAGCGCGGCTGCCGCCCAGGTTTGTCCGCGGTGACTGAGGAGAACGCCCTTGGGCCGGCCGGTCGTGCCGGAGGTATAGAGCTGCATGGAGACCTGATCCGCCGTCACCGGGCGGGAGTCGAACGGGCCCGGGTCGAGGAACCCCTCATAGTCGGCATCGAAATCGGTCCGCGGATATTGATCAGGCACCTGGGCCGCCGCGGCACGATCGTAAAACACGTGTTTGGCCCCCGCGTCCTCGATGATGAAGCGGATCGTATCCTTGGCCAGTTTGAAGTTGATCGGGACCGGGACGCATCCGGCCCGCAGTGCCCCGAAGACCGCCTCGAGGAATTCGGCCCGGTTTTGCGCCAGGATGGCGATGCGATCACCGACCCCGAGGCCAAGGCGCGCAAGCCCGCGCGCAACCGCGTCGCACCTGGCGTCGAGGCGGGCATAGGTCATTTCCTTGGGGGTCTCGAAATCGAGAAGGTCGACGACCGCGAGATCGCCTGCTCGGGGGTGGTTCCTGATGATGTCGCCGAGGTTGTCCATATCCAATGCTGATCTTGACTCTCATCGCCCCGAGCTGGCTCGGCCCGCGCCCCTTCGGTGACGCATTGATGAAGCGGGGTGCCGTTGCTGCCGGGGGATAAAGGTCTCGCGGTTCACGAACCATACCTATATGGTTTTTGGCCTTCATACCCGAAAAATTGCGAACCCGGCAAAACAGCGAGACGAAGATGGATGAAGCGCGAGGAGAAGCCAACACCGAAAAGGGTGCCGGCGCGGTCAATCGGCGGATGGGAAGCCTGCGCGACGCGCTCGGCGACCTGGAAGATAACGCCCAGTTGAGGCGCATCGCGAAACCCACGGATATCCGCCATATCGCCGCCCTGGTCGATCAATCCGAGACCGCTTTGATGTTCACCAACGTCATCGGGTACGACATGCCGGTGGTGTCCGGCGTGATGAACAGCCGTGAGCGGTTGTCCATCGCCATGGGATGCGATTTCGCCGAGATCGAGGGCCTGTTGCGGCGCGGCTTGGACCGCCCCATCGCGCCGACCATGATTGACGCCGCGGGCCTTCACGAGACCGTTCAGGAGGGCGATGAGGTCGATCTGTTCCATCTGCCGGTACCGCTCTTCGGCCGGGTCGATGGCGGCCCCATGATCACCGCCGGGGTCATCATCGCCCATGACCAGGAGGTCGGCTACAACGCCGGGGTGTACCGGCTCCTGGTCAAGGACAGGAACACCACCGGCATCGACATCGTTACCCCCAACAACCTGCGGAAATTCGCCGACAAGGCGTTCGCCAAGGGCGAGCCGCTTCCCATCTCCATCAATATCGGCAATCACCCGGCCGAGCTGATCGCCAGCACCTTCAAGGCGGCGAGCGGCGTGGACGAGATGGCCATCGCCGGCGGCATGCGCGGGTCCGCGGTCGAACTGGCCTCCTGCAAGAGCATCGACATGCCCTTCATCGCCGATTCGGAAATCGTCCTGGAGGCGGAAATCCTGCCGACCGGCTGGACCCGGCCCGAGGGCCGCTTCGGCGAATTCACGCGGCTGATGGGCGGGCTTCATTGGAACCCGTTGGTGCGCATCAAGGCGGTGCGGATGCGGCCGGATCCGGTCTATTACGCGTTGCAGATGCCCTGGGAAAACATCTGGCCCAGCGGTCCGATCTATGAATCCGCCGTGCGCCGGGTGCTCCACGAGGCCGGCGTTCAGGTGACCGCCGTCAACATCACGCCCGGCGGGTGCTGCCACTGGCACGCCATCGTCGCCATCAAGCCGCTGCCCGGCGACGGCAAGAACGCGATCCTGGCGGCGCTGTCCGTGGCCGACATGAAGCATGTGGTGGTGGTCGACGAGGATATCGACGTTTTCGACGGCACCGACGTGGAGTGGGCGATCGCCACACGCGTTCAGGCGGACAAGGACGTGATCGTCATTTCCGGCGCCCGCAGCAAGCCGCTGGACCCTAGCCTTCCGCCGAGCCCGGGTCGAATTCCGACCACGGCCAAGATGGGGATCGACGCGACCATCCCCGATGACGTCCCGAGGGAAAGATTCGAGCGCCTCTCTTATGCCTTCGCCGGCGAGGTCAGCCTCGAAGACGCCTTGGGGGACGGGCCGGGCGGGACGGAGGCGCCGTCGGCCGCCGCCACCGAAGCCGCCGTCGCCGGCCTTGCCGCGGAAATCCGCGATGTGATCGCGGCGGAGCCGATGTACTTCTTCGATTTGTCGGAGAAATTCGCCGATCGCGGGTTTTCCCTGTTGTCCCGGGCGATCGGCCAGCTCCACGAAAACGAAGAGCTCTGGCAGGATCGACTGGGACGGCTTTGTCTCGCCGGCTCCGCCTTCGCCGCGACGCAGGGCTGATCCATGCGGGGCGCGGACGGCGCGGCTCGAAGGGGCATCTATGGGACCGATCTCGATTGCGGGTTTTCGATATATACGCCAATTTGCTACCTACCCGTGCCGGCGGGTTGCGGCACATGGGTACGAATTTCTGATCGGGGGGCCGGATGGCAATGAAATCCAGCGACCGCACCTATCGTGACCTTCGGGAACACGTCGAAGCCTTGGATCGGGACGGTCTTCTCGTCACCGTCGAGGAGCCCATCGACAAGGATTCTGAAATGCATCCCTTGGTCCGCTGGCAGTTTCGCGGCGGCATCAATGAGGCGGACCGTAAGGCCTTCCTGTTCACCAACATCACCGACGGCAAAGGGCGGCATTATGACATTCCGGTGGTGGTGGGGCGATGGCGGCCTCGCCCGCGGTCTATGCCGTGGGCATGGGCGTGCCGGTGGCGGATATCGGCGCCAAGTGGAACGACGCCCTGGCCCACCCGATCGAGCCCCGCCCCGTCAACGCCGCGCCCTGCCAGGAGGTCGTTGTCACCGGCAACGACCTGATGGGCGAGGGCAAGGGGCTGGACGCGCTGCCGATTCCGGTCTCGACCCCGGGCTTCGACAGCGCGCCGACGCTGAGCGCCACCAACTGCGTGACCCGGGACCCTGACACCGGCGTGCAGAACATGGGTACCTACCGCGCCGCCTTGAAGGCATCGGACAGGCTGGTGGTGCGCATGGCCACCCGCGTCGGCGGTGCCGGCGGCTACGTCCACTGGAAGAAGTACAAGGAGCGGGGCGAGGAAATGCCCTGCGCCATCGTCCTTGGCTGCCCGCCCCCGGTTGCGTTCATGGGGCCGCAGAAGCTGCCCATCGACATCGACGAATTGGCGGTCGCAGGCGGCTTGGCGGGCGAGCCCATCAATGTGGTGAAGGCGGCGACAGTGGATCTGATGGTTCCGGCCGAGGCCGAGGTCGTGCTGGAGGGCATGATCGATCCCGAGTTTACCGAACCTGAAGGCCCGTTCGGCGAATCCCACGGCCATGTGGCACTGGAAGAGATGAACATGCCCATGCGCATCACCGCCATCACCCGCAAGAAGGCGCCGGTCATACCGTCTTACATCAGCCAGGTGGCGCCTTCGGAATCGAGCGTCATGAAGCGCGTCGCCTACGAGCCGCTGTTCCTCTCCCATCTGCGCGAGACCTTGGGCATCAGGGGTGTCGAGAAGGTGGCCCTGCATGAGCCGCTGACCGGCTTGCTGCGCGTCACCATCGTGACCATGGCCCGCGATGCGCCCAAGACCGAGATTTGGCGCGCCCTATACGGCGCCGCCAGTTTCAAGGGCGATTGCGGCAAGATCGTCTTCGCCGTGAACGAAGACATTGACCCGGATAACGCCGATGCCATCCTCTGGGCCCTGGCCTACCGCCATAATCCGGCGGAAGACGTGGAGGTGCTGCGCCACCGCGGTCAGGGGCACGGGCCCAAGCGGGAACACGCGGGCGAGGAGGATTCGACCCTTCTGATCGACGCCACCATGAAGAGCGACATGCCGCCCTTGGCCCTGCCGGCGGAGAAGTATATGGCGCACGCCAAGGAAATTTGGGAACGCCTCGGCCTGCCCGCCCTGCGTCCGGAAAGCCCCTGGTTCGGCTATTCCCTGGGCGACTGGAATGAAAGCTGGGAGGCCGCCGCGGAGCGCGCGGCCAAGGGAGAGTATCTGGAGAACGGACGGCGCACCATGCAGCGCCAGCAGCGGAACCTGATCCCCGAGACCTCCGTCCGGGACGTTGAAGACGGCTGGGATTGAGGCCAAGCGCGTCCCATGAAATCCGCTCCCTTCGACTACGCCATGATGGACAGCGTCGACGGTGTCACCGACGCCCTGGCCGAGGCCGGGGACGAGGCGATGATCATTGCCGGTGGCCAGACCCTGGTGCCGATGATGGCCTTGCGCCTGGCCCGTCCGGCGCTGCTGGTGGATATCAACGGCGTGGCCGAATTGAAGGGCATCGCCGAGGCCCCTGATCGGGTCAGCATCAAGGCCTGTACCCGTCAGGCCGAGGCCATGAGCTCCGACGTCGTTCGTGATCGGCTGCCGCTGTTGGCCAAGGCGCTCCCCAATATCGGCCATGCGCAGACCCGCAATCGGGGCACCGTCGGCGGCTCCATCGCCCTCGGCGATCCGGCGGCCGAGATTCCGTTGGTGGCGACGGCACTGGATGCGCGGCTCACCCTGCGCAACCGGGAGGGCGCGCGGGAACGCGCTATCGCCGGTTTCTATGAGGGCCCGATGATGGCGCTCCGCGATGCCGATGAATGCCTGACGGAGGTTCACTTCCCCGTCTGGCTTGGCGCCGGAACCATCGGCACCGCCTTTCAGGAGGCCAGTCAGAGGCACGGGGACTTCGCCATCGTCGCCGCCGCCGCGCAGCTGCAGTTGGATGCCGGCGGCGTCTGTACCCGCGCGGCGCTGGCCGTGGGCGGGGCCGCGCCCTATCCCGTGCGGATTGAGCGGGCGGAAGAGATCCTGACCGGAAGCACGCTTGACGACGATGCCGTCGCGGCGGCGGTCGATGAAGTCGAGGCGGCGATCGACCCGCAGACCGACCCCCAAGCCAGTGCCGTCTATCGCCGACGGGTGGCCAAGGTGCTTTCCGGACGGGTGATCCGCGAGGCCGCCCGCGACGCCCGTGGGGAGGCGTCATGAGCGCGCCGCGCCGGGTCTCCCTCACGGTCAACGGCATCGAACGCTCGGGCATGGCCGAGCCCCGCCTGACGCTGCTCGATTTCCTGCGCTACGAACTCGGCCTCACGGGCACCCATATGGGCTGCGAACATGGGGTCTGCGGGGCGTGCACCGTTCTTTTCGACGGCGATGCCGTGCGCGCCTGCCTGATCTATGCGGTCCAGGCGGAGGGCCACGCGGTCGAGACCGTCGAAGGGCTGTGCAACGCCGATGGCAGTCCGGGGCCCATCCAGGATGCCTTCCGCGACGCCCATGGATTGCAGTGCGGCTATTGCACGCCGGGCATGCTGATCAGCGTCAAAGCCCTGTTGCAGGCGACACCGGATCCCAGCGATGACGAGATTCGCGAAGCCATCGGCGGCAATCTCTGTCGCTGTACGGGATACACCCAGATCATCGACGCCGTGCGCCTGGCCGCGGCCAAGGCGAAGGGAGCGGGGACGTGAGGGAAACGGCGCGCAGCAACCTCCTGCACGTCTCGCGCAAGCGCCGGGTGAAGGAAGACAAGCGCTTCGTCTCCGGCACCGGGACCTATGTCCAGGACGTGGTGCCCAAGGGATGCCTGCACGTCGCGGTTCTGCCCAGCCCCTATCCCCGGGCCAAGATCGTGGCCATAGACAGCGCCAAGGCGGAGGCCCTTCCCGGGGTCCGCGCCGTCGTTACCGGCGAGGAGCTTGCCGCCCATACCATGCCGATCTATCAGGGGCTGAACCTGCCCAACGTGCGATGGCGCCCGTTGGCCCACGAGATGACCCGCTATGCAGGGGAATGGGTGGTGGCGGTCGCGGCCGACAGCGTGCACGTCGCCGAAGATGCCCTGGAACTCATCGCCGTCGACTACGAGCCATTGTCCCCCATTCTCGACCCGGAACTGGCCATGGCCGAGGATGCGCCATTGGTGCATCCCGACCACGGGACCAACGTTCTCTACCGTGGTGAATTCAACTGGGGTCCGGTGGACGACGACTTCGCCGCCGCCGACCGCACCCTTTCCTTTCGGGTCCGCTGGGGCCGCAGTTCGACGGTGCCGATCGAGACCTTCGGCGTGCTCGCCTCCTGGCACGCCGGCACCGATACGCTGGACATCTGGGCCTCGATCCAGATGCCCAAATATGCCGAGCAGATCGCGGCGGCCTTGAAGATCCCGCTCAATGACGTGCGCGTCCATAACGACGTGGATGTCGGCGGGGCCTATGGTGTGAAGAGGGGAATCAAGCACACCGTGCTGGTCGGATACCTCAGCCGAAAGCTCGGCGCGCCCGTGCGCCTGATCGAGGACCGCCTGGTCAACCTTGCAGGCGGCGATGCCCATGGTCCCGACCGCATCTTCGATACCGAGGTCGCCTTCAGCGAAAACGGGACCATCGCCTCAATGAAGATCAGGGCGCTCGACGATGCCGGGGCCTATCCCGGGCGGGGGCCGTATCAGCTGGCCAAGCCGATCAGCGCCATCGTCGGCCCCTACCGCATCAACAGCGTTCGTTACGAACCGATCTCCGTGACCTCGAACAAATGCGGCCAGGTGCCGGTCAGGGGATTCGGCCAGGCGCCCACCAATTACATGATCGAAACCGCCGTGGACAAAGTGGCGGACGCGCTCGGCCTCGATCGCATCGAGGTGCGCCGGCGCAACTTCATCGACCGCGAGCAGTTCCCCTACATGATCCCAAGCGGCACCGAATACGACAGCGGCGATTACCACGCGGTCCTGGACAAGGTGCTGGAGCTTGCCAAATACGATGATCTTCTCGAGCGGCGCGAGCGCAGGCGGGCCGAGGGCATGCTTGCCGGCGTCGGCATCGCCACATGCCTCGAGCCCAGCGGCGGCAACACCATGTTCGAATACCTGATGAACCCACAGGCAGAGATCACCACCTTCATGGAAAGCTGTCAGGTCCGCGTCGATTCCCACGGGCGCATCACCGGAATCATGGGCACCGGCACCTCGGGCCAGGGCCACGAGACCCTGGTGGCGACGATCCTCGGCGAGGAGCTGGAGCGGGAGCCCGACGAGATCAGGGTTATCCACGCCGATTCCCGTGCCGGCTTCCCCACCGTCGCCCCGGTGGCGAGCCGCATGGCCATCATGTTGGGCGGCGCGGCGGCCGGCGCCGCGCAGAAGCTGAAGGAGCGGATCATTCGGATCGCCGCCCACAACCTGGGAACGACCCCCGACGCGGTGGAATATTCAGCCGGAGCCGTGCGTGACAGCGCCGATCCCGCGCGCAAGCTCGACTGGGAGGAGATCTGCTTCATCGCCCACAACCAGACCCACAAGATGCCAGAGGGCATTGAGCCCGGCCTCCAGGCCTATCACATCCTGCAAGTGCCGGGCGGCGGCCGCCTGCCCGACGAGCACGACCGGGTCCAGCTCTATCCGTGTTTCGCATTCCAGGCCCACATCCCGTTCGTCGAGCTCGACCCCGGGACCGGCAAGGTGACGATCAATGAGTATTACATCGCCCACGACTGCGGCACCGTGATCAACCCCGATATCGTGCGCGGCATGGTAATCGGCGGGGTCGCTCAAGGCATCGGCGCGGCCCTCTATGAAAAGTTTTCCTACGACCCCGACGGCCAGTTCATCAGCGGCACCTTTGCCGATTACATCATGCCCTCGGTGTTCGAGGTGCCCTATGTCGAGGACGTAGAGCATTGCACGCCCTCGCCGCTCACCTCCCATGGCCAGAAGGGCACCGGCGAAGGCGGCTATCTCGGCGCGCCGGCGGCGATCGCCAGCGCCGTGAACGACGCGCTCAGGCCGCGCGGCGTCTCGATTCACGAACTCCCCATGCGCATGGCCGACATCGAAGACCTTCTCAACGGTGGAGACTAGACTTGATCATCGATACCCACGCCCATTTCACCCCCCAAGCGACGCTGGCGGCCCTCAAGAAAGACATCGCCAATTTCCCATCGGTCGAGTTGCTGGCCGAAGACGACCATTACCGCTTGGCCTTCGCCGGCCGCCCTCCGACCCGGCCGCTTTCGCCCAAGCTGCGCGACGCCGACCAGCGCCTTGAATGGATGGACGGTCAATGCATCGACGCCCAGGTCACCGGCGGCTGGCTCGACAGTTTCGGCTACGAGTTGCCGCCCGAGGAGGGCGCCGCCTGGAGCCGCTTCCTCAACGGCTACCTGATGGAGGGCACCGGGGCGACGGACCGCCTGACGCCCCTGGCGACGGTGCCCCTGCAAAGCGGCGATCTCGCCGCCACGGTCCTGGAGGAGGCGATGAAGGCGGGGTTCGGCGGCGTCATGATCGGCACCCAGCCCCACGGCGATTCCGGTAACCTCGACGATCCCGACCTTGACCCGTTCTGGGACGCGGCCTCGGCCATGGGCGCGACGGTCTATGTGCATCCCATGTTCGGTTGCGGCGACCCCAGGCTACATGATTACGACATGATGAACGCCGTCGGCCGCGGGGTCGATACGACGACCGCGGTCTCCAGGCTGCTGTTTTCCGGCCATTTCCTGAAATATCCCGGCATGAACGTCGTCCTCTCCCATGGCGGGGGCGCCATTCCCTATATGCTGGGACGGCTCGCGCGAAATCGCGATATCCACGAGGGAGAATTCGCCGATCCCGTGGCCGGCTTCAAGACGCTGTACTTCGACAGCGTCCTATTCGACCCGGCGACACTCCTGTTCCTGATTGAGGCCGCGGGGTCCGACAAGGTGGTTTTGGGGTCCGATTATCCCTTTCCCATCGGCGATCCCGAACCGGCGAAGGTGGTGACGGAGGCCGGCCTCGGCGACGAGGCGACGCGCATGATCCTCGGTGATACCGCCCAACGCCTGTTCAACGTGAGCCCGGTTTCGGAAGGCTGAGCGCGCCCCTCACCCTAGGCGGTTAGAACAAATTCAGCCATTCGATCGACCGCACCACCGGGAACAGGTCGCCGAACAGGGTCAGCGGCCACTGCACCAGCAGGATGCGGTGGAACAGGAAGTAGGAGAAGACGCCCATCGGCACGGCGATGAGCAGCGTCGTCTTCCAGCTCTCCTTGCCCTCGTAGCGCATGTATCCGACCAGGAACACGAACATCGCCGGCAGCAGGCCGATCGCGGCGGCGGCGGCAAAGAAAAACACCAGCCAGCCGAAGTAGCGCGCCGCGCGAATGACGATGGTCTTGAGGTCGAGGTCGCCGTAATCGGCCTGGATATCGAAATGCACGTCTTCCTGTCCGGCCCTGAAGGCTTCGCTTGCCCTGGATTGGCGGGCATCCTCCACCGTATCGTGGCGGTGTTGCGATGCGGCCGCTTTCTCGGCGGGGGCCACGAACAGATCGGCGAAGATCAACCCGCCAGTGAACAGGATCCCCACGATGGAAATGACCTGAGGGGCAAGGCGGGCACCGAACTCCCAACTCGATGACAACCAAATGCAGGCGACGAACATTGCCAGCACGGCAAACGAGAACCAGGTGCTTGGATCGAGGTTCTGACGCTGGAAGGCGATTTGGATCCTACGGCGTTCGCCTTTTCTTCGCTCCAGATACCCCTTGATGATGGGCCGAAGCACGTCATAGAGCGTTAAGGCGAAAATGATCGTCACCCAGGGGGTAAACTCGCCCTCGCGGTAGATCCACAGCCATTCCCAACCGTAGCGGTCGGTGGAAATGAACAGGTAGCGCTCGACCAAGCCGCCGAGGACGAAGCCAAGGATCAGGGGCGGGCGCGGCCAGCGCAATCGCTTCATGATCCAGCCGACGAAGCCGAAGATCAGAAGCGCGTAGATGTCACCCCAAGCGTTGGAGCCCTGATAGGCGCCGATATAGGTGACCGCCAGGACGACCGGTGCCAGGATGCCGATGCGCACCAAGGCGATCTTGGCAAGCTGGTTGGCGAACAGGAAGCAGAGTCCCGCGCCGAGGATATTGGCCACGGCCACCGACCACACCAGGGTGTAAGTGATATCGAGCCGTTGGGTCAGCATCTTCGGCCCGGGCTCGAGCCCGTGAATAAGAAACGCCCCGAGAATCAAAGCCATAGAGGCGGACCCCGGCACGCCGAACGCGATCGTGGGCAACAGGGCGCCGCCCTCCTTCGCGTTGTTGGAGCTTTCCGATGCGATCACGCCGCGCACGTCACCCTTGCCGAAGGTCAGACCCGAATCCTTGATCGAGCGCACCGCGTGACCATAGGCGATCCAGTCGATGATCGAGGCACCGATGCCGGGAATGGCGCCGAGGCTGGAACCGATGGTGGCGCAGCGGATAAGCAGGAACTTGTTGCGGAAGACATCCTTGATGCCCTCGATCTGCGACCATCGCGTGGCGACGTTGCCCGTGCCGGCGATGGATTGCCGGGTAATCACCATGTCGGCGATTTCGGGTATGGCGAACAGGCCAAGGGCCAGGGGAACCACCGGCAGGCCGTCATAAAGGTAAAGGGAATCGAAGGTCCAGCGCAGGGTTCCGGTCTGCGGATCGTCCCCCGCGGTCGCCACCAGCAGGCCGATGCAGGCGGCGGCAAGTCCCTTGAGCGGCGTGCTGCCGCTCAGCACCGCGACAAGGGAGAGGCCGAAGACGCAGATCGCCAGCAATTCGGGCGAGGTGATCTCCAGGATGATGGGCCGAATCACCGGTACCGAGAGGGCCAGCACGGCGGCGCCGAATAGGCCACCCAGTACCGAGGCCGAAAATGCCGCACCGAAGGCGCGGCCGGCTTGGCCCTTGCGGGCCATGGGATAGCCGTCGAGGATGGTCGCCGCCGATCCTACGGTTCCCGGCACGCCGAACAGGACCGCCGGAATGGTGTCCGAGGTCACCACCACCGCCTGTAGGCCCATGAGGAAGGCAAGCGCGGTATAGGGGTCCATCTTGAAGGTGAAGGGCAGCAGAAGCGAGAGCCCCACCAGGCCGCCGAGCCCCGGAATGACGCCGAGGATGAGGCCGATGATCACGCCCAGGCCGAGGAAGGATAGGCGCGTTGGGTCGGACAAGGTGACGATGGCCTTGAACGCGACATCCAACAGTTCAACATCCATGGGTCCTGGGTCTCCCGTCAGCTATGCGCGGTTTTTTAACTGGACTCTGGCGAATCTTGGATAGGGTCGGATGGCCATCCAAGGACAGCCAGGTGGGGCGCGACGGCCGCCCTCATTCGTCTCGGTGAAGAGAAACGGCGGCTGACCAAAGCCGCCGCGTCCATCCGGATTGAAGAAGCCCCCCATAAGCCGGCGCTGCCATTCCTCCCGCGAGAGGATGGCGGGGCCCCGCTGTTCCGGCGAGGCCCCGGGTTACACCTACTTGCCGAAGATCATCTTGCGTGCGGCAGCGACGACCTCCGGATTGGCGTTGGCATACGCCTTGGTGACGAAGTCCTGAATGTCGGCGCCGGGAGTCGGGTAGACCCGCAAGCGCCGTTTCTTGGTATCGGCGATATAGGCGGGATCCTTGACCATCTTGTCGAAGGCAGCACGCAAGGGGCCGACGATCTCTTTAGGCGCGCCGGGAGGCAGCGCCAAGCCACGGCCGATAATGCCGAGCGTCGCCATGAAGGCGACGATGGGCTTGTGCTTTTCTTCCACGAGGTCCCGCAACATCGGCACGTTGGGCAGATCCGGGTCTTTCCAGACGCCCGTTTGCAGGATGGCATTGGCGAATTGCTTGCCGTCCTTACCCGGTTTGAACCAGTGGGAGACCTTGGAGCTCCAGGCCAGCCAGTTGAACCCGGTGCCCTGATGTTCGCCTTGCTCCATCGCCAGGATGGTTTTCGAAGAGCCCTTGTAGCCCGAAACCTGCTTGATCTTCAGGCCCAGCATTTCCTTGGCCATGCGCGGGATCAGGAAAGAGGTCGATCCCGGACCGGTATTGCCGACGACGACCTCCGTGGTCTTCATGTCCTGCCATTTGGTGACACCGGAATCGGCGCGCAGGACGAAGATGGTGTTGGTCTGGTTGCTCGATCCCAACCAGGTGAACTCCTTGGCCCGGTAGCGCACCTTCTTGGGCCGCAGCAGTTCCGAAACGACGACCGTGTCCGGCGGCATCAGCCAGTGATAGCCGCCGCGCGGCATCGCCGTGTAGGCGTAATTGGTCATCTTGATGCCACCTGCGCCGGGCTGCGACTTGACGATGATGTTGGGGTTTCCCTCGATGTGTTTGGCCAAATGCTCGGCCATGGTGCGGGAGTATTTCCCATAGGTTCCGCCGAAGCCGTAGCCGATATAAATGGTGATGGTTTTCCCTTTATAGAAATCTCCCAAACCAGCGGCCTGTGCCCCGGGCGCAAGGGCGCCCGCCGACGCGGCAATGAAGGCAGAGAACGCGATAATTCCAATCCTGTGAAGCATGAAGGCCTCCTCAGCTTTGTAGTGTCGAGCGGGGCTCTTTTCCGGCCTTGATTGACCGCTCGCATGGCTTAGACGTTGATCGTCTTTCCTAAGTCGGTGAACCCTATGACAGTTTGACCGCCAATGGCAAGGTCGCAGAACGAGGCGGAGCGGCCGATGCGCGCGGGGGATTCCGCCGAAAAAGGGGCGGTCCCGGCCCAATTCGCGCCGGCGGGTTCCGCCGCCCTCCGCCTCATACCCGAACATCCTCCGGCTTGGCCGATTGACTCGCCATGGTGAACAAAGTAAGCCTTCCCATGAACCAAAACGTTGTGCCCGATGGAAGGCAGAAACCGCACAAAGAGACGAGGGATCTCATGACGTCTGAACTGAAATCTGTTCGTATCGCGCCGAACAATCCGGTATTCGATCTGCCGGTGATCGTCGGTATCGAAGAGGGCCTGTTCGAGAAGGCGGGCCTCGACGTCGCCTTCGCCGCCACCTATGAAGACCGCGAAAAATCAGACAATCCGGAAAAGCCCTCGCTCGCGAGGCTTAAGGAGAACATGTTGGAATGCGGTGATGCCGACAGCTACAACGTCTGTGAATGGGCCAGCATCGACCGCTTGGAACGCGGGTCAAGCGGCGCCAATATCGCCGCCCTCCGGGCATCGGTGGCGGCCCAGGCGATCCTCACCTTCGACGACGCGCTGCAGACCCCGCGCGACATGGCCGACGTTCCGGTGGTGGTGCAGGAATTGACCGGGTCGCATTACACCACCGTGCAGATGCTGGAAAGCGCCATCGGCGCCGAGCATATCAACATCCAGGCGGGCAACCTGCCGCAGATGCGCTATGCCGGCCTCAAGAGCGGGGAATACCGCGCGGTGACGGTGATGGAACCGTTCATCAGCCTCGGCATCAAGGAGGGGGCGCATATCGTCGCGGCGTCCTTCTATCGCGGCGGCGAGGTCGTCGGTCCCGAGCTCACGGCGGAAGAGCGGAAAGCCTATTACGATGCCGAGAACCAGGCGGTCGATCTGATCAACGCCGATTTTTACAAATATGCCCATCACGTGACCGCCCATGCGAAGGGCGCCTTGGAGCCCCACGAGCTGTCCCGCGCGTTCGTCCGGTACAAGCACGTCGATTACTACGACGAGACCTTGTTCAAGCGCGCCTATGACTGGATGGAGGCGCATGGCATGACCGAGGGCAAGAGCCAACACGAGACCCTGGTCGTCCGCTGAGGCGGCGGCCGAACTGCATCCCGCGCGGGTGGACGAGAGCGCCCGCCCGCGCATGTCTCGCGAGAACCGGGGCAGCTCTGGGCGAAGGATGGTGGGCGCTGCTGGGATTGAACCAGCGACCCCCGCCGTGTGAAGACGGTGCTCTCCCGCTGAGCTAAGCGCCCGATCGTGTCGATCAGGGGCCCATATAGGGCCCGGCTCCGGCCCCTGTCAAGGCCGCGGCCGGGGCTCTCCGCGCCGTCTCGGGGGCCGCCTTGGAGATGGCATGCCGGGTCCATGGTCGGCTGCGTGTCGCTCTCCGGGAGCCCGTAAGCGGCCTTTGTTTCATCGCCGGCCTTTGCTACCATAAGCGGCCTTGCTTTGGCCCCATTGGCGCGGTAGGAAGGACCGCCATGAGGAAATCGCACCGCACATTGCCGTGGCCGGCCGGGATCGGAATCCTTGCCTTTTCCCTGGGGGTCGCGTTCGCCCATCCGGCTGGCGCGGCATCTCCCAAGTCCCCCCTCAAGCTCGGTTACGAGGTCTATCTCGGCGGCCTCAATATCTTCTATTTCGATGCCGATCTCGCGTTTGACGGTGACCGCTACGTCATTTCAGGTGGCGGCAAGACCAAGGGGCTGGCCCGTCTCATGTGGCGCTGGGCGGTGCAGGCCAAGGCCAGCGGCATCCTCAACGGGTCGGGGGTCGAATCCCGTGCCTACAATGTCTCGACGCTGCGCAAGAAGAAGCACAAGCTCATGCGTCTCGCCTTCAAGGAAAGCGGTGCCTACGCGGTTGAGCGAACGCCCCCCGATTCGCCGAGAAAACGGAAGCGGCGCAATTTGCCGAAGGCGGTGCCTCACGGGACCCTTGATCCCATCAGCGTTTCCCTCGCCGTTGCCGGCGCTTTGGCGCGCGGCGGGTCCTGCGGCGGAAAATTCCCGATTTTCGACGGGAACCGCCGCTATGACCTGACGTTCAAGAAGGTCGGCCAGGAATACCTGGCCAAGCCGGGGTATTCGACGTTTTCCGGGCAAGCCATTCGCTGCCAGTTCGCCATGGACCGTATATCGGGGTTTCGCAAGAGGCAACGCGTCGTCCTCAGGTTCTGGGACGACGAAGAGACTCAGCTCCCCCAGGTCTGGATGGCCAGGCTGAAGAGCGGCCTGCCCATGGTGCCTGTACAGTTTCAGGCGGAGTTCAACATGGGCTATATGATCATCTATCTGAGCAAGGCCGAATATGGCGGACGGCCACTTTTGGAGGCGCAGCGGCGCGCGACCAAATAATGACACACCTGAAGCGGACCTATGTCCCAACCGCACCAGGGAGAATTCCTGCACATGACTGAATCCCAGAGGATTATCGGCGATAGCCGGGTAAAGACGGCGCGCGGATTGTTTTGGCGCCGCTGGGTTTCCAATCCCCGCGGCATCGGCGCGGTTGCGCCAAGCGCGCCGGCGTTGACGCGCCGAATGGCCCGCGAGGTGGTCCTGCGCGACGGCGAGGCGGTGGTGGAACTGGGCCCGGGGACGGGCACCGTTACCCAGGCCCTGATCAAGGCCGGCGTGCCGGAAGATCGCTTGATCCTGGTGGAGCGCGATCCCGAGATGCATGAATATCTGCGCGATCGCTTTCCCCATGCGACGGTGATCCGCGGCGATGCCGCCGAGCTCGCCACGGTGGTGCCCGAGCGGTGGAAAGGCCGCGTGTCGACGGTGGTTTCGAGCCTGCCGCTGCTGGGGTTCCCGATGGATTCGCGCGCGCGCATCGCGGATCAGGTCTTCGACACATTGGCCGAGGGCGGGAGATTGGTGCAATTCACCTATTCGCCGTTCTGTCCCCTTCGTCGCGTGGTTCGGGGGATCAAGTCACAGAGAACAGGCTTTGCCGCCTTCAATCTGCCGCCGGCGACCATCTGGCGTTATACCGCCGATCCCGAGGGGGGAAAGGCCAGTGCCCGGTCACGGGCGAACTGAGCGATGGCGGCGTCGACCTCGGCGAAGCGATCGACGACGCATGCCGCGCCCAGGCCATCTACGGGCCCCCGTCGATAGCCGTAACTCACCGCGATGAAGGGGATGGCCGCGCTTCTGGCGGCATCGGCGTCGATTTGGCTGTCGCCCACCATCACCGCGGTATCGCGGCTCAAGCCGAGGTCCGCTAGCGGCTTCAAGAGATGATCGGGATGGGGCTTGCGCCGAGGATAGGTGTCGCCGCCGGCAATGACGGAAATGAAGCGGTCGAGCCCCAGCGCCGCCATCAGGCGGCGCGCCGAGGCTTCGGGCTTGTTGGTGCAGACCACCAGCGAGAGGCCCGCGGCATGCCAGTGCCGCAGTGTCTCGGCGACGCCGGGAAAGATCCGGGGTGGCGGCTGCGTGTCGTAGATGCGACGGACCTCGGCGATGATCGAAGCGAGTTCGCTTTCCGGAGGAACCTTGCCGGTGGCCGCCAGGGCGCGTTCGGTCAGCACCGGGAGCCCGTTTCCGATCATGTCCCGGACCTCGTTTTCTTCCAGTGTGCGTCGGCCCCGGGTTTCAAGCGCGCCATTGACGGCACGGGTCAGTTCCGGAGCACTGTCGACGAGGGTGCCGTCGAGGTCGAGGAGGATGGCGCAAATGGCGTTGGTCATTGTAATCTACGGCAACAATTGTTGACTTGGACCGGCGCCGGCGCCGTGGCATGGTGTCGCCGTTCTTGAACCCCTATCTGTCCGACCGCGCCGCCGGCCGGCGCCGTCCCGGCGGTTGAACCGGAAACGAAGTGAAGAACTCACCGATACTTATCATACTCGCCGCGGGCGAAGGCACCCGTATGAATTCGGACAGGCCCAAGGTCCTGAACCGCGTTTGCGGGCGACCCATGATCGGCCACGTGCTGGCGGCCGCCGGGGCCTTGGATCCGGCCCGCGTCATGGTCGTCACCGCGCCGGGGCAGGACGCGGTCCGGACCGCCGCGGCGCCTTGGGAGACCTGCATCCAGGAGGCGCAGCGGGGCACCGGCGATGCGGTGCGCGCGGCCTTGGACGCGCTCGGCGCCGGTGAGGGCCCGGTTCTCGTCGCCTATGGGGACATGCCGCTGGTGACGGCGGAAACTCTCCGCAGGGTGGTCGATGCCTTGCCCGATGACGGTGACGGCATCGTCGTCCTCGGCTTTCATGCCGAGGGCGATCATGGCTACGGGCGTCTTGTGGTCGATGCCGACGGCAACCTGGAGCGCATCGTCGAGGCGCTGGATGCGACCGCCGAGGAGAAAGCCATTACGCTTTGCAATTCCGGGCTCATGGCGGCCACCAGCAGGGCGCTATTGGCCGGACTCGTCGCCAGGCTCTCCAGCGACAATGCCAAGGGGGAGCTTTACCTCACCGACGTCGTCGGGCTCGCCCGGGATGACGGCGTTACCTGCACCGCCGTTCTGGCACCGAGCGAAGAGGTGCTCGGCGTCAACACGCGGGCCGAGCTCGCCGTTGCCGAGGCGACCATGCAGACGCGCCTGCGCGGCGCCGCCATGGCCGAGGGCGTGACCCTGGTCGACCCGACCACGGTCTATCTCAGTTTCGATACGCGCTTCGGCCGCGATACCGTCATCGGTCCCCATGTCTGGTTCGGGCCCGACGTCAGTGTCGGCGACAACGTCGAGATCCGCCCCTATTGCCATATCGAGGGCGCAGCGATCGGCGACGGCGCCATCATCGGCCCGTTTGCGCGCCTCAGGCCGGGCGCCGATATCGGCGCCGAGGCCCATATCGGAAATTACGTGGAGATCAAGGCCGCGCGCATCGAGAGGGGCGCCAAGATCAACCACCTCACCTATGTCGGCGATGCCCGGGTCGGGGCCGAGGCCAATATCGGCGCCGGGACCATCACCTGCAATTACGACGGCTTCGATAAGCACCACACGGATATCGGGGCCGGCGCCTTCATCGGCTCCAATGCCGCCCTGGTGGCGCCGGTGGTGATCGGCGACGGCGCGGTGATCGGCGCCGGCTCGGTGATCACCGGCGAGGTGCCCAAGGATGCGCTCGCTATCGCCCGCGGCGAACAGAAGACGGTGAAGGGGGGCGGCGCCAAGTACCGCGCGCGCAAGTCGGCCGCGGCCTCGGGCAAGGCCTCGGGCGGGGAGGGCTGAACCCCCGGTGTGCGGCATTTTCGGAATCGTCGGTGCGGCCCCGGCCGCGCCGATCCTTGTCGAAGGTTTGAAAAGGCTGGAATACCGGGGGTATGACTCCGCCGGTATCGCCACGCTGGTGGTGGGGCGCATCGAGCGCCGCCGGGCCGAGGGCAAGATCGCCGAGCTCGAGGCCGTCCTCGAACAGGAGCCGCTCTCGGGCACGACCGGCATCGGCCATACCCGCTGGGCCACCCACGGCCGCCCCAGCGAGGCCAACGCCCATCCCCATGCCAACGCCACCGTCGCCGTCGTCCATAACGGCATCATCGAGAACTTCCAGGCTCTCAAGGACAGCCTGGCCGCGGACGGCTACGCCTTCGAGAGCGACACCGATACCGAGGTCATCGTCCACCTGGTGGCACGCCATCTGGCCCGAGGCCTGGCCCCGGCGGAGGCCGCCCGCAGGGCCGTCGCCGAGTTGGAGGGCGCCTTCGCGCTGGCCATGATCTTCGCCGGTCATTCGGGGCTGGTCATCGGCGCCCGGCGCGGCAGCCCGCTTGCCGTCGGCCACGGCGAGGGCGAGATGTTCCTCGGCTCCGATGCGCTGGCGCTGGCGCCGCTGACCACGCGGATCAGCTACCTCGAGGACGGGGACATCGCCGAGCTCGGCAGCGACGGGGTCACCGTCCGCGACTCTTCGGGCGCGGTGGCGGAGCGGCCCGTGCGCGAGACGGCGGCGATCGGCGAAGCCATCGGCAAGGGCAATTTCGCCCATTACATGCTGAAGGAGATCTACGAGCAGCCGACGGTGATCGGCGACACCCTGGCCTCCTTCGTCAACCCCGCGACCGGGACCGTGGCGCTGCCCGAGCTGCCGGTCGATTTCGCGACCCTTCCCAAGCTGCAGATGCTCGCCTGCGGCACCTCTTGGCATGCCGCCCTGATCGCGCGCTACTGGTTCGAGGGCATCGCCCAGCTGCCGGCCGAGGTCGACATCGCCTCCGAGTTCCGCTACCGCGCGCCGCTGCTTGCCGCGGGCGGGGCGGCGCTGGCCATCTCGCAATCGGGGGAGACCGCCGACACCCTGGCGGCGCTCCGGCTCGCCAGCGAGCTCGGTCAGACCACGCTGGCCCTGGTCAACGTGCCCGAGAGCACCATGGTGCGGGAGGCCGCGGGCGCCCTGCTCACCCATGCCGGGCCCGAGGTCGGGGTCGCCTCGACCAAGGCCTTCACGACGCAACTGACGGTGCTGGCCTGCCTCGCCGTCGCCGCCGCCCGGGCGCGCGGCGCCATCGACCGGGCGCGCGAGGCGGCGCTGTCGGCGGCCGTGACCGAGGTGCCGGCCCGCGCCGCCGAGGTGCTCGCCCACGATGCCCGTCTCAAGGAGATCGCAGCCGATGTCGCCGCCGCCCGTCACGTGCTGTTCCTCGGCCGTGGCACCGGCTACCCGGTGGCCCTGGAAGGGGCGCTCAAGCTCAAGGAGATCACCTACGTGCCGGCCGAGGGTTTCGCCGCCGGCGAAATGAAGCACGGGCCCATCGCCCTGATCGACGAGGACATCCCGATCATCGTGGTGGCGCCGTCGGACGAGCTCTTCGAGAAGACCGCCTCCAACATGCAGGAGGTCATCGCCCGCGGCGGCCGGGTGATCTTCCTGTCGGACGCCGACGGCATCGCCCGCCTGGGCGAACTCGCCGCCGCCACGGTCGAGCTGCCGGCCGTCGATCCGTTCGTCGCGCCGATCCTCTACACCATCCCGGTGCAGCTCCTCGCCTACCACGCCGCCGTGATCCGCGGCACCGACGTCGACCAGCCGCGCAACCTGGCCAAGTCCGTGACCGTGGAATAGCCGCGGCCGCGGCGCCCAGGATCACCGGCCCGGCCGGTAGCGCGGGTGGGTGAGGGCGGCCTCACCGCGCGCCTTGACGGCGGCGACCAGCTCGGCGATCACCTCGCGCGCGATGGCCATGGCCCGGGCGCGCGGCATGCCCGGGGTGATGCGCTCGTCATAAAGCGCGCGCAGGATGATCTTGTCGTTGATCGAAAGCGCGGTCTGGGTGCCTTGGCTGCTGCTGATGGACGGCAACAAGGCCATGCTGTCTTTCCCAGGTCCGAGCCCTTGGTAAAGCTCTTCCAGAACGCAGGATTTGGCGCCCTGTTCGCCTAAATCGTCGGCGATTCCGATCACTGCGCGCTCAAATTTGTGATTGTTTAGGATGCCGGAAAAAAAGCAGTTTACCGATCGCAACCAACTCAGGCTTTTAGTTCGGAACGGATCGAACCGCCGGACGATGGAAGCGAAGTCTGCGTGGCGCGCATAGTGGATTTCGATGGTCCCGTCATCGGCCCCGCGCGCCAACCCGATGTTGAGGCCCGATAGCCGCTTGAGCTCCGAGAGAGTATCTTGCAATGTCTGCCGGAGGTAATCGGGGAGAGGCGTGGCGATGACGATGCCTATTGACGCGCCCCATTTTGTTACTGTCTCACGGTCTGGACCAGAATCCCGCCCGAACACGACCCTCTCAAATTTGGCGGACAGTGCAGTAGGGGTAGCCACGCGTACAAGGGATGCCGGGCGGTTGATGGCCCAGAGCAGCACCAGCGCAGCGCCAACGCCGACGATCAAGAGGGCATGACCCGTGCGTCTCGTCACCCGGAGGTCTCCGCGCATCGCCTTGGGCAAGTGAAGGAGGACAATTTTACCGGCCCTTCTTTTCTTCCGTGGCGAACTTGCGAACATCGTCGCCAAAGTTATCCAAGATCCAGGCGCCGAGTTCGGCCAAATATACTAGCAGTTTCCTTCTGTTCCTGAATGTGTCCTCGTCGGGCATGGGGGGTGGAGAGGGAATGCGTTTGGGGCCACCAAAATCTTCCCGGCCTTGGTCGCCCCCTGGTGTTGGCTTCCTCTTCCGCCATCGGCCGCGCTGGCCGGGGCCGGTGTCGCGCTCGAACTCGGGCAGGTCATGGTAGAACTCGAAACGCCTGGTCTCGGGGTTGTAGCGGGAGTTTTCCGCGGCCCAGCGCAGCGCCGCGTTCTTGGCGAATTCCGGCTTCAGGGTGCCGTCGGGATTGAAGCGATGATCCAGCCGATCCCGATCTCTTTTGGTTGCCGGTTTTTTAGCCACTTAACCTTGTGGGCAATTGCGAATGCAGAACCCTTCGTAGCGTTGGTGTTTTTCCGACCAGCGCGCACCGGAAAAGTGAGAGTAAATCGTCGGGTAGCGGAGGCCTTCGTCGCGCAAAAAAAGGGACATCTCCCGGGGCTTGTCAGAAGACGCTCCAAGGACCATAAGACCGGCGAAGAGCGTCCACTTGCCGTCGACCCTTCGGAAGATTTCCGTCAAGGTGCCGACAGTGCCACCCATGACGGTATCGCCAAATAGGACGAAAAGTTCCGGTTCGCCGTCCTTTGTGATGTCCACGCGTGCAACGTAGGCTTTCCAGATTTCAAACTTGTGTGTGGAGCCGCGCAAATGTTCGGTAAAACGGCTCCGGATGAACTCCAGGTCGTCTCCTACCTCTCCCTGTAACATCGTAACCTTCTCATCCGCCCAGGTCGGCGGAATGAAGGCGGTCAACAATAGGCAGCCCAACCCGAAAGCTCGAACCAGTTTGGCCACTAATTCCATGGCACCAGCGCTTAAATAATGAAGGTTTCTTTTCTACCTATAATATGTGCAACAGGTCAGTGCAACCGTGGCAATTTTCATTTGTGATGGCGGATATTCTCGAATTCCCGCAATCGTGTTTCGATAGCCAGAAAGGAATCGCGAAGAGGGGGAGGGCTCGATGGAAACGTCGAGGCATCCGATTTCCAGCCATGCCGCTCCAGGTGTTTCAGATAGAGGTTGGTCGCGCCGGCCCCTTCCCTGGCGGCGGCGGCAAGCAAGCCGTTCTCCGTAACCGTAAAGTTGCTCCTGATTCCGGCAATTCTTTGGCCGATCCTGTTGGTCGCGCCCTTTGCCCTCAGTTGCTGGAGGTTGTCCGCCATGTAGTCAGCGAACGCCTGTTCCTGCGCCTTCCGGTTCTTGAGGAATTCGTCCCTGCTGTTGACGCCGTATTTGCCGGTGAAGCTGCCGTCGGCCCGTTGCAGCCCGATCTGTTGGCGAGCTATTCCGGTCAATTGATAGCGGCCCCAGGCATCGCCATTGACTGCTCTGTAGTTATTTACCTGCGATTCCCGGTTATGGATTTCCTCGCGGAACCGGTTGGAAACAGGCGAGGCGGGCCACGGGTCGCTGGGTTGCGCTTGGCCGGTGGGAGTGGCGGGGGCCGCGGGCGGCGATGACAGCGACTGTGGCCTTCTCGGCGGGGTCGGGTGCGGGAACGGCGCGCCTGGCCGGTTCTGGGCGAGAAGTCCATCCTCGTTGTTTTGTTCTCTGCGGGGCTGCGGCGCCGGCGGCTTTGGGGCGGGGGTGCCGAGATTATCGTCTTCCGACTCCAAGCCCGGGGGCAGGGGGAAATTATCGGCCCGGAGCGCGGACAGCATCACCCGCCGGCCCTGGCGTTCTCGCTCGGCCGAGGGCGCGGCCTCGAACCGCTCCCGCGTCTCCATGGTGTCCGTCAGCACGGAATCGAGCAGGCCCGGGCGGGGCGGCGGGCCGATCCGCGCCGGGTTGCGCCGGGCCCGGTCGTCGGGGCCATCGAAGACGATCTGGAAGCCGCGCTGGACCATGTCCACCAGGGCGCCGTGCTGGGGATGGGTGCCGTCCCAGTATCTGGGGTCGCGCATCAGGCTGTCGAGCCCGGCGCGGGCGATGCGGGTGCGGAACGGGTCCTTGGGCATGGCGGCGTCCTCCGTTGTTGCGGCCTTGGCCCCCTTGTCTGTTCGGGGGTGAACCATTCAACCAAAACGCGTATTATATGTCAAGTAATACTTACCTATTAACGTAAGAGCGTATGTTATCGTGGTGGATCATAGGCTCGCGAGGAACGTGCCGGGCGGCGGGCGCCGAGAGGCGAGGGACGGCCCGGGCGCTCGTCCCCGGCGTGATAGCGGTTAACAGGCATTGGGGCGGGCGGTATAGTGGCGCGACAAATTCAGGGGCCGGCCGCGCCCCCAATTCCGCACACGAGGGGAGAGCGATGAAGCTTAAGGACAAGAAGCTTTTCCGCCAGAAATGCTATGTCGACGGGGCCTGGGTGGGGGCCGACGACGGCGCCACCTTCCGGGTCAACAACCCGGCCGACGATTCGACGCTGGGCACCGCGCCGAGTCTGGGCCAGGCCGAGACGCGGCGCGCCATCAAGGCGGCCGAGGCCGCCTGGCCCGACTGGCGCGCCAAGACCGCCAAGGAACGGGCCGCCATCCTGCGGCAATGGTACCAGCTGATGGTCGACAATGCCGACGACCTCGCCACCATCATGACCTCGGAGCAGGGCAAGCCCCTGGCGGAATCCAAGGGCGAGGTGGTCTATTCGGCCTCCTTCATCGAATGGTTCGCCGAGGAAGGCAAGCGCGTCTACGGCGACACCATCCCCCAGAACGTCGCCGGCCGGCGCATCGTCGTCACCAAGGAGCCGATCGGCGTCGTCGCCTGCATCACGCCGTGGAACTTCCCGTCCGCCATGATCACCCGCAAGGCGGCGCCCGCCTTGGCGGCGGGCTGCACGGTGGTGGCCAGGCCGGCATCGCAGACGCCCTATTCGGCCTTCGCCCTGGCCGAGCTGGCCGAGCGCGCGGGCATGCCCAAGGGCGTCTTCAACGTGGTCACCGGGAAGGCGTCGGTCCAGGGCAAGGAGCTGACCTCGAACCCCATCGTCCGCAAGCTGTCCTTCACCGGATCGACCGAGATCGGCAAGGTGCTGATGGCCCAATGCGCCGATACCGTTAAGAAGACGGCGATGGAGCTCGGCGGCAACGCGCCCTTCATCGTTTTCGACGATGCCGATCTCGACGCCGCGGTGGAGGGCGCCATCGCCTCGAAATACCGTAACACCGGACAGACCTGCGTCTGCGCCAACCGCATCCTGGTCCAGGACAAGGTTTATGACGCCTTCAACCGCAAGCTGGTGGCCGCGGTCAAGAAGCTCAAGGTCGGCAACGGCCTCAAGCCCGGGGTCAACCAGGGGCCGCTGATCAACAGCGATGCCGTCGACAAGGTCAAGGAGCACATCGCCGACGCCGTCTCCAAGGGTGCGCGTGTGCTCACCGGCGGCAAGCGCCACCGGCTCGGCGGCACCTTTTTCCAGCCGACGGTGATCGCCGATGTCACGCCCAAGATGATGGTGGCCAGGGAGGAGACCTTCGGTCCGCTGGCGCCGATCTTCCGCTTCCGCACCGAGAAGCAGGCGATCCGCATGGCCAACGATACCGAGTTCGGCCTGGCTGCCTATTTCTATGCCCGGGACATCGGGCGCATCTGGCGCGTCGCCGAAGGGCTGGAATACGGCATCGTCGGCATCAACGAGGGCATCATCTCGACCGAGGTGGCGCCGTTCGGCGGGGTCAAGGAATCGGGCATCGGGCGCGAGGGTTCGAAATACGGCATCGAGGAGTTCGTCGAGGTCAAATATTTGTGCATGGGGGGCATCGGCGCCTGAGGCGCGGGGCCTTCGGGGGGGAGGCGCCATGGCCGATTACGATTACGACCTGTTCACCATCGGCGCGGGGTCCGGCGGTGTGCGCGCGGCGCGCCTGGCGGCGGGCCTGGGCAAGCGCTCGGGTGTGGTCGAGGAATGGACCGTGGGCGGCACCTGCGTCCACCGCGGCTGTATCCCGAAGAAGCTCTACGTCTATGCCGCCCACTTCGCCGAGGATTTCGAGGACGCCGCGGCCTACGGCTGGACGGTCGAGGGCAAACGCTTCGATTGGCCCACCCTGGTCGAGGCCAAGCAACGCGAACTGCGCCGCCTCGAGGGCATCTACAACCGGGTGCTGGACCAGGCCGGCGCCAAACTGTTCACCGGCCACGCGACACTCGAGGATGCCCATACGATTTCCATCGGCGCCAACAGAGTGACAGCGGAAAATATCGTCATTTCCACCGGCGGCACGCCCTTCGTGCCGCCCATCGAAGGGGCCGAGCTCGCCATCACCTCCGACGAGATCTTCGACCTGCCCGAGTTTCCCGCGCGCATGGTCATCAACGGCGCCGGTTACATCGCGCTCGAGTTCGCCTGCATCATGCATGGGCTCGGCGCCGAGGTCACCGTGGTCTACCGCCGCGACCGCGTGTTGCGTGGCTTCGACGAGGACATCCGCATCGCGGTCCATGCGGAAATGGCGGAAAAGGGAATCCGCTTCCGCTTCGAAGCCGAAATCGAGAAAATCACCGAAGGCGCGGGCGGGCGCGAGGTGACGCTGACCACCGGGGAAGTGATCGCCGCCGACCAGGTGCTGTTGGCCACCGGCCGGGTGCCCAACACCGAAGGGATCGGCCTCGAGGCGGCCGGGGTCGAGCTCGGGGCCAACGGCGCCATCCGCGTCGATGAGTATTCGCGCACGAGCCAGCCCCACATCTTCGCCGTCGGCGATTGCACCGACCGCTTGGCACTGACCCCGGTGGCGATCCACGAGGCGGTCTGCCTGATCGACACGCTTTACGGCGATGCCCCGAGGGGCCCCGATCACGAAAGCGTCGCCACCGCCGTCTTCACCCAGCCGCCGGTGGGCACCGTGGGCCTCACCGAAGCCCAGGCTCGCGCGACCTTCGAACAGATCGATATCTACCGCGCCCGTTTCCGACCCCTCAAACACACCATCACCGGCCGCGAGCAATACGTGATGATGAAGCTCGTCGTCGACCGCGCCTCCGACCGCGTGCTTGGCGTGCACATGGTCGGCATGGACGCGCCGGAGATCGTCCAGGCGCTGGCCATCGCGGTCAAGGCGGGGCTGACCAAGGCGCAGTTCGACGCCACCATGGCGGTCCATCCGACCACCGGCGAGGAGGTGGTGTTGATGGCGGCGCCGGTGGGCTGATCAATAGGAGTCGGCGATGGTCCGCACATTCATCGGCGTGATCGGGCTGGTGCTGGTGGGCTTTCTGCCTTGGGGCGCCGGCGCCAGGGCGGACAAGGTGCTCAGCAATAAGGAAATCACCGTCGAGCCTATCGATCTCGGCAGCCCGTCGGCGACCGTGATCGGCCAGCCGCTCCGCTATCCCAAGGGCCGGCCGGTCCTGTCGGCCTTCAAGATCACCATTCCGCCGGGCAAGGCGACCTCGCGGCACCTCCATGAGGTCGGCATCTTCGCCTACGTCGTGTCGGGAACCCTGGAGGTCGATTACGGCGCCAAGGGCCGCAAGCGGTTCGGGCCCGGCGCAGGGTTGCTGGAAGCGGTAAACTGGTGCCATCGGGGGCGGGCGGTCGGAGACGCACCCGTGGTCTTGGTCGCGCTCTATCTCGGGGCACCCCCGCTCAAGAACACCGTTCCTTGCGGGACGCCGGGGGATTCGCCGCGGTAAAATTCCCCCCTTTGACTGGAAAATCGCAGAGAAGCGGCGTATAAACGCGCCTTCGAATCATCGATTGATTCGGTTTCCAGATTCTCGAGGTGAATCATGGCTTCCAAGTGGACGCCATCAAGTTGGCGCGAAAAGCCCATTCTGCAGCAGCCCGAGTGGCCCGATCCCGACAAGGTCACCGAGGTCGAGACGACGCTCGCCTCCTATCCGCCGCTGGTCTTCGCCGGCGAGGCGCGGCGGCTGACGGAGCAGCTCGGCCGCGCCGCCGAGGGCAAGGCGTTCCTGCTGCAGGGCGGCGATTGCGCCGAAAGCTTCGCCGAGTTCCACCCCGACAATATCCGCGATACCTTCCGGGTGCTCTTGCAGATGGCGATCGTTTTGACCTACGGTGCCGCCTGTCCCGTCGTCAAGGTCGGCCGCATGGCCGGCCAGTTCGCCAAGCCCCGTTCCGCCGATACCGAGACCCAGGACGGCCTCACCTTGCCGAGCTACCGCGGCGACAGCGTCAATGCCATGGAATTCACGGCCGATGCGCGGACGCCCGATCCCGAGCGCCTGGTCAAGGCCTACGCCCAGTCGGCGGCGACCCTCAATCTGCTGCGCGCTTTTTCCCAGGGCGGTTTCGCCGACCTGCACCGGGTGCACCGCTGGAACCTGGGCTTCGTCGCCCAAAGCTCGCAAGGCGAGAAGTACCAGGAGCTGGCCGACCGCATCGACGAGACGCTGGACTTCATGGAGGCCTGCGGCCTGACCTCCGAGACCACGCCGCAGATCGCGGAAACCGATTTCTTCACCTCCCACGAGGCGCTGCTTCTGGGCTACGAGGAGGCCCTGACGCGGACCGACTCGCTGACCGGCGATTGGTATGACTGTTCCGCCCATATGCTGTGGATCGGCGACCGTACGCGCCAGGCCGACAACGCCCAGGTGGAGTTCCTGCGCGGGGTGCACAACCCGATCGGCATGAAGGTCGGCCCGACCATGGAGACCGACGATCTTCTGCGCATCATCGAAATCCTCAACCCCGACAACGTGCCCGGCCGCTTGACCCTGATATCGCGGATGGGCGCGGACGAGGTCGAGACCAAGCTGCCGCCGCTGGTTCGTGCCGTCGAGCGCGAAGGACGCAAGGTGGTTTGGGCCTGCGATCCCATGCACGCCAATACCGTCGTGTCGTCCACCGGCTACAAGACGCGCCACGTGGACCGCATCCTCGAGGAGGTGCGCGGCTTCTTCCACGTGCACGCCGCCGAGGGGACCTATGCCGGGGGCGTCCATTTCGAGATGACCGGCAAGGACGTGACCGAATGCGTCGGCGGCGCAGAAGCGATCTCCGAGACCGGTTTGGCGGACCGCTATCACACCCATTGCGATCCCCGGCTCAATGCCGGACAGGCCCTAGAGCTTGCCTTCGTCATCTCCGATATGCTCAAGGCCGAGCGCCGGCAGCAGGGCGGGTCGCGAATTAAGGCCGCTTCCTGAACCGGCGATTCCCGCAGCCGAGGGTCGCGGAGGGCCGCTTCCCCGCTCCCCGACCGATGCAACCATAGCCGATACTCGATATTCCAATGCCATGACACGGACGCTCACGATAGGCTTGGCCCAGCTCGATCCCACGGTCGGCGACCTTGACGGCAACCGGCAGCTGATCCGCGCCGCCCATGCCAAGGCCGCGGCGGCGGGCTGCGATCTCCTGGTCTGTACCGAGCTGGTGATTGCCGGATATCCGCCCGAAGACCTGGTGCTGAAGCCGATTTTCATCGACGCGGTGGAGGACGCGGTCGGCGACCTTGCGGCCGAGACCGGGAACGGACCGGCGATCCTGTTGGGGGCGCCGTGGCGGATCGAGGGCGCGGTGCACAACGCGGCCCTCCTGCTCGCCGACGGCAAGGTCGCGGCGCTCACCTCCAAGCACCACCTTCCCAATTACGGGGTGTTCGACGAACTGCGGGTGTTCGCCCCGGGCCCCTTGCCGGATCCCATCGAATTCAACGGTGTAAGGCTGGGCGTCATGGTCTGCGAAGACATGTGGCGCGCAGGTCCCGCGGAGGCATTGAAGGCGCGGGGTGCGGAAATCCTGATCGTGATCAACGGCTCGCCGTTCGAGACCGACAAACCCGATGAGCGGCTTGGCCTCGCACGGGACCGGGTGGCGGAGACCGGCTTGGGGCTGATCTATGTCAATCAGGTGGGCGGGCAGGATGAGCTGGTCTTCGACGGCGCCAGCTTCGTCCTCGGCCCCGACGGCGAAATACGCGCGCGGCTTGCGCCCTTTGCCGAAGACTTCCTGCACCTAGAATTTTCCGACTCAAACGGGCGCTTCGATTGCACCCCCGGCGCCATCGCAGAGGGCGGCGACGGCATCCCCGCCATCTACAAGGCCATGGTCCTGGGGCTCAGGGACTACGCCAACAAGAATTTCTTCTCCGGCGTCCTGATCGGCCTGTCGGGCGGGATCGATTCGGCCTTGTCCGCCGTCGTCGCCGTCGATGCCCTCGGGCCAGATCGGGTCCACTGCGTGATGATGCCCTCGCCCTATACCTCGCGCGACAGCCTCGAAGATGCGGCCGCCCTGGCCGAGGCGCTCGGCATCCGCCTCGACACCGTGCCCATCGACACCGCCATGGCCGCCTTCGACGGCATGCTCAAGGACGCCTTCGCCGGCCATGGCCACGACACCACCGAGGAGAACATCCAGGCGCGCTCGCGCGGGATCACCCTGATGGCGCTGTCCAACAAGTTCGGCTACATGGTGCTGTCGACGGGCAACAAATCGGAAATGTCGGTCGGCTACGCAACGCTCTATGGCGACATGTGCGGCGGCTATTCGGTCCTGAAGGACGTCTACAAGACCACCGTTTATGAGCTCTCGCGCTGGCGCAACGAGAACCGCCCGGACGGCATGCTGGGGCCCGAAGGCGCCGTCATCCCCGAACGCATCATCACCAAGGCGCCGTCGGCCGAGCTCAAGCCCGGCCAGAAGGACCAGGACAGCCTGCCCCCCTACGAGGTTCTCGACGATATCCTGCGCTGCCTGATCGAAGGGGACATGGCGATCGCCGAGATCGTCGAGCGCGGCCATGACCGGGATGTCGTGATGCGGGTCTGGCGCATGGTCAATATCGCCGAATACAAGCGTCGCCAGGCGCCCCCGGGGGTCAAGATCACCCGCCGCTCTTTCGGCCGCGACCGGCGTTACCCCATCACCAACTCCTTTACCGGGGCGCTCGCCGCCGCCGCCGATGACGACGCCGCGGAATGAGGCCCGCGTGATTTCGTGGACCCTGGGGAAGGGATTTGTTAGTCCTTGCGACTCAAAGTCTTAGGCGTCGGGAACCAAGGGACGGACGTAACGTGCCGCTGAAGCTGTATAACACCATGTCGCGATCGAAGGAGGACTTCATCCCCCTCGATCCCGGGCACGTGCGCATGTATGTCTGCGGGCCCACCGTTTACGACCGGGCCCATATCGGCAACGCCCGGCCGGTGGTGGTCTTCGACGTCCTCTATCGCCTGCTCAAGGCGACCTACCCGCGGGTCACCTATGTCCGCAACATCACCGATGTCGACGACAAAATCATCGCCGCGGCCAAGGAAAAGGGCGTCCCCATCGATCGGCTGACCGCGGAGACCACCGCGGCGTTCCACGAGGACATGGCGGCGCTGGGGGCGCTCGCGCCCGACGTCGAGCCGCGGGCGACCGAGCATATCCCCCAGATGATCGCCATGATCCAATGCCTGATCGCATCGGGGAACGCCTACGAGGCCGACGGCCATGTGCTGTTCAACGTGCCGTCCATGGCCGAATACGGGCGCCTCGCCAAGCGCGACCGCCGCGAAATGATCGCCGGCGCCCGGGTCGAGGTGGCGCCCTACAAGAAGGACCCCGCCGATTTCGTCCTGTGGAAGCCGTCGGACCCGGATCAGCCCGGCTGGGACAGCCCCTGGGGCCGCGGCCGCCCGGGATGGCACATCGAGTGCTCGGCCATGTCGGAAACCCATCTCGGCGCAAGCTTCGACATCCATGGCGGCGGCCTCGATCTCGTCTTCCCCCATCACGAGAACGAGATCGCCCAGTCGACCTGCGCCCATACCGGCCAGTCCTTCGCTCGCTACTGGGTGCATAACGGGTATCTCACCGTCAACGGCGAGAAGATGTCGAAGTCGCTGGGCAACTTCTTCACCGTCCGCGACCTGTTGGATCGGGCGCCGGGCGAGGCGATCCGCTTCTATATGCTCGGCACCCATTACCGCCAGCCTCTGGACTGGACCCTCGCCGGCCTGGGCGAAGCGCGCCGCGTCATGGACCGATTCTACGGTGCCCTGCGTGAGGTCTCGGACGTCGATGCGGGACCCGCCGGCGATATCTCCGCAAAGGTGCGAGCCGCTCTCGAGGATGATCTCAACACGCCGCTCGCCATTACCGCCATGCACGAGATCGCCACCGGCCTCAACAAAGCCGAGGGAGATGCCGAGAAGGCGCGCCTCAAAGCGGAGCTCTTGTCGGCGGGCGCGGTGCTCGGGCTCCTCTGCCATGATCCCGAGGCTTGGTTCAAGGGGGAGACGGGAGCCTGCGCCGAAACCATCGCCGAGACGGAGATCGAAGACATGATTGCGCGGCGCGCAGAGGCGCGGCTAAACAAGGATTTTGCCGAGGCCGACCGCATTCGCGACACCCTCGCCGAGAAGGGGGTCGTGCTGGAGGACAAGGCCGAAGGCACCATCTGGAGGCGCGCAGGATGAGCAGCGGCACGAATACGGATAAACGCGTCTACCTTTACGACTCGACGCTGCGCGACGGCGCCCAGACCCAGGGGGTCGATTTCAACGTCATCGACAAGGTTGCCATCGCCGAGGCGCTCGACGAGCTCGGCATCGACTATGTCGAGGGCGGCTGGCCCGGCGCCAACCCCACCGACGATGCCTTCTTCGCCGAGCCGCCGAAGCTGAAGACGGCGCGGCTGGCGGCCTTCGGCATGACCCGGCGGGCCGGGCGCAGCGCCGAGAACGACCCCGGATTGACGGCGCTGTTCGGCACCAAGGCGCGGGTCGTCACCATGGTCGGCAAGACCTGGGATTTCCAAGTCGATGTGGCGCTGGGCATCGAGAAATCCGAGAACGTCGCCATGATCGCCGACAGCATCGCCCTGGCCGCGACCAAGATGGACGAGGTCATGTTCGATGCCGAGCACTTCTTCGATGGCTACAAGGCGAACCGGGATTACGCCCTCGAATGCGTGCGTGCGGCCCATGAGGCCGGGGCGCGCTGGGTCGTCTTGTGCGACACCAACGGCGGTACCCTGCCCGACGAGGTCGAAGAGATCGTCACAGCCGTCGCCGAGCACATCCCCGGCGGGAGCCTCGGCATCCATTGCCATAACGACACCGAGAACGCCGTCGCCAATTCCCTGGCCGCGGTGCGCGCCGGGGCGCGGCAGATCCAGGGCACCCTCAACGGTCTGGGCGAGCGCTGCGGCAACGCCAACCTGGTCTCGCTGCTGCCCAGCCTGATGCTCAAGATGGATTATGAGACCGGCGTCGACCGCGAGCACCTGACCCGCCTCACCCATGCCTCCCGGGTGCTGGACGAGCGCCTCAACCGGGCCCCCAACCGCCACGCCGCCTATGTCGGAGAGGCGGCCTTCGCCCATAAGGGCGGTCTGCACGTGTCTGCGGTCGAGAAGGACCCCCGCTGCTATGAGCACATTCCGCCCGAATCGGTGGGCAATGCGCGTCATATCGTGGTCTCCGACCAGGCCGGCCGCTCCAACGTCATCGCCCGCCTGCGCGATGTCGGCATCGAGGTCGAGCCCGATGACCCCGCCATTGCTAAGCTGGTGGAGGAGGTCAAGGCGCGGGAATACGAGGGCTACGCCTATGACGGCGCCGAGGCGAGCTTCGAGCTTCTCGCCCGCCGGGCCCTCCACGCCGTGCCCGACTATTTCCGCCTGACCGCGTTCCGGGTACTGGACGAACGGCGCTGGAACGCGCGCGGGCAGCTGATCACCCTGTCGGAAGCGACCATCAAGGTCGACGTCAAGGGCGAGCACACCATGACCGTGGCCGAGGGCAACGGCCCGGTCAACGCCCTGGACAACGCCATCCGCAAGGCGCTGCTGCCCTATTACGCGGAGCTCGCGGAGATGCGCCTGGTCGATTACAAGGTGCGCATCCTGACCCCGGGCGAGGGCACCGAGGCGGTAACCCGGGTCGTGATCGAAAGCACGGACGGCGCCGGCAATCGCTGGTCCACGGTGGGCGTATCCACCAACGTCATCGACGCCTCGTTCAACGCGCTCAACGACGCCATCACCTACAAGCTGTTCACCGAGGGCGCCGGGGCCTGATCCCGTGGGGGCGCCGACCGATCCGGGCAGCGCCGCCGAAGCGGCCGGGGCCCCCGATCCGGGCTTGGGCCCCACCGTCATCCTGGTCCGCCCCCAGATCGGCGAGAACATCGGCACCGCGGCCCGGGCCATGCTCAACTGCGGCCTGGCCGGCCTCCGGCTGGTGAAGCCCCGGGAGGCCTGGCCCAACGAAAAGGCGGATGCCGCGGCGTCCGGGGCAAGCGCGGTGCTCGAGGCCGCGTGCCTATTCGAAACAACC
>JAWWBR010000021.1:0-37013 GCA_033720855.1 Alphaproteobacteria bacterium
CATGACAGGTTCCTTTCCCTACGCACCATCGCCCCGCGCCGCCTTGCCCCACGCCCCAAGGCGCGGAGATGGTAGGCGAGGGCTTCCGCGCGATCGTCTTGCGCCGAAGCCGTGGCACCCTCCAAGGGCGCCCCGTTGGGGGCGTCCGCCCCGTGCCCTACTCCGCCGCCACCGCTTTCGGCGTCAGCTCGGCAAGGTCGTCAAGCACCTCGGTGATGCATGTTTCGTAATACTTAAGATGTTCCGAAGACATCTCCCTGGTGGTCCAACGCGGATATTCCTTCACCTCCAGGCCGCGGATGCGCAGGCCCTCGACGGTGGTCCGCCGGCCGTATTGGCGCAGCACGGCGGTCCTATCGCCATACTCGATGAGCAGCACCTGGATCTTGAGCGCGCGCTCGTAGTCGCCCGCCCAGATCGCCTCGACCAGCGCGACGCCCGCCTCGGGAATGGTCACCGGCGCGCCCGACGCGATCGAGCCGTTGATCCCCACCAGCATGCCCGGGATCATCTGGGTGATCGGCACGAAGACGACGAAATCCTCGCCCATGGCCCGCAGATAGGTCTTGGCCTGGCCCAGGCTGCCGTCGGCAAGCTTGGAGCCGAACACGTTGGGGATCGCCTCCTTGAGCTTCTTCATCATCGCCGGCGGCGTGGGGTAGCCGGAATATTGCGGATTGTTGTAGAGCAACATCGGCAGCCCGGCCGCCGCATCGACCTGCTTGTGCTGCTCGATCAGCTCCCATTCGCTGCGGTCCGAATAGTAATAGGGCCCGACAAGGCCGATGGCGTCGCTGCCGATCTCCTTGGCGTGGGATGCAAGCTCGATGCTGGTATAGGGATCCACGGCGCCGACCTGCAGGATGATGGGCACCCGCTTGTCGACCCGCTTCACCACGGTTTCGGCGACGGCCTTGCGCTGCTCTATGGTGGTCGCCGCGCCCTGGCCCTGGGAGCCCAGCACGAAGAACCCGTGCACCCCGGCGTTGAGGTAGAAATCGACCAACTGTTCCATCATCGGCAGGTCGGGCTCGCCCTTGCCGTCGAAGACGCAAGGAATGGGCGCCAGATTGCCCTTGTATATGTCTTTCGCTTTTTGGTCCGTCATTGACGTTTCCTTTCACATTGGTCCGGGGCGCCGAAGGTTCGGCCTGCCGCGGCTTCTCTTTACGCCTGTTCTTCCCGGTATAGTCCGAGGCTCTCGAGCACCGGCCGGTCGCTCACCGAGAACAGCACCGCCGGCTCCGTCTTCGAGGTGTTCCTGAAATTGTGCCACGATTTCGACGGAACGAAGAAACAGTCCTTTTCGCCCCAGGCCAATTCCTCACCGCCATCCTTGTCCGATCCGACCGTGGTGACGCCCTCCCCTTCGACCACGTGATAGATGGTGCAGCTGGAGTGATTGTGGGGCCGGGTCTCCTCGCCGGGCCGGAGCATCTGCGCGCGGCAGTTGATGGTCGGCATGGTCGGCCCGCCGGTCAGCGGGTTCTTGTAGTCGAGCAGGATGCCGTCGTAGGCGTCGCTGACATCGGCCTCGGCCAGCGCGTCCAGGGTCGCGCGGGTCTCGCGCCACTTGTAGGTATAGGGCACGAAGCGCGGGTCGAGCCGATCGGCCGGCGGGCGGGCCGCGCCGAAGCGCCGGCGGCAGTAGCCGTCGGGATAGACGATGGTCTGCGATGCGCCCTCGAAATAATTGGGATTGTCCGCCGCGCCCTCGGAATAGAGCTCGCCATACATGGCATCGAGATACTTTGCGAGATGCACATCGAGCACGTCGAGCCAGACCACGTTGCTGTCGCTCGGGTTGTGGTGATCGTGCCAGGTCCAGTTGGGAGTCAGCACAAGGTCGCCCGGTTCCATCAGCATCTGCTCGCCGTCGACATTGGTGTAGCTGGTGCCGTCGCTTTCCACGATGAAGCGCAGCGCCGCCGCCGAATGGCGATGGCATTCGGCGTTTTCCCCCGGCCTGACCAGCTGGATCGACATCTGCAACGTGCGGGTGGTGGATTTCTGCGCCGTGATCGCCGGATTGACGAGCTGCACCGTCCGCCGGTTGGCGGCATCGCCGGCATGGCCGAGCTTGATCACCTCGCCCGATTCCATCAGGCATTCGTAGATCCGCTCCCAGGGCCAGACGAACGGGACCAGGCGCGCGGGCTGTTCCCGCGGCTGCCAGTGGCCGCCCAGGGAATATTCCGCCATGCGCCGGTGCAGGGCCTCGACGCGCGGGTCCCCACTGCTGGCTTCAGCTTCGCTCATCCTGTCCTCCCTTTGCCTGTCCGCGCCGGTCCCCTTTCCCATCAGTGGGTCGGGGCGATGCGGATGCATTCGGTTTTGCCGCGTGCGCATTCATCTTTTCAGGGATCATAATCCCATAAGGGCCCGGTGTCACAAGGGTCCTTAACGGGACCCGATAGGGTTCGGCCCGCCGCCGGCGCCGGCGGTCGGCTGAGACGAGAGCGGCGGCGCCGGGCCAGAAAGATGCGGAGGTCGGGGCGGATTCGCTTTATCCTCTTTCCATGTAATGTCGGCCAAGATGCCGTTGCCGTCATGGGCAAGAGGGAGGGACCAAGAATGCCGAACGACGAAACGCCCCGCGAAATCGGCGCCGCCGCCATGCGCGCGCGCTTCATTCTCGAAGCCGCCGCGGGAATGGGCGCGCAGCCCGACGAACCCTACCGCGAACCGGAGGTGATCCTCGAGACCGACGGCGGCGGGCCGATGGTGCGCCTCTGCGCTTCCAGCACCCTCGACGGCATCACCCGGGTGATGGGGGGAGAAATGGACCTCGCCTTCCTCAACCCGTCTTCGGCCCTGACGGTGGCCTATCGCGGGAAAGGGTCCTACTTCAGCGAACCCCAGCCGGTGCGCGCCGTCACCGTCCTGCCCTCGCGCGACCAGTGCCTGTTCGCGGTCCACGGCTCGACCGGCCTCGCCTCCATCGAGGACATCGGCCGCGCCAAATATCCCCTCAAGCTCGGCGTCAGGGGGCGCGAGGAACACTGGCTCCACAACATGCTGGACGACATCTTCGCGGCCGCCGGCTTTTCCATAGCGGATCTCGTCGCCTGGGGCGGGGAGGTGCGCAAAACCGGCCATATCCCGCGGCCCGGCACGCCCAAGTTCGCGGCCCTGGTCGAGGGCGAGCTCACGGCGCTGTTCGACGAAGGGGTCCACGGCTGGGCCGACGCGGTGACGCCGGCGGGCCTGACCGCGCTGAAGATCGAGGACGAGACCCTGGCCCGGCTCGAGGAGATGGGCTACCGCCGCGACCTCCTGGCCCGGGAGCGGTACCCCACCTTGCCCGAAGACGTGCCGACCCTGGACTTCTCGGGCTGGCCGGTGTTCGTCAGGGACGATGCCGACGACGACATGGTCCGCAGGGTCTGTGCCGGGCTCGAGGCGCGGCGCGAGACGATCCCCTGGGAGGGGACGGGGCCGCTGCCGCTCGACATCATGTGCAACGACACCCCGGAAGCGCCCCTCGGCGTGCCCCTCCATCCGGCGGCGGAGGAGTTCTGGAAAGAGCAGGGATATCTGTAACCGGGTTCCGGTCGCCCCGGTCTCAACGATCGGGGGCCGGGCAGGAGGACGGGGAAAATGGCGGAGGGAGAGGGATTCGAACCCTCGATACGGTTTGTTTCCGTATACCGGTTTAGCAAACCGGCGCCTTCAGCCGCTCGGCCACCCCTCCGTCAATGAAATCAATGCCTTAAATTTCTTGCCGTTCTCCTAACCCGCACCGTCGGGGGCCCGCGGGCGGTCAGTGTTCTAAGGCCCTTCGGATCGCCCCGTCAACCCCCTGCGCGGCGCGCGGCCCTCCCGACCGCCGCCGCCCCTCAGGAGACCTTTTCCTCGGCGTATTTGCCGGTCAGCTGCGGCGTATGGTTCCCCTCGCCGCCGCTTTCCGCGTGCTCAAGCCGGGTGACGCGGCCCCAGCTGCGCTTGAGCTCGTCGCGCACATGGATGGTGAGGCGGCCGAGGCCGTCGATCTCGAGCTCCACGGTGTCGCCGTCCATGAACGGGTTGAGGCCGCGATGGTTGGTCCCGGTGGCGAGCACGTTCCCGGGCTCGAGGGTATGGACCGAGCTCACCCAGGAGATGCATTTGGGGATCTTGTGGGCCATGTCGTCGGTGTTGAAGTCCTGCATCAGGGTTCCGTTGTTCCAAAGCCGGACCTGAAGCTTGTGCGGATCCTCGATCTCGTCCTTGGTGACGATATAGGGTCCCATGGGGGCGAAGGTTTCGCGCGACTTCGCCTGATAGAAGGTGTTTCCCGCCGGCGGCAGGCCGCGGGCGGAGCCGTCGATGAAATTGGTGTAGCCGAACACGTAATCCATGGCTTCGGCCTCGCTGACGTTGCGGGCGCGCTTGCCGATGACGATGGCGATCTCGGCCTCGCCCTCGAAGATGGTGGCCGGGACGTCGGGCAGCTCCATGGTGTCGCCGTCGCCGATGACGGCGCTGGAGGACTTCAGGAAGGCGTTGATGGGCGCCGGCTTGTCCCGGGTGCCGTCCTCCATGTAGTTGACCGCCATGCAATCGATGCTGCCGGGCCTGGGCAGCGGCGCGCGAATCCGCACGTCGGCCACGGGCACCCCGTCGTCGCCCGCGAGCGCCGCCTCGATCTTGCCGCGGTAGTCGTCGAAGCGCGCGATCAGGCCGTCGATCCTGCCTTGCGGTCCGCTATGAGGGATGTCGTCCGCGACCGAAGAGATATCGACGACGTTATCGCCCTTGAGGACGCCCAGTCGGAAATCATCGAAATGCAAAAGTTTCATGGTTTGATCGGTCCTTCCCTGTTTGGCACTGGGGCGATGCCGGAGCCGGGCCCGTTGCGCCCCGCCCACCAGCCTGCTGCGCGTTGCCCCGGCCGGTGTCGGAACGTTGTTGAGGGCCTGACGCGGCCCCCGGCACTGAGCCCGGGACCCTAGAATAGACCACCCCCATCGCTGTTGACCAGCGGCGGGGGCGTGGAGTTAAACGCTGCCGCCCGGCCACCGGCGGCCGCGGGCCCGGTGCTTCGGCCCTGCCCTGCGGCTCGAGGGCGGGCATTCCCTATGCCCGCCGCCGGGGGCCGATGGCGTGCCCAAAGGGCGCACCGAAAAGGGCATCAGATTGGAGGAATGTCTTGAAACGATGCGCCGAGCCAAACCGGGGCCCGGCCGACAAGCGACCGGCCCGCGTTCCGTCTCAGGTATTGGCCCAGAGACGGTAGGCGTCCTTCATGTCGTTGAGGGCGATCTCGACCTGCTCCGCCGGGGCGTCGCCCCGGGACACGAGGTCGTTATAGCTGTTGCGCGCCTCGACGAAGGCCACCCAGAGATCGGCCTGGGACACCGCGCTCGTCGTGCGGCGGTCGTGCTCAACGCGCTCGCTCTTCTCGACATCGGCGAGCACGGTCCTCAAGCGCTCCGCGACCTTATGGGCGCCGGAGGCATAGGCGTGATTGAAAGCGGCGAGGATCTTGTCGCTGAGACGGCGGTCGAACTCGGGTTTGCCGACGGTCTCGCCGCCGATCCGGGGGTGGACCACCGCCCCGGGCGGGCGGGCCGCCGCCTGGACCCCACCGTTGCCTTTGACTTGAACCATGTGTCCCCCTCCTCGCGCTTCAGGGGTTCGAGGTGCGGCAAGTATCGATCCGGTATCGTTAAATTAGCGTAAAATTTTATCGGTCAAAAAATATCTCTTAAGTCGTATTTTTCCGTGGAATTTTTACCTCTTTTTAATTAGCTTAGATGGAATATACGGCCATCGGATTTCGGCGAACCAAATTGGGGACGGACGATGGCATTGTCGGGAAAATCGCTTGAAGCGCTGATGGACCTCGTGGAGATCAAACTGAGCTGCGTTGAGATCTTCGACCGCGAAGATGCCAGGGAAGTCAAGATCCTGGAGCGTTGCCGGGACGAGCTTCAAGCACTCAAGGGCAGCCCCAGTACGGCGAAAGTCATAGACATGCCCCGGAAACGACGCGTCGGACGCCCCCGCGCCCAAGCCGTCTAGCACAGATTTACCTTCCCGGTTGCAGCGCCGGGTTGTTCGAGGGGACCGCGCAACTCCCCCCCTGACCGCGGTCCCCTCAATTTTTCCAGACAGAGGAACCATCGCCCGAGACAACCGCGGGCGCGGCGCGGACGGATGTTCCGGATCAGCTGTCACCGCGGGGCGGCACGTCGTAGCCGCGCCGTGTCGCCGGCCGTTGGCCGACCCGCGCCAGCCAGTCGCGAAGCCGCGGCCAGGGCGCGATATCGATGCCGTGGGCCTGGTGCCGATCGACCCAGGTCCAATTGGCGATGTCGGCGATCGTATAACCGGTCCCGGCCAGGAAATCCCGATCGGCGAGGATGCCGTCGAGGATGCCATAGAGGCGGCCGAGTTCCTCGGCGTAGACCGCTAGATTTTCGTGCCCTTCGCCCGCCGCCTTGCGACGCAGGAGGTAATGGACCTGCATCGCCGTATGGGTCACTTGCGAGGAGCCGAAGAACAGCCATTTCAGCGCCTCGACCCGGGCCGCCCCGCCCGCCGGCAGCAGCCCGCCCGACTTTTCCGCCAGGTAGAGCAGGATGGCGCCCGATTCGAAGACCGTCACCGGCCCGCCCTCGACATCGTCGTCGACGATGACGGGAATGCGCCCGTTGGGGTTCATCGCCAGGAAGGCGGGCGTCTTCTGTTCCTTCTTGGAGAGATCGACGGCGTGAACGGTGTAGGGCAGCCCCGTCTCCTCGAGGGCGATCGCCACCTTGCGCCCGTTGGGGGTGGCCCGGCTATGCAGGTGGATCATGCGCCCCTCCTCCTCATAGATCGTCGTCCCGGGGCGGGATGCCGAGGCCGCGGATCACCGCCTCCCGGGCGCCGACGCCGGCGAACCAGGATTTCAGATGAGGGAACGCCTCCATGTCGATGCCCTGCATCCGCCAGCGATAGACCCAGGGATAGGCGGCGATGTCGGCGATGGAGTAGTCCTCGCCGCCGAAGTATGGGGAACCGGCAAGCCCCTGGTCCAGCACCCCATAGACGCGGGCGTTTTCCGCCTGCCACATCTCGAGATCGGGGTGCGGCTCCCCGGCATCGCGCCGCCGTGCGAGCCAATGGACCTGCATGGCGCCGAAGGTCAGATGGGTGGAGACGAAGAACAGCCATTCCATGACCCGCGCGCGCGGCGCCGGCGCGGCGGGCAGGAAGCGGCCCGATTTTTCCGCCAGGTAGAGCAGGATAGCGCCCGACTCGAAGACGGTGACCGGCGCGCCGTCGGGCCCGTCGTCATCGGTGATCACGGGGATGCGCCCGTTGGGATTCATCTCCAGGAACCAGGCTTCCTTCTGTTCCTTGCGTTCGAGCGCCATCGGCCGGACCTCATAGTCGAGCCCGGTCTCCTCCAGCATGATGGAGGCCTTGCGCCCGTTGGAGGTGGCTTTGGCGTAGAGGGTGATCATCGCTGCCGCTCAGCGTCTTTCATACTGCGCCTGGCCGAACATGATGTTCCAGGCCTTGTCGTCGAGCTCGGCCCTCGGCACCCCTTCGAGGATCCGGTTGCCCGCGATCACCCCCGGGCGCGCCTCGATCTGGTTGTACCAGCGCAGAACGTTGGGATAGGCCGCGGGGTCGACCCCGCGGCGCTCGGGATTGCGGCACCAGGGATAGATCGCCATGTCGGCGATCGAGTAGTCGGCGCCGGCGATGTATTCGTGCGCATCGAGGCGCTTGTCCATCACCCCATAGAGGCGATTGGCCTCGTTGGTATAGCGCTCGCGGCCATAGGCGGTCTGCTCCTCGGGCAGGCGCTCGGCGGCGTAGACCCTGAAATGGTTGGCCTGGCCGAACATCGGCCCGACGCCGCCCATCTGGAACATCAGCCACTCCATCACCCGGTAGCGACCTTCGCCGTCGCCAGGCAGGAATCGGCCGGTCTTCTCCGCCAGGTAAAACAGGATGGCGCCCGATTCGAACAGCGCCAGCGGCCTCCCGCCGGGCCCGTCCCGGTCGACGATGGCGGGGATCTTGTTGTTGGGCGAAACGGCGAGGAACTCCGGGGTGAACTGGTCGCCGGCCCGGATATCGATGGCATGGGGCGTGTATTCGAGCCCGGTCTCGGCCAGCATGATATGGACCTTGCGCCCGTTGGGGGTGGTCCAGGAATAGAGATCGATCATTCCCCGCCCTTTCCTTGCACGCCGCCCATTCGCTTCTTCGCGGTCTCCTGGCCAGCCCGCCTCACGCCGCGGCCGCGGCCTCGGCGCGCACCTCCTCGATGACCGCCGCGGCGCGCTGGGTCGCGGACCGCTCGCCCACCAGGGCGAACCAGCGGGCGGCGTTGGGGTAATCATCGAGGCTCGCATCGAAGCGGCCCACGGTCCCCAAATGCGGCCACAGCGCCATGTCGGCGATGGAGTATTCGGGGCCGGCGATGTATGCGCTCTCGCCGAGCCGCTTGTCGACGACATCCAGCAGATGCAGGGCTTCCTTCACGTAGCGCTCCTCCGGATAGGCCATGTCCGGCTCGCCCGCGTGTTCGTGGAAAAAGGCCGCCTCGGTAAAGAGCGGGCCCGGGCTCGCCATCTGGAACATCAGCCACTGCAGGGTGGTGAACCACTGGCGCTTGTCCTCGGGCCGGAACTGGCCGGTCTTCTCCGCGAGGTAGATCAGGATGGCGCCGGATTCGAACACCGTGAAGGGTTCGCCGCCAGGACCGTCCTGGTCGACGATGGTGGGCGTCTTGTTGTTGGGATTGAGCTTGAGGTAATCGGGCGCGAACTGCTCGCCCTTGCGCAGATGCACGATATGGCGGGTATAGGGAAGCCCCACCTCCTCCAGCATCATGAAGATCTTGCGGTTGTTGCCCGAGCGCCAGCAATAGAAATCGATCATCTCTCCCCTCCCCTCAGGCCGCCGCGGCGCGCAGCTCGGCGGCGATCCGGTCGGCCTTCTGCACCGCCGGGCGCGCCTGGATCTCGTCGAACCAGCGCATGAAGTTGGCGTAATCCTCGCCCTTCAGCCCGCGCCGTTCCCAGTCCTGGCACCACGGAAACGTCAGCATGTCGGCAATGGTGTACTCGTCGCCGGCAACGTAAGGCACCTCGGCGAGCCGCCGGTCCAATACCGTCATCAGCCGCGCGGCCTCCTTGGTGTAGCGCTCGAAGCCGGCGCCCATGCCCGGCTTGTCCCGGCGCGAGACGAAGTGTCCGGCCTGGCCGAACATCGGGCCGATGCCGCCCATCTGGAACATCGACCACTGGATGGTGACGGAGCGCTCCCGGGGATCGGTGGAAAGGAACCGGCCGGTCTTGTCGGCCAGGTACATCAGGATGGCGCCGCTCTCGCAGAGCGCGTAGTCGCCGCCGCCCGGCCCGTCTCGGTCGATGATGGCGGGGATCTTGTTGTTGGGCGAAATCGCCAGGAATTCCGGCTTGAACTGGTCGCCCTTGCTGATGTTTACGGGATGGACGCGGTACTCCAGGCCCGTTTCCTCCAGCATGATATAGACCTTCCGCGCGTTGCCGGTGGCCCAGTTGTAGACATCGATCATCGTCGTTTCCTCGCTCCCGCTTATTTCACGCGGCGCTCTTGCGCAGCTCCGCCGTCACCGCTTGCGCCCGCTCGACTGCGGGCCGCTCGGCGATTCTCTCCATCCAGCGCCGGACATTGGGACACTCGGGCAGGGCCTCGGCCCGCCAGTCCGTCCCCTGGCACCACGGGAAGGTGGCCATGTCGGCGATGGAATAGTCTCCGGCAATATAGTCTCTGCCCTCCAGGCGATCATCCAGAACCCGCAGCAGCCTGAGGGATTCCTTGTGATAGCGCTCGAGCGCATAGCCCATGGCGGGGTCCTCCTTGCGCGCCATGAAATGGTTGACCTGGCCGAACATCGGGCCGATGCCGCCCATCTGCCACATCAGCCATTCGATCACGCGATAGCGGGGCTCTCCGTCCTCGGGCAGGAAACGGCCGGTCTTCTCGGCGAGGTAATGCAGGATCGCGCCCGATTCGAAGAGCGGCATGGGCGCGCCGCCGGGGCCGTCCGTGTCGACGATGGCCGGCGTCTTGTGATTGGGAGAGATCACGCCGTAGTCGGGCGCGAATTGCGCCCCTTCGTGGATATTGACGGGGTGGACGCGGTAGGGAAGCCCGGTCTCCTCCAGCATGATCAGGACCTTGCGGTTGTTGCCCGTGGTCCAGACATAGGCTTCGATCATGACCCTCCCTTCGCGCGGGACAGCCGCGCTTCGCTCTTATCGGCGCCCGCTCTTCCGGCGGGGCCCCGCCTGTGTATCACGGGCGGCTTGCGCCCGGAAGCCCCGATGCCAGGCCGGGCCCGACGCGCCCGCGCGACCGTTCCCGGCCGGCGGCGCGGAGTCCGGTTAGGCCAAATTCTCATAATGTGGGAATTCGACAGGATTCTCACATTATGAGAATCTTGTAAAAACTTTTTATTTTCAATAACGTATTCTGCCCCTTCGGGAAAATGGCAGAAATTTCTGCGCGCCCGTCGCCCGCCGGGCAAGGCGTCGATTCCCCTGGTTTCGCGACCCGATAGTTTGCTAGCCTGCGCCGCCGAAAGGGGGTGAGGTCATGGACGAGCAACGGTGGACGACATTGGGGGCCTTTTTGGTCGGCTGCATCATCGGCGTGAGCGCCGGCGTCGCCATCGGCCTCTTCATCCATCCCCTGATCTTCTCGGGCTGAGCGGCGCCGGCGCGCCCGTGCGCCCGAGGGCCCTGAGGATTCACTCCGAGAGCTTTTTCCGCAGGATCTCGTTGACCGCGCCGGGATTGGCCTTGCCCTGGGTCGCCTTCATGATCTGGCCGACGAACCAGCCCAGGACCTTCTCGTTGCCCCCCTTGAACTGCGCCACCTGATCGGGATTGCCGGCGATCACCTTGTCGACCTCGGCCTCGATGGTGCCGGTGTCGGTGATCTGCTTGAGGCCCTTTTCCTCGACGACGACCTCGGCGGCCTTGCCCGACGCCGCCATTTCCTCGAACACGTCCTTGGCCAAACGGTTGGAAACCGTGCCATCATTGATCAGGTCGATGAGGCCGCCCAGGTCCTCGGCCGCCACCGGGCTGTCGGCGATGGTGCGGCCCTCCCGGTTGAGCAGGCCGAACAGCTCCCCGGTGACCCAGTTGGCCGCCACCTTGCCGTCCCGCCCCTGGGCTGCGGTCTCGAAATACTCCGCGGTCTCGCGCTCGGCCACGAGAACGGCCGCGTCATAGGGGGAAAGCCCGTAATCGGCGATGAACCGCGCGCGCTTCTCGTCGGGCAGTTCGGGCAGGCCGGCCTTGATCCCCTCGACCCAGTCGGCGTCGAGCTCCAGCGGCAACAGGTCGGGGTCCGGGAAGTAGCGGTAGTCGTGGGACTCCTCCTTGGTGCGCATGGCCCTGGTCACGCCGGTCTCGGGATCGAACAGGCGGGTCTCCTGGACCACCTCGCCGCCGTCCTCGATCAGGTCGACCTGGCGCCCGGCCTCGTAGGCGATGGCCTGCTGGACGAAGCGGATCGAGTTCACGTTCTTGATCTCGCAGCGGGTGCCGTACGCCTCCCCCGGCCGGCGCACCGAGACGTTGACGTCGGCGCGCATGGAGCCTTCCTCCATGTTGCCGTCGCAGGTGCCGAGATAGCGCAGGATCGACCGCAATTTCGTGAGATACGCCGCCGCCTCTTCCGCGGAGCGGATGTCGGGCTCGGAGACGATCTCCATCAGCGCGACGCCGGCACGGTTGAGGTCCACATAGGTGGCGTCGGGCGCCTGGTCGTGCAGGCTCTTGCCCGCGTCCTGCTCGAGGTGCAGCCGGGTGATGCCGACCCGGCGCTCGCTCCCATCCTCCATGTCGAGGACCACCTCGCCCTTGCCGACAATGGGCTGGGTGAATTGGGAAATCTGATAGCCCGGCGGCAGGTCGGGATAGAAATAGTTCTTGCGGTCGAAGACCGAGACGAGGTTGATCTGCGCCTTCAGCCCGAGGCCGGTGCGGACCGCCTGCTCGACGCAATAGCCGTTGATCACCGGCAGCATGCCGGGCATGGCGGCGTCGACCAGCGAGACCTGGCTGTTGGGCGCGGCCCCGAAGGCGGTGGCGGCGCCGGAAAAGAGCTTGGCGTTGGAGGTCACCTGGGCATGGACCTCGAGCCCGATGACCAGTTCCCAATCCCCGGTGGCGCCCTGGATCATGGACATCACGCGCCCTCCCTGCCCTGGGCCGCGGGCGAGCCGTCGAAGCCGGCGCGCGTCTCGATCGCGCTCGCGGCCGCGATCATGGTCTCCTCGTCGAACGGCTTGGCGATCAGCTGCAGGCCGAGGGGCAGCCCGTCGCCGTCGAGCCCGGCCGGAACCGAGACGCCGGGCAGGCCCGCCAACGACGCCGGCACCGTGAAGACGTCGTTGAGATACATGGAAATGGGATCGTCTTCCTTTTCGCCGATGGCGAAGGCGGCGCCGGGGGCGGTGGGCGTGAGGATCACGTCGACCTTTTCGAAGGCGGTGGAAAAATCACGGGCGATCAGGGTCCGCACCTTCTGCGCCTTCAGGTAATAGGCGTCGTAATAGCCCGCCGAGAGCACGTAGGTGCCGATCATGACGCGACGGCGCACCTCGGCGCCGAACCCCTCGGAGCGCGTCGCCTCGTACATGTCCAAGAGGTCGTCCGCGGCCGCCGCCCGGTGGCCGAAGCGCACGCCGTCGTAGCGCGCCAGGTTGGAGGACGCCTCGGCCGGGGCCAGGATGTAATAGACCGGCAGGGCATAGGAGGTGTGCGGCAGGCTGATCTCCACCGGCTCCATGCCGGCGTCCTTGAGGTAGTCGACCCCGCGGCTCCACAGGGCCTCGATCTCGGGATCCATGCCGTCGACCCGGTACTCCTTGGGGATCCCCACCTTGAGGCCGTCCACCGGGCGTTTGACCGCGGCCTCGAAGTCCGGCACCGCGCGATCGACCGAGGTCGAATCCTTGGCATCGAAGCCGGCCATGTGGGTCAGCAGCAGGCCCGCGTCCCGCACCGTCCGGGTGATCGGCCCGGCCTGGTCCAGGGAGGAGGCGAAGGCGACGATGCCCCAGCGCGAACAGCGGCCATAGGTCGGCTTGAGGCCGACGACGCCGCAGAAGGACGCGGGCTGGCGGATGGATCCGCCGGTATCGGTGCCGGTGGCCGCCGGGCAAAGACGGGCGGCGACGGCCGCCGCCGACCCGCCCGAAGACCCGCCGGGCACCAGGGGACGGTTGTCCCCCTGGCGCCGCCAGGGGTTCTCCACCGGGCCGAAATGGCTGGTGGTGTTGGAGGACCCCATGGCGAACTCGTCCATGTTGGTCTTGCCCAGCATCAGCGCCCCCGCCTCCCACAGGTTCCGGGTGACGGTGGATTCGTAGGGCGGCGTGAAACCGTCGAGGATGCGGGAGGCGGCGGTGGTGGCGACGCCCTCGGTGCAGAACAGGTCCTTGATCGCGAGCGGCACGCCCTCGAGCGCCCGGGCCTCTCCGGCGGCGATCCGCCGATCGGCTTCCTCGGCTCCGGCGCGCGCCCGCTCCGGGGTCTCCGCCACATAGGCGTTGAGGCCGCGGGCCGCCGCCATGGCGTCGAGATGCGCCTCGATGAGTTCCACCGCCGAGAACGCCTTGGCCGAGAGCCCGTCCCTCGCTTCGGCCAGGGTGAGGTCCGTCAGCGCGCGATCGGCCATCACTCGATCACCTTGGGCACGGTGAAATAGCCGTCCTTGGCCGCGGGCGCGTTGGCCAGCACCTTTTCCGGGATGCCGCCGTCGGTCACCTCGTCGGCGCGCCAGCGCAGCTTCTGCTCGGACGCCTGGGACATGGGCGGCACGTCCGCGGTGTCGACGGCGTTGAGCTGCTCGATCCAACCCAGGATATTGGAGAGCTCCTCGGCCAGGCCGTCGAGATCCTCTTCGGGCACCCGGATGCGGGCCAGGGCGGCGATGCGTGCGACGGTGGCTTTATCCAGCGACATCTGTATAAGTGTCCCAGTGATTGCGCGCGGGCCCGCCCTGATGGGCGGAAACCCGCGGAAACCTTGGGTTTTAGGCCCTAGAAGCCAGGCAAGGTATCACCGGCCATGACCATCCGCAAGCCCGGAGAATTGACCCGAGACCTCGCAGCCGGAGCCCGCATCCTCGGCCTCGACCTCGGCCGCCGCACCATCGGTTTGGCACTCAGCGACGTCCGGCGCACCATCGCCACGCCCTGCGAGACGATACGGCGGACCAAGCTGGCGGCCGACCTCGCCCACCTCGCCCGCATCATCGAAGAGCAGGACGTCGGCGCCCTGGTGCTGGGCCTGCCCATCAACATGGACGGGAGCGAAGGCCCCCGGTGCCAGGCGACCCGCCAGTTCGCCAGCGATCTCCTCAAGGCGGTGGACCTGCCGCTCGCCTTCTGGGACGAGCGCCTGTCGACCCGCGCCGCCGAGGCCGCCCTGCTCGACGCCGACGTGTCCCGGCGCCGGCGCGCCGAGGTCATCGACAAGGTCGCCGCCGCCGTGATCCTGCAATCCTTCCTCGATTTCCTCTCTGCCTCCGGCCCCGGTGACGACCGCCGATGACGAGCGCATGGGCCGCCCTGGCCCCGGTCTTCGCGCTGGTGGCCTTGGGCTTCGTCCTCAAGCGGATCGGCTTTCCCGGCGCCGGATTCTGGCCGGTGGCGGAGAAGCTCACCTATTTCCTGCTGTTCCCCGCGCTCCTGTTCGAGAGCCTCGCCACCGCCGAGCTCGAGTTCACCACCGCCGGCCCGATGGCCGCGGCCCTCGCCGCCGGGGTGCTGGCGACCGCGGCCCTCGCCCTCGGCCTGAAGCCGCTCCTCGCCCTCGACGGGCCCGCCTTCACCTCGGTCTTCCAAGGCGCCATCCGGCCCAACACCTATGTCGGCATCGCCGTGGCCTTGGGCGTCTGGGGTCGGCACGGGGCAGTCCTGGCGGCCATCGCCATCGCCGTCGTGGTGCCCCTGGTCAATCTGCTCTGCGTCGCCGTGCTGGCGCGCTTCGGCGGCAGAAGCGGCCGCGGACCCGGGCAGTTCATCGCCGCGGTGCTGGGCAATCCCCTGATCCTCGCCTGTGCCGGAGGGGCGTTGGTGAACCTGTCCGGCCTCTCGCTGCCCGGCTGGTCGGTGGCGACCCTGGAGCTCGCCGGCAAGGGGGCGTTGCTGCTCGGGCTGATCGCCGTCGGCGCGGCGCTGGAGCCCCGGCGCCTGCGCTCGGATGTTGCCGCGCTCGCCTGGGTGGCGCTGCTGAAGCTTGGTCTTTTCCCCGCCCTGACCTTCGCCGCCGCTTCCCTTCTGGGCGTGCCCGGGCCGGCATGGGCGATCGCGGTGATGTATGCGGGCCTGCCGGTCTCCGCATCCTCTTACGTACTGGCGAGCCAGATGGGCGGCGATACGGCGCTGATCGCCGGGGCGCTGACCGCCACCACCCTGTTGGCGGCGCTGACCCTGCCCGCACTCCTGATCCTGCTCGGCCTTTGAGACAGGGTCTTCCAGCCGCGGCGGAGGGGTTCCGACGGGCTCCCCGAGCGGCGGTCGCGCCGATGCTTGCGCTTTTGCGGGGCCCGTGCGTATAGTCCCGCTTTAATGAGCGCCCCGGCCCCAGACACGCGCGCAGCACCGCGCCACATCCTCGGCATCGAGGGGCTTTCCCCCGAAGAGATCACCCGTTTGCTGGACGCCGCGGAGGCCTTCGTCGCCCTCAACCGCAGCCGCCAGAAAACGGCGACGTCGCTCCAGGGGCTGACCCTGATCAACCTCTTCTTCGAGGAATCGACCCGCACCCGGACCTCCTTCGAGCTCGCCGGCAAGCGGCTCGGCGCCCATGTCATCAACATGTCGGTGGCGACCTCGTCGATTCACAAGGGGGAATCCCTGATCGACACGGCGATGACGCTGAACGCCATGCATCCCGATGTTCTGGTGGTGCGCCACCCCCATTCCGGCGCGGTCGAACTGCTGGCGCAGAAGGTCGCCTGCGCCGTCATCAACGGCGGCGACGGCAGCCACGAGCACCCCACCCAGGCGCTTCTCGATGCCCTGACCATCCGCCGGCGCAAGGGCGCCATCGGCGGGCTCATGGTGACCATCTGCGGCGATATCGCCCACAGCCGGGTGGCCCGGTCCAACATCCACCTGCTCACCACCATGGGCGCGCGGGTGCGCGTCGTCGGCCCGCCGACCCTGATCCCGCCGATGATCGAGCGCATGGGGGTCGAGGTCTTCCACGATATGGCGCGCGGCCTCGAGGGGGCCGACATCGTCATGATGCTGCGCCTGCAGCTCGAGCGCATGCATGGCACTTACGTGCCCTCGCTCAAGGAAAACTTCCATTTCTACGGCCTCGATGCCGACAAGCTCGCCGCCGCCAAACCCGATGCCCTGATCATGCATCCCGGCCCCATCAACCGCGGCGTCGAGATCGATACCTCGGTGGCCGACGACATCGACCGGTCGGTGATCACCGAGCAGGTCGAGATGGGCGTGGCGGTGCGCATGGCCTGCCTCGAGGCCGTCACCGGCGTCGGCGCCGTGGGTGCGGCCGGTCCGGCCGAGAACGCCGAGGGCGGATGATGAACGGCGGCGGCACCCTCGCCCTCGTGAACGCCCGCCTGCTCGATCCCGGCAGCGGCGCAGACCAACCGGGCGCCGTCTTCGTCGAAGACGGCATCATCAAGGATATCGGCCCCCGCGTCTTCGCCGACGGCGTCCCCGAAGGCGTGACCAGCATCGACTGCGGCGGCCACGCGCTCGCGCCGGGGCTGATCGACATGCGCGTCACCGTTCACGAGGCGAGCGAGACCCATAAGGAAAACCTGCAAAGCGCGGCACAGGCCGCCGTCGCCGGCGGGGTCTCGACCATGGCCGTGATCCCCGGCACCAACCAGGTGATCGACACCCCCGCCCAGGTGGAGTTCCTGATCGCCCGCGGGCACGAGGCGGGACTGGTCGACGTCAGGCCCTATGGCGCCATCACCAAGGGTCTGCAAGGCGAAGTCCTGACCGAGATGGGGCTGCTGGCCGAGGCCGGTGCCGTCGGCTTCACCGACGGGCCCCGGGCGCTCGCCGACGCCGACACCATGCGCCGGGCGCTTTCTTACGTCACGCGGTTCGGCCTGCCCATCGTCCAGCATCCCGAGGAGCCGAGCCTCGCCGCCGGCGGAATGATGAACGAGGGCGAGATTTCGACCCGCCTCGGCCTCAAGGGAATTCCCGTCGCCGCCGAGGTCATCATGATCGAGCGCGATCTCAGGCTGGTCGAGCTCACCGGCGGGCGCTATCACGTCGCCCACGTCTCCACCGGCCAGGCGGTGGACGCCATTCGCGCCGCCAAGGCCCGCGGCCTGCCCGTGACCTGCGACACCGCCCCACCCTATTTCGGCCTCAACGAGACCGCGGTGGGCGACTACCGCACCTTCGCCAAGCTGTCGCCGCCGCTGCGCGACGAAAGCGACCGCAAGGCGGTCGTGGAGGGGCTTAAGGACGGCACCATCGATGCCATCGCGTCCGATCATCTGCCCCAGGATCCCGATTCCAAGCGTCTCCCCTTCGCCCAGGCGGAGCCCGGAGCAATAGGGCTCGAGACCCTGCTGCCCCTGGTGCTGGAGCTCTATCACGGCGGCGCCCTCGGCCTCGCCGAGGCGCTGGCCAAGGTCACCTCGGCCCCGGCCCAGATCCTCGGCCTCGACGCGGGACGACTGACCAAAGGGGCGCCGGCGAACTTCGTCCTGATCGATACCGACGCACCCTGGGTGATCCGCGAGGACGAACTCGTCAGCAAATCCAAGAACACGCTGTTCGACGGCCGGCCCGTCCAGGGCCGTTGCCTCAAGACGGTGTTCGCAGGCTCGGTCGTTTTTTCTGCCGATCACTGAGATGCCGGTGTCCGCCGATCTTTGGCCCCTCGCGGGCGCGGCATTGGGGGGCTACCTCCTGGGATCGGTCCCCTTCGCCCTGCTGCTGACGCGATCCATGGGCCTCGGCGACATCCGCAAGGTGGGATCGGGCAATGTCGGCGCCACCAACGTGCTGCGCACCGGCGCCAAGGGCGTGGCGGCGGCGACCCTGTTGCTGGACGCGGGAAAGGGGGCACTGGCGGTGCTCCTTGCCGCCACCTGGTCGGCCGAGGCTCAGCTCCTCGCCGGCGCCGGGGCGGTGGTCGGCCACGTTTTTCCCGTATGGCTCCGGTTTCGCGGCGGCAAAGGGGTCGCCACCACCCTGGGCGTCATGCTCGCCGTCTCCTGGCCAACCGGCCTCGGCATGATCGGAGCCTGGCTGGCGACGGCATTGGTCCTCCGCTATTCCTCGCTGGCGGCGATCGTCGCCATGGCGGCCGCCCCGCTGTTCGCCTGGTGGCTGGCCGATCTCGGGACGGCCCTGCTGGCGCTCTGTCTCGGGGTCCTGGTTATCGTCATGCATCACGAGAACATTCGCCGCCTTATGGCCGGCGAGGAATCCCGCATCAGTCTCGGCAAGCCGCGGCACCCGGAAGATTGACTCGGGCGAGTCGGTGCCCCACGCTTTTGCCATGGAAGAGCTCCACTCCCTCGGCGAGGAAGAACGACTCGACTGGCTGCGCCTGATCCGGTCGGAAAACGTCGGTCCCATCACCTTCGGGCAATTGATCGCGCGTTTCGGTTCGGCAAGAGACGCGCTCGACGCCCTGCCCGAGCTGGCGCGCCGCGGCGGCATCCGGCGCGCCATCGGCGTCTGCCCCAAAGCCGCGGCGGAAAAGGAAATCGCGGCGCTCGCCAAATTGGGAGGGCGGATGATCGCAAACTGCGAGCCCGATTACCCCCGTCCTTTGGCCGTGCTGCCGGACAGCCCGCCGCTGATATCCGTCCTGGGCCACCCGCACCTGTTGGGCACGACGACCGTCGCCATCGTCGGCGCCCGCAACGGGTCGGCCAACGGCATCCGCTTCGCCGAGACCCTTTCCCGCGATCTCGCCGAGGCCGGGTTGGTGGTGGCTTCGGGCCTGGCGCGGGGGATCGACGCCGCCGCCCACCGGGGCGCGCTGGACCGTGGCACCGTCGCGGTGATGGCGGGCGGGGTGGATGTCGTCTACCCCAAGGAGAACGAGCCGCTTTACCGCGAGATCGGCGCCCGCGGCGCCCTGATCTCGGAGATCCGCCTCGGCGTCGCGCCCCAGGCCCGCCATTTCCCCAATCGCAACCGCATCGTTTCCGGTTTGGCCGCCGCCGTGATCGTCATCGAAGCGACGCTTCGTTCGGGCTCCCTGATCACCGCCCGGCTGGCCGGCGAGCAAGGGCGCGAGGTGCTGGCTGTGCCGGGCAATCCCCTGGACCCGCGCGCTCGCGGCACCAACAAGCTGATCAGAGAGGGCGCCATCTTGGTCCAAGAGGCCGACGATGTCTTGGAGGTCCTGGCCGGCTCGGGGCCGGGGATCGCCGAGCCCGAGGCAGGCCCCTTGGCGGGCGTACCGTCCTCCCGAGAGGTCGATGGCAAGGACCTCGGCGCGGCACGAAAAGCGGTCACGGCACTGCTCGGCGCCGCCCCCACGCCGGTCGACGAAATCCTGCGCGCAAGCGGTTTTCCGCCCGCCGAAGTGGCCACGGTGTTGCTCGAATTGGAACTGGCGGGACGGCTCCAACGTCATCCCGGCGGACAAGTTTCCCTTGCTTTTGACTGACGAATACCCCAAGTAAGCGACCCGTTGACCATTTGCTAACCCGTTATCGACGATGATCCCGTTGCCCGGGATGCGGCGACATACCGGGGCAGAGCGACCGGAAAGAGCGACCCGCAAAGTCGGATAGTTGTGGACATGAACGTCGTAGTAGTCGAATCACCGGCCAAGGCAAAGACCATAAACAACTACCTTGGGGCGGACTTCAAAGTGCTCGCCTCCTATGGCCACGTCCGCGATCTGCCGGCCAAGGACGGCTCGGTGCGGCCGGACGAAGGCTTCGCCATGACCTGGACGCTGTCGCCTAAGGCCGATGCCCGGGTCGATGCCATCGCCAAGGCGCTGACCGCCGGCGATACGCTGTTCCTCGCCACCGACCCCGACCGCGAAGGCGAGGCGATATCGTGGCATGTGCTGGAGCTTCTGCGCGAGCGCGGGGTGCTCGACGATGTTTCGGTCAAGCGGGTGGTGTTCAATGAAATCACCAAAGCGGCAGTGCTCGAGGCGGTGGCCCACCCGCGGGATCTGGATGAGCCGCTGATCGAGGCCTATCTCGCCCGCCGCGCGCTCGATTACCTGGTCGGCTTTACGCTCTCCCCGGTGCTCTGGCGCAAACTGCCGGGCAGCCGCTCCGCCGGTCGGGTGCAATCCGTGGCCCTGCGCCTGATTTGCGAGCGCGAGGCCGAGATCGAGGTCTTCAAGCCGCGCGAGTACTGGACCGTAGACGCCGGCCTGACAACCGCCGCAGGCAGCGGATTCACGGCGCGGCTCACCCACCTCGGCGGCGAGAAGCTGGGCAAATACGATATCCCCGACCAAGACGCCGCCGATAACGCGCGCCAGGCCATCGTCGATGCCGGGGCCTTTTCCGTTGCCTCGGTCGAGCGCAAGGAGGCGCGCCGCAACCCGCCGCCGCCGTTCATCACCTCGACGCTGCAACAGGAGGCCTCGCGCAAGCTCCGCCTGAGTGCCCGCCAAACCATGCAGATCGCCCAACGCCTCTATGAAGGCGTCGACCTCGGTGGCGAAACCGTCGGCCTGATCACCTATATGCGAACGGATTCCGTCCATCTTGCCGCCGAGGCCCTGGCTCAGGCACGCAGCCACATCGAAACGGCATTCGGCGCCGCCTATCTTCCGGATCAGCCCCGGCGTTACCGCTCATCGGCCCGCAACGCCCAGGAGGCCCATGAGGCGATCAGGCCCACCAACATGTCACGCAACCCGAGCGACCTGCGCCACGTGCTCGATGGCGACCAGTTCCGCCTGTACGAGCTGATCTGGAAACGTGCGGTGGCGAGCCAGATGGCCAGCGCCCGGCTCGATCAGGTCGCGATCGAGGCCGAAGGCGGCGACGGCGTCACCCTCAGGGCAACCGGTTCGGTCATCGCCTTCGACGGTTTCCTCAAGCTGTACCAGGAAGGCCGCGACGACCCCAACGGCAACGGCGCAGCCGCAAGCGAAGACCAGGACCGCATGCTGCCGCCGATGAAGGAGGGGGAACGGCTGGCCCTTGGCGATGTCAAGCCCGAGCAGCATTTCACCCAGCCGCCGCCGCGCTTCACCGAGGCATCCCTGGTCAAGCGGCTGGAGGAACTCGGTATCGGCCGGCCGTCCACCTATGCCTCGATTCTCTCGGTCCTGCAGGACCGCAACTACGTCACCTTGGAAAGCCGCCGCTTCGTGCCCGAAGATCGGGGCCGCGTGGTGACCGCCTTTCTCTCATCCTTCTTCCGCCATTACGTGGAATACGACTTCACCGCACAATTGGAAGAGCAGCTCGACGATATCTCCGCCGGCCGCGCCAACTGGAAATCGGTATTGGGCAATTTCTGGGCCGACTTCGCAAAGGCCGTGGACGAAACCAAGGGCCTGACAATCACCCAGGTTATCGACGCCTTGGACGCGGACTTGGGTCCCCATTTCTTTCCGCTCGGCGACGACGGCACGGACCCGCGAAAATGCCCCGGCTGCAGCGACGGCAGGCTTGGCCTGAAACTAGGCAAATTCGGCGCGTTCATCGGCTGCTCGAACTATCCGGACTGCAAATTCACCAGGAAGCTGGCGGTCGCCAACGGCGCCGAGGACGATACCGATGCCGCGCTCGCCGCGGGCCCCATCGAGCTTGGGACCGACAGCGCGAGCGGCGGCGCCGTTTCCGTTCGCAAGGGCCCCTACGGCCCCTACGTCCAGCTGGACGAGGTGAAGAGCGAAGGCGACGACAAGGCCAAAGCCAAGCCCAAACGGGTCTCGATTCCAAAGGGCCTGGACCCTAAGGCGATCGACCTCGAAACCGCCCTCGGTCTGCTCTCCCTTCCGCGGCAAGTGGGGACCCACCCGGAGACGGGCAAACCCATTCGGGCCGGGATCGGCCGGTTTGGCCCCTATGTGGAAAGCGAAGGCAAATACGCCTCCATTCCCGCCGACGAAGACGTATTGACCATCGGCCTGAATCGCGCGGTCGACCTTCTGGCCAGCGCCAGAAAGCGGGGACGGGGCGCCAATTCGGGCAAGGAGATCGGGGTCCACCCCGATGACGGCAAGCCGGTCACGCTCCATTCGGGACGCTATGGCCCTTACGTCAAGCACGGGCGTATCAATGCCACCGTCCCCGCCGCCACCGACCCCGACGCCCTGACCCTCGAGGACGCCATCGCCCTGATTGCCGCGAAAGCGGCGAAGGGGCCGGCGAAGGGCAAGCGCGGGGCCGGCGCCAAGGCGAAAGGCAAGGCCGGCACCGGTGGGCGCGGCAGGACGCGCAGGCCATCTGCCGACGCGTCGTCGCGCGCCTGATCGGGCGCGATCGACGGTGGCCCGAAAGGCCGCATCCCCCAAGGGCGGCGCGCCGTCGCGGGACGACGTTCTCGCCTATCTCCGGAAATGCGAAGGGCCGGTCGGGGTCGCCGAGCTCGCCCGCGCGTTCGCCGTCAAAGGCAAGGACAGAACCGCGCTGCGCCTGCTCCTGCGCCAGCTCCAGGAGGAGGGGCTGATCGAAACTCCCGAGCGGCGCAAATACGCCTCGCGCCAGAGGCTTGGCCCGGTCGCCGTGCTCGAGATTACCGGTCCCGACAGCGAGGGTGAACTGCGTGCCCGCCCGGTGCGTTGGGTGGAGGGCGAAACGCCGCCGTCGATCTATGTCGCACCCGGGCGCGGCAACCTGCGTGCGTTGGGACCGGGGGAACGGGTTCTCGCGCGGCTCAGCCGCAACGAGGACGGGAGCTACGACGCCCGACCGATGCGGCGGCTCGAGGCCGCGCCGCTCGACGTCGTCGGGGTCTATGAACGCGCCGCCGGACGCGGCCGCATCCGCCCCACCGACCGCCGTGCCAAATACGATTTCATGGTGCCGGAGGCGGCGCGCAAAGGGGCCGAACCCGGCGATCTGGTCCGCGCCCGGGCCCTGCCCCGCCGCAGCGGAGGCCTGCGCGAAGCGGAAGTCGTGGAGCGCATAGGGCATGTCGACAGTCCCGGCGCGATCGGGCTCATTGCCCTGCACTCCAATGACATCCCCACGGTCTTTTCCGAGGCTGCCCTTGCCGAGGCGGGCGCGGCGGAGGGCCCCACCCTCGGCCAACGAGAAGATCTGCGCGATACCCCTCTGGTGACGATCGACGGCGAAGACGCACGGGATTTCGACGATGCCGTCTTCGCCGAGCCCGACCGGGAGTCCGAGAATCCCGGCGGCTGGCGCCTCCTCGTCGCCATCGCCGATGTCGCCTGGTATGTGCGGCCCGGCGGCGCCCTCGACGACAGCGCGCGACGACGCGGCAATTCGGTCTATCTCCCGGACCGGGTGGTGCCGATGCTGCCTGAAGCCTTATCGGCGGGATTGTGCTCCTTGAAGGAGGGCGAGGACCGCGCCGCACTGGCGGCCGAACTCCATATCGACGGCGACGGCAATCTGCGTCGCCACCGCTTCTTCCGTGCCCTCATACGCTCGGCTGCCCGCCTGACCTATACCCAGGCCCAGGACATCATGGACGGCGGTCAGCACCCGCCCGACGGCCTCGGCCGGAACACGATCGAAAATCTCTACGGCGCCTATCACAGCCTGGCGCGGGCACGGGCGCAGCGGGGCACGCTGGAGCTGGATATCCCGGAATTCCAGGTCATCCTGTCGACCGACGGGACGGTATCCCGGATCTGCCGCCGCGAACGGCTCGTGAGCCACCGCTTGATCGAGGACTTCATGATCGCCGCGAACGTCGCCGCGGCGGAAACACTGCACAAGCGGCGGGCGCCCTGCATGTACCGTGTGCACCAACCCCCTGATCCCGACAAGCTGGCGGGGTTGCGGGACTTCCTCGAGACCTTCGGTCTGCGCCTTCCGCCGGGCCCCGTCAACCGCGCCCGCGACCTCTCGAAACTGCTCGAGGCGAGCGCAAAACAGGATTCGGCGGACATCATCCATGAAGCGATTCTGCGCTGCCAGGCCCAAGCGGCCTACAGCCCGGACAACATCGGGCATTTCGGCCTGGCCCTTCGGCATTATGCCCATTTCACTTCGCCGATCCGCCGCTACGCCGATCTGCTCGTACACCGCGCCTTGATCGGCGGCCTCGGCCTGGGTGAGGGAGGCCTCGACGATGCCGCTGCGGCCCGATCCGCATTTCCCGAAATCGGCCTCCACGTATCCGACACCGAACGCCGCGCCCAACGGGCCGAACGCGAGGCCATGGACCGCTATCTCGCCCTTTATTTGGAAGAGCGCGTGGGCGCGCGCTTCGCGGGGCGCATCACCGGCGTTACGAGGTTCGGACTTTTCGTGCGGTTGCCGGAATTCGGCGCCGACGGCCTGGTGCCAGCGAGCCATCTCGGCGACGAGCGTTGGCATCACGACGAGAGTCTCCACAGCCTCGAGGGGATGGCATCGGGCACCGTCTACACCCTCGGCGACGGGGTCGAGGTGGAGATTCGCGAGGCTAATCCCGTAACCGGGGGCTTGGTCCTCGGGATTACCGCCCATCGCCCCCGCCCCGGCAAGAAGCGCAGCCGTCCAAAACCCGCCGGGCGGCGGCACGCGCAGCCGCGGCGGCGGGGCAAGAGAGGCAGAGGGCGATAGCGTATTTTCATGCTAGGTTGTATTTTCAGACAACCTGAAGCGTACCAGCGTTAACTGTGAGACAACGGGTGGGGCGGTAAGATTCCTGCTGCCCCTCGTTCCGGCGGGCCGCCGTAGGTCAACGCCGATCGAAGATGGAAGATGAACGCGCGCCGTAACACTGCCGACCTGGCCAAGTGCGAAGTACGACGGCAGATCCCGAGGGATCGTGCCGACGGCTGGATCCGCCGCGCGGCGATGCTGCTGGGCGTCATCGTCCTCGCCGGCTGCGCGGCAACCGCCGAACCCAGAGAGGATTTCCGGGTCGATCGCGCCACCAAGGTCTTTACCGCCGGTTTCGCGAATATTCAGGACAAATACATCGAGCCGGTGGACATCCCCGAACTCGCTTTCGAGGGGATGGAAAACCTCGACGAAATCGACCCCAGCCTCGTCGTCACGAAGTCGCGAAACAGCGTCAATCTTTCCGCCGGCGGCGTGCAGATCGCGGATCTTGTTTTGCCCGAGACCCGGACGCCCCGGGATTGGGCGCGCTTCACCGCGCGGGTGGTTTCGTCGGCGCGGCGAGGCTCGGCCGCCCTCCACGCGGCCGATTCCGAGACGATCTACGAGGCCGTCTTTCGCGGCGCCCTTCTCCCCCTGGACCTCCATTCGCGCTACGTCGGAATGCGTTCGGCCCGCGATTACCGGGCCCAACGCGAGGGCTTCGGCGGCATCGGCGTGCGCCTTGGGTTCGAAGGTGTGCTGCCCGTGATTGAAGCGATCTTGCCCGAGACCCCCGCCGCCCGCAGCCGGTTGCGTGCGGGCGACACCATCACCCATGTGGACGGCGAGTCCCTCATCGGCTTTTCCCAACGGGAAGTCATTTGGCGCTTGCGCGGGCTGGAAGGCACGACGGTCAATATTCGCGCGAGTCGTTCCGACCGGATAAACCCCATCACCGTCGCCTTGAAGCGCGCACAGATCTTCAATCGCACGGTGGAGTACGAGCGCCGAGGCGATCTGGCCTTGATCCGCGTCACCGGATTCAATCAACGCACATCCCGTGACCTGGAGCAGACGGTCGTGGGCCTCCCGTGGAACGAATCGCCGCCGATCAGAGGGATCGTGCTCGACCTGCGCGGAAACCCGGGTGGGCTGCTGGACCAAGCCGTGGCCGTGGCTGATGTCTTCCTGGGCAGCGGCCGGATCGTGTCGACGCGGGGCAGGCACCCGGAGAGCGTTCAACGCTTCAACGCCACCGGCCGCGATCTCGCCCACGGGACACCGATGGTGGTGCTGATAAACGGACGCTCCGCATCGGCCGCCGAAATCGTCGCCTCGGCCCTGCAAGACCGCGGCCGAGCGGTGGTTGTGGGATCCAATTCCTACGGCAAGGGCACGGTGCAGAACATCACCCGCCTTCCCAACGAAGGTGAACTGATCCTGACCTGGTCGCGGTTTCATGCGCCATCGGGTTACACCCTGGATCGCCTCGGTGTACTCCCCAATGTGTGCGCCGCCACGCTTCACATGGGAGGAGACCCAGATCTTCGTGGACAGATGCTGACGGCCATCGGCGAAGCGACCATCGCATTGGCCAGATGGCGGACGTTCACCAGCTTCGACGGGTTGCGTCGCAGCGGATTGCGGAAGATCTGCCCGAGCCGGACGGACAAGTCCAAAATGGATCTCGCGATCGCACGGGAGATCCTCAGGGACCGGCGTCTTTACGCACGCACCCTGGGCATGTCGGCCCCGAAACTTGCCAAAAAGAAACGGGCCGACGCTCTCACCAACTGAAGCGTGGCCTTTGGCTTCCCTTGACACGGCGCGCCATAAGCTTATTTTCCCTGAAAATCACCTCCGAGCACCAAGGATCAACCCATGGCCAAAGCGAACACCATAGTCATCAAAATGGAATCGACCGCGGGAACCGGATATTTCTACGTGGCAAAGAAGAACCCGCGGACGCAGACGGAAAAGCTTGAAATGCGCAAATACGACCCGGTCGCGCGTAAGCACGTGATCTTCAAGGAAAACAAGATCAAGTGAGCGTTAACGCGCCGAACGCGACGCGGAAAATCGCAACAGCAAAAAAGCCGGCACATGCCGGCTTTTTTTAACAACGGCAGCGTTTCCAGCGCCGTTCACAAACCGCCCACCGCCCGCCCGGCCTGGGCGGCCAGATCCGATTGCACCTCGACCCGATTGCGGCCGTTGCGTTTCGCTTCATAGAGCGCTTCATCGGCGCGCGCCAACAGCCCCTCGGCCGTATCGGTTTCATCCTTCCGGCTGGCGACACCAATGCTGACGGTGACGTCGACTTTGCCGTCCTCCCCGGCATCGAAAGGCGTTTCCGCGACCAGGCCTCGCAGGCGTTCGGCCACGGTGGCGGCAACCGTGGCATCGCACTCAGGCATGACCACCACGAATTCCTCGCCGCCACGGCGCGCGGCGGTGTCGAATTCTCGGATGCTGCGCACGACCCGACCGGCGAATTCCTTGAGCACCATATCGCCGACGCCATGTCCGTAGTTGTCGTTAACGTTCTTGAAGAAGTCGATGTCCAGCATGAGGACGCTGAGCGGCTTGCCGTTGGCCACGGACCGCCGCAACGCGGTATCCATGTGGGCCGACAGATAACGATGATTGTATAGCCCGGTAAGGTCGTCGGTCAGCGCCAGCGACAGGCTGCGCATATAGTTCTCTTGCAGTCGTTCGCGGTATCGCTTTTGCCGCAGCTGGGTGCGGACCCGCACCTTGAGTTCGTTGGTATCGATCGGGCGAATCAGGTAATCGTTGATGCCGAGTTCGAATCCCTTGGCAAGGCCACCCACCTCCTCCGGCTCGATGACCAACAGCACCGGCATGGTGCGGTAATCCTCGAGGGCGCGCAGCTGCGAACAGAACCTGAGCCCGTCGCTCTCCTCCAGGTAAAGGCTGGTGATAACCAGATCAAAGGCGGCGCTCCCCAGTTGCTCCATGGCCTCGGCCGCGGTGGTGACGCAGGTCACCGACTGGCGGTCATCGACCAGTATGGTGGCCAGTCGCTCGCCGACGAATTCGTCGGGTTCCACCACCAGGACCGATCCCTCGGGATGATCGGAAAGATCCAGGGCCTTGCCGACATCGTCCACCCCAAGCTGGCCGTAGGTCTCTTCCTGCATGCGCCATTCGTCGATGGCCCTTTTGATCCGCGCCAGTGAACGGATACGGGCAAACAGGGTGATATCGTTGACCGGCTTGGTCAGAAAATCGTCGGCCCCCGCCTCGAGCCCCATGACACGATCGGAGACGTCGGAGAGGGCGGTCACCATGACCACGGGAATATGCGCGGTTTCGGTGTCCGCCTTCAGCCGGCGGCAAACCTCGAAACCGTCCATTTCCGGCATCATCACATCCAGCAATATGATGTCGGGCGCGCTTTCCTTCGCCGCGGCCAGGGCCTCCTCCCCGCTGGTCGCGGTGATGACGGTAAAGTACTCGGCCGTCAGCTTGGCCTCCAACACCTTGACGTTGGTGGGGAGGTCGTCGACTACAAGCACGCGCGCGGTCATTGGGTTATTCCAGCACCTTCTGGATGGTGGAGATAAAGGACGTCACGGAAATCGGCTTGGCGATATAGGCCTCGCAACCGCCTTCCCTGATCTTCTCTTCGTCGCCCTTCATGGCAAACGCCGTCACCGCGATGACGGGAATGGATTTCAACTCGTCGTCTTCCTTAAGTTGGCGCGTCACCTCAAGACCGGATATTTCCGGCAACTGGATGTCGAGAACGATCAAGTCCGGCCGATGTTCCCTGGCGAGCTTCAGCGCTTCCCGACCGTCTTGGGTCTGCACGGTGCTATATCCGTAGGCCTCAAGCAGATCATGGAAAAGCTTCATGTTGAGTTCGTTGTCTTCAACGATAAGAATTTTCTGGCTCATGGCTCCCTAGACCTTCCATCCCGGCATGCGTGCTTCGTCCTGCTACGGCCTCGAACCGCCTGGGCATAGGCGAAACCCGCCAGGAAATGCTCCCTTTGTTCCCTCAGCGCGCCGCCATGATGCCGCAGTACTCGTTAGAACTTGGTTAACACTCCAGCCATCGGGAATCCCGCATAAAACCAACGAATTTAAGGCGTTACAAGGTGACGCGGTGAATTTCGACGGCGGTTCTCGGCCGCTTTCCGGCGCCGTCAACAGGTGGGGCCGGGCAATTCCTCCAGCGACGTGAGGTTTCCCTTTACCGTGAATGTGCCCCAATCCCATTCGAAGTCATCGGCGACGCCATTGTCGAACACCCGGAGTCCGGCCTCGTGTTGCGGTTCGGCCTTGCTGCTGGCCAGCGCAAAGAAGGCAAGCCGCATGTGCCACGACGGGCGACGCGTGAGAGGGTCCTTGGCCCATTTCCCGACCGCCTCCTGTTGGAGGCCGAGGATCACCGCGTTGACCTCCAATGCGCCCTCCTTGCTTTGTCCGTCGAATACGACCCGAAACACCCGGTTTTTCCCGTTGCGGGCGCCGGCAATCAGGTGCCTGACGTGGGTGGTCGGAAATATCGTGCCTTTCGGAAGGTCGAATCGGGTGCCCTTCGGCCGGCTGAAATCGGCATGGCCCCCGCCGCCCTCGGCGGTGAGACTGGCATTCCCTTGAATGTCTTCCGTCACGGCGCCATCGCGGGTGGTTCGCGCGGTAAACCGATAGGTCATCCCGTCCAGGGATTCGAAGCTCGAAAAATTCGATTCCGTTTCGATCCGGTTGCCCTCGGTATTGACCAAAGTCAACTGAAAGCGGTGCTTTAAGGCCCAGCCCTCGCACGATTTCTCCGTCTCCATGGTCATGGTGCCTTTGGCACCGGCAACATCCCCGCCAGCGCGAACCCGACCGAGGCGCATCTCGTAGGTCGCCTTGTGCGGCACCAGGTCGACGGTATTTTCGCTTCGTGCCTGCGTGGCAAACGGCAACATTCCCAGCACCTGGACGATGGCGACAAAACAAACCAGTGATCGGACCAAAGAGACCTCCATCGAGACAATGACCTACCCATCCATGACCGGACGGATTATGCCACCGAATCGCCCATTGATATAGGCGCACGACCGGCGCTCGCGCCCGGGTGGGCGAACGACTGGGCATTTCTTGCCGCCACGCGACGGTTTTTTCCGCCCGCCCAACAAAGAAAGCGGCAGAAGCCCGGCCAGAGACGGGTATCCCGTTGAAATCCAATGATTCTTCATCTGGCGCGGGTTTTGCTTCCCCGTTTGTGGTTCACACACTCCGGTTGCGGGGCGTGAATCGGGCCAGTGGCGACGGAATGTCAACCAACGAACGGATCATGGACCGAGAGACCGAAAAGAGCCAAAGCGTCCTCGCTGACGACGGGACGGCAGATACCGACGATCGCGACCTGATGCGCAGGATACTGTCGGCGGAGCAATCTCTTTCCGCCTTCATGAGCAGGCCCGGTTCGGCTCCCACTCGGCCCGCCCATGGCGCCTCCATGCCGCTGGTCGAGCAAATTCTCGACACCACCGCGGAGGTCGAGAGTTTTCTCACCGAACAATCCGCACGCATCGCATATCTCGAGAACCTGACCCTCACCGACGAACTGACCGGCCTGCGCAACAGGCGGGGGTTCAACGAATGCCTGCGCCGATCCTTGGCCGCCACCACGCGCTACGGTGACAAGGGCGCTTTGGTCTTCTGTGACCTCGATGGCTTCAAGGACATCAACGACAATTTCGGCCATCACGTGGGGGATATCGTCCTCAGGCAGGTCGCGCGTGTGATCGAATCCCATGTCCGGGAGACCGATATCGTTGCTCGACTGGGCGGCGACGAATTTGCCGTCATCATGGTTCAGACGAACTGGCGGGACGGGCTAAAACGCGCCGAAATGCTCAATCATGTGATGAACCGCACGATCGTTACCTATGACGGCCTGAAGATCCCGATCAGCGCCAGCTTCGGAGTCGAGCCTTTTGGTCCCAGCGACACCGAGGACAAGCTTGTCGCCCGCGCCGACATGGCCATGTATGTCAACAAGCGCAAAAAGAACGCGGTGACGGATTAGCCCCGCAAAGAGCGAACGGCGGCCGGCCCACCGCTAGCGCCAGGTGTTGGCAAGATCGAGACAGGTTTCCGCAGGGGTCTCAGCCGGAATACTCCGGCATCGCCGCACCAGCCAGGCGGAGTCGTAGCCATCGCCGAGCAAGGCGAAACGCACGGCATGGGCGCGGGCCCGCTTGAGCGGGCCGACCAGAACCCTGTGACGTTTATCGCCGCCTCCCCTGGCGCTCACCACGGACGCGATCCCGTGGTTCTGGCGGCCGGCGACGTCGAGAGCGCGCGACCAGTCGGCGTATTGACCGACGACAACGTAATAGCCGTTATCCCGTGCCTCCGTTTCCTCTTGGACCGAGGCGTCCTTGCCCCGTTCGGTCTCGGCAGAGGCCAGCCGACGGGACTTGATCTCAGGGGGCGGCGCCGTGATCCTCACCGCCTCACGTCCTTGTGTGGACGGAGCTTCCGCCGCTGACGGGTTTGGCGGAGCCGGCGCCGATGCCCGAGCGTCGGCGGCCCCGCGAGCGCGCCCCAGGGATGGTTCCGCCACCAGTTCCGGGAGTCGAAGCGGCCGCGGCGCCTCCGTTGCCGTGCCAGGGCTTCGGGCGCTCCTTGCCATTTCCGGCTTAACGGAAACCTGGGCCAATCCGATGACTTCCTCGCCAAGCATTCGGTCGTGAAAGGACGCGCCGGGATGCCCGGCCTGAACCAGATCCAAAGACGAAGCGATCGAGGACTCGGGATGTCTGTCCCGGCACGCGGACGTTTGCTGGATGGCACGGGAGAGCGCGCAATCCTGTTGCGTCGCCGCCGAAAGGATGTGATCGATGCTGCTTTTGCCCGTGAACACGTAGCTGAGGCCATCCGCCGCCTGCGTCACCAGGGCGACCTGCGGAGGCAAAACGCTACAGCCCGTCAAAAGGACGGCCGCGAAAAGAACCGATACCCGTTGCATCTGGTCCACCGACGGAACAATCGAAGCAAAAGCGAATCATAGCGCCGCAATGCTTGATCGCCGGTTAAGACGGGGGGACGATCTCCCCTGAATTTTATGCAAATGCGGGCGTTTCAGCCCCCGCCATCGGTCTTCGCCTTGGGTGGCAAGGCAAGGCGCAGATGCAATTCCCGCAAACGCGCGGGCTCGACCTCCGCCGGGGCCCCCATCATGAGGTCCTGGGCCATTTGGTTGAACGGGAACAAAATGACTTCCCGTATGTTCGGCTCGTCGGCGAGCAGCATCACGATGCGGTCGATTCCGGGGGCCGAGCCGCCGTGGGGCGGTGCCCCGAACTGCAGCGCCGAGAGCATCCCGCCGAAGCGCCGTTCCAGCTCGGCGCGGTCGTAGCCGGCTATGGCGAAGGCCTTTTCCATGATCTCCGGCTTGTGGTTCCGGATCGCGCCCGAAGAAAGTTCAACGCCATTGCAGACGATATCGTATTGCCACGCCTTGATCGCCAGGGGCTCTTCGCTCTCAAGCGCCGCCAGGCCGCCTTGGGGCATGGAAAAGGGATTGTGACTGAATTTGTACCCGCCGCTTTCCTCGTCCTCTTCGAACAGCGGGTAGTCGACGATCCAACAGAAGTCGAAACGGTCGCGGGCGATAAGGTCGAGCTCTTCGCCGATGCGGGTTCGCGCCGAACCCGCGAGTTCGGCAGCGGCCGCAGCGGGCCCCGCGGCGAAAAACACCGCATCGCCGTCTCCAACGCCGGCACCGGCCCTGAGGCGTCCGATCCGTTCTTCATCCAGATGACGTGCGATCGGTCCCTTGGCCTCGCCTTCGTCGAAAATGACGTAACCCAGACCACCGGCCCCGAGATCATCGCGTGCCCAGTCGTTGAGCTTGTCGAAGAAGCTGCGTGGTTGGCTGGCGGCACCGGGGGAAGGAATGGCGCGCACCACGGCGCCCTTTTCGATGAGATTCGCGAACAGCGAAAATTTCGATCCCGCGAAGACGTCGGTGACGTCGCTGATGACCAGCGGGTTGCGCAAATCGGGCTTATCATTGCCGTATTTGAGCATCGCCTCGTCGAAGGGAATGCGGGGAAAGGGCGGCGCCGTCACCGCTCGGCCGCCGCCGAACTCCTCGAACACGCCGGAGAGAACCGGTTCCAGGGCCGCGAAGACGTCGTCCTGGGTGCAAAACGACATTTCCACGTCCAGTTGATAGAACTCGCCCGGCGACCTGTCGGCACGGGCATCCTCATCGCGAAAACAGGGCGCAATCTGAAAATACTTGTCGAAGCCGGCGATCATGAGCAGCTGTTTGAACTGCTGCGGGGCCTGGGGAAGAGCGTAGAACCGGCCGGGATGAATCCGGGAGGGCACCAGGTAATCGCGCGCACCTTCGGGCGATGAAGCGGTCAGGATCGGGGTCTGGAACTCACGGAACCCCGCCTCGGTAAGTCGGCGACGGATCGACGCGATCACCTCGGCGCGGAGGATCATGTTGCGCTGCATCTTGTCACGACGAAGATCCAGAAACCGGTAGCGGAGCCGGGTATCCTCCCCGTAGTCGCTGTCGGAATTGACCTGCAGCGGCAGGGGTTGGGATACGGAAAGCACCTCCATTTCTTCGATCGAGACCTCGACCTGTCCCGTGGGCAGTTTCGGGTTGACGGTCTCCTCGCTGCGCGCCACCACCTTGCCGGTAACGCTGACGACGAATTCGAGGCGGGCATCCTCCACGGCCGAAAATATCGACGCCGATGAATCGATGACGCATTGGGTCAGGCCGTAGTGGTCGCGCAAGTCAACGAACAGAAGATTGCCGTGATCGCGCTTGCGGTGGATCCAACCGGACAAGCGAACGGTCTCGCCGATATGGTCCTCGCGTAACTCGCCGCAGCTGTGTGTTCGATAGGGGTGCATCGCGCTCACGGGCTCGTCTCCGGTGGGGCCTTGGTAGAATTCGCTTGGGAAAAGCCATGCTTGAGGCCGGTTGTCAAGAAAAGACCAGAGCAACCGGATATGGAGACGTTTGTTTCGGGCACCCCGCCTTTTCGTGTATAGGTTCCCTCCATGATCACCATCTCCGATACCGACTCCCTGGCCCAATTCTGCAAGTCCGTCGCCAACGCCGAATTCGTAACCGTCGATACCGAGTTCATGCGCGAACGCACCTATTGGTCCAAGCTCTGCTTGGTCCAACTGGGCGGCCCCGACGAGGCTGCGATCGTCGACGCGCTGGCCGAGGGACTTGACCTCGCGCCCTTGTTCGACCTGCTGGGCAACGAATCGGTTCTCAAGGTCTTTCACGCCGCCAGGCAAGACATCGAAATCTTCCATCACCTCACCGGCGCCGTCCCGGCTCCCGTGTTCGATACGCAGATCGCCGCCATGGTCTGCGGCTTCGGCGACTCGGTCGGCTACGAAACCTTGGTCGCGAAGCTGGCGAAGGCGCGCATCGACAAGTCCATGCGCTTCACCGACTGGTCACGACGGCCGCTGTCCGAAAAGCAGCTGCAATATGCCCTGTCCGACGTCACCCATCTGCGCGTGGCCTACGAAAAGCTCGCGGCGCGGCTGGAGCGCACCGGCCGGGCACCTTGGCTGGCGGAGGAAATGGCGACATTGACGTCGCCCGAGACCTATCAGGTCGACCCAAACGAGTCTTGGCGGCGGATCAAGTTCCGTGGGGGACGGCCCAGATTTCTCTGCGTCCTGCAGGCGCTTGCCGCGTGGCGCGAGCGCATGGCCCAGGAACGGGACGTGCCGCGGAACCGTATCCTGCGTGACGATGTGCTCCTCGACATCGCCGCGCGCGCTCCCGAGACGCCGGAGGAGCTCGCCAAGACAAGGTCCGTCGGACGCAACGGGCTCGGCGCCGCCTTGACCAAGGGCGTCCTCGCCGCCGTGGCCGCCGGCAAGGCCGTGCCCGAGGACGCGTGCCCCGAAATCCAAAAAAAGGAGCCGCTGCCTCGCGGCATAGGCCCTCTGGTCGATCTCTTTCGTGTTCTGCTCAAGATGAAGTGCGACGAGAGCGGGGTGGCGCAGAAACTGGTGGGTTCGATGGCGGATCTAGAGCGGATCGCCGCCGATGACGAGGCGGACGTGCCGGCGCTCCGTGGCTGGCGGCGCGAGCTTTTCGGAGTCGACGCGCTTGAGCTCAAACATGGCAAATTGGCCTTAGCGGCGGACGGGACCCGGGTCCGCCTGATCCCCGTCCCGGCGCGAAAAGGCCGGAGCTGACGCCTGAACGCCCCGTGCGGCAAGGCCGTTTGTGGCACTCATGACGGGTCGTCGACTCCGAGGACCTCACGAACCAGCGGTATCGTCACGGCACGATTTGCGGCCAAGGCATGGCGATCGATATCGGCGACCAAGGCCTGGGCGGCCTCAAAGCTCCGTTCCATTCGCGTCGTCAGGAAACCGATGACCTCGGCACCGACGAGGATCTGACGGTCGGCGAACAGCTTGACCAGCAACGCCGCCATCAAGCGGTCGTCGGGCAGGCCGATTTCGGCGACGGGAACGGCGCTCAACCGCGAGCGCAGATCGGCAAGCGCCACCGGCCAGCGCGCAGGGGGCAACAGGCCCGTCAGCAACAAACGCCCCTTGGAGCCATGGACCGCGTTCAACAGATGAAACAGCGCGTCTTCACAGGCACCATCTCCGATCAGCGTGTGGGCGTCGTCGATGATCGCCGTCGTGATCGTGCCATCCAGGATGTCGCCGGGACGGAGCAGCGACGCCCTGTCGATAAACCGGGCACCCGTGGCGGCAGCCCAAACCGACGCCAGGTGGGTCTTGCCGGACCCAACCGGCCCCGCCAAAGCCAATGCCGGGCCAGGCCAATCAGGCCAAAGATCGATCCACTTGACCGCTTCCCCATTGCACGGGGCGACCAGGAAGTCGTCACCGCCGAGGCTCGGCCGGTGCGGCAGCGGAAGGGGAATCTGTCCGCCGCCAGGCTGCGTCGTATCGGTCGCCCCGCTTGCCTTCACCGCGCTCACCCCTCCTCGCCCCCCGGCGGCGCGTCGTCCGGCGGCGCCACCTTCTCGGTGGCGCCTTTGTACAGGCTGCTGCCGGTATACCTGCTGGCGACAAAGCGGGCCAACACGCCGATGACGGCGGCAACCGGCACCGAAACCAGCACGCCGACGATGCCTGCCACCGAGCCACCGGCGAGCAGCGCGAAAATGATCCATACCGGGTGCAGGCGGATCCGCTCACCCACCAATTTGGGCGTCAGCACGTTGCCTTCGAGGACTTGGCCGACGACAAAGACACCGGCGACCAGAGCGATAGGGCCCCATTCGGAGTACTGCACGATCGCCATCCCCACCGCGGCGATGAATCCGGCGATAGCGCCGACGAAGGGGACAAAGGAGATCAGACCCGCGCTGATACCGATGACGAGACCGAAATCCAGGCCGATCAGGCTGAGTGCGAGACCATAAAAGGCGGCAAGGACAAGGCACACAACGCCCATGCCACGGACAAAGCCCGAGATCATCTCGTCGGCTTCCCCGGCCAGACTGCGAATGGTCTGGGCGTGATCCAGTGGCAACCACGAATCGATGGTTTTGATCACGAGCGGCCAGTCCCTGAGGATGTAAAACGCGACGATCGGGGTGATGAAGATCAGGGACAGCAGATTCAGGAAAGCGACGCCGCCGCTCCAGATGTTCGCCGCCAACCGGCCCGCCATTTTGAGCGCATCTCCGGCGAACCCCCCGACCGCGCTCTTCAGCCGCTCCAGGTCCTCGGGCGACAGTTCGGCGCTCACCTGGGCAAGAAACGCCGTCAACCTCACCTGGGCGGTCTCGATCAACTGCGGCACCTTGGCGGCGAAATCCACGAATTGCTTTTGCAGCACCGGCAGCAAAAGGAACAGGGTCAAGCCGAAGACCAGGAAGAACAGGCCCAGCACCGCGGAGGTCGCCAGGGTCCGGTTGATTTTCAGTCTGCTCAGCTTCTCCACCACCGGATCGAGGAAATAGGCGATCGCGAAACCGGCCACGAAGGGTAAGAGGACAGCGCTGAACACCTTGAGAAAGAGGCCGAATGCGACCAGTCCCGCGATCCAAAACAGGGCTTGGCGGCTCGGGCTCATCGCGGGCTATCCTCTATCGACGCAGCCTTGGCCGTCCAGGCGATGACGTAATTGGCCCCCGACAGGACCGTCGTTGCACCGACCAACCAAACCAGTGCGAAGACCGCCATTTCGGCATCAACGTCAAGCGCAAAGGATCCCAGGACCGCTCCCGCCAGGACGATCTGCGCAACGGTGTTGATCTTGCTGATATAGAGCGGCGACATCTTGAGGTTATGGGTGAGCAGATGAAACAGCATCG
>JAWWBR010000022.1:0-36596 GCA_033720855.1 Alphaproteobacteria bacterium
ACATCGAATCGAATCCGACCCCGGCCTGTAAATCCATCGTCCAAACCCCCCAGTTCCGGCGCCCCATGGGGCGCCCCGCCCTTTTTATAGGGGCGACCGGTATCCCGCAAGGTCGGCGCGGATCCGTCCCCGGAGGCTTTTTGGCGGCACGATCACGCGAGGCCCGAGGGCGGACCCGCGCCCTCCTCGCGCCCCTCGGGACGCAATCGCGCCTGGCGGCGGGCCACGTAGACGGTCGAGCCGACGATCACCAGCGAGCCGACGATGGTCCAGGAATCGGGATAGGCCGTGAACAGGACGATATCGAAACCGATGGCATAGAGCAGCCGGACGTAATCGAACGGGGCGATGGCGGTGGCCTCGCCGGCACGGAACGCGAGGGTGATGAAGCCCTGGCCGACGACATAGAGGAGGCCGGTCAAGGCCAGCCAGGCGAACTGTTCCGCCGTCGGCGTGACCCAGACGAAGACGGTCGGCACCGCACCGACCAGGGTGGAAATGGTCAGGTAATAGAAGACGATGGTCATCGGCGGATCGACGGCCGTCGCCTTCTTCAGGAAGACATGGGCGGAGGAATGGCACAGGGTCGAAAACACCAGCACCAGCAACGGCAGCCCGAGGCCGTCGAGGGACGGGCGGGCGACGATCAGCACCCCGAGGAACCCCACGGCGATGGCGCTCCAACGGCGCCAGCGCACCGACTCGCCGAGGAACAGGACGGCGAGGACCACCAGCCACAGCGGCCGCGTGTAGGTGACGGCGGTGACCACCGCGAGCGGCAGGAAGGCGAGCGCGTAATACACGCAGATCTGCCCCACCCCGCCGAACAGTCCGCGCCCGAGATGCAGCCGCCAACAGCGGGTGACGAGGATCCCCCGGCCGCCGCGCAGGAACATCGGCGCCAGGGCCAACAGGCCGAAAACGCAGCGGAAGAAATTAAGCTCGAACGGATGGATTTCCGCAGTCAGCTGCTTGGCGATGGCCATGGCCACGGAAAAGCCGAGCCCGCCCAGGAGCATCCACAGGCCGCCGCGCAGGTTGCCGGGAAGCCGGCGCCAGCGGGCGGCAAGGCCCGCGGCAAGCCATCGGCCGGAGACCACAGGCCCTGGGCCCGCGCCGCCCGGGTTCCCTTACATCGCCTCGATCAGGCGGGCGGCGGCGGCATTCGATTCGGTGTCCGCGGTCTCGTCGTAATTGGCCCGTCCCTTTCCGGTGAAGCCGTGCCCGACCCCCGGATAGATCCGGATCTCCACCCCGGGCTTGTCGCCGATGGCGGCCTTGACGGCCTCGATTTCCTTCATCGGCACCACCGGGTCCGAATCGCCGACATGGATCGACAGCGGACAGGAGAGCTTGTCGGCCTCGTCCAGATGGTGGCCCATGCCCACCCCGTGGAAGGAGACGGCACCGTCGACGCCGAGGCGGGTGCCGGCAAGAAGGGCGTAGCGGCCGCCGAAGCAGTATCCGAACAGGGCGACCTTGCCGCTGCATTGCGGCATCTCGCGGAGGAAGGCGACGACGTCGGCGAGGTCCTTTACGCCCTGTTCGACGTCGAAATTCTGCGAGCGTTCGTCGGCCTTGGCCCGGCCCTCGCCCTCCCGCGCCATGGTCCCGGGGATGGTGCGCCAGAACATGTCGGGCGTCACCACCACGCAGCCCAAGGCGGCGTAATGGTCCATGATCTCCCGGGTGCCGTCTTCGATGCCGAATATGGGCGGCACGATGATGACCCCCTTGCCCGGCGCCTCGGCCGGGTAGGACACCTCGGCGGGCATGGCGCCGCCGTCGGCGGTGGGTATGGTGATGTGCTCCGTCATGATCGCGTCCTCGCTCTCCCCGTGGATCCGCCCGGCCGCTCGGCCACCCGCGTCCGCCGCCGCCCCGCCTAGCGGCGCTGGACCATGCGCTTCTTGATTTCGCCGATCGCCTTGGCGGGATTGAGGCCCTTGGGACAGGTATTGGTGCAGTTCATGATGGTGTGACAGCGGTACAGCCGGAACGGATCCTCCAACGCATCGAGCCGTTCCCCGGTGTGCTCGTCGCGGGAATCGGCGATCCAGCGATAGGCCTGCAACAGGGTCGCCGGGCCCAGGAAACGGTCGGCATTCCACCAATAGCTGGGACAGGAGGTGGTGCAGCAGTAGCACAGGATGCATTCCCACAACCCGTCGAGCTCCTTGCGTTCCTCGGGGCTTTGCAGGCGCTCGCCCTTGCTCGGCGCCGGCGTCTCGGTCTTGAGCCAGGGCTCGATGGCGGCGTATTGCGCATAGGCGGCGGAGAGATCGGGCACCAGGTCCTTGACCACCTCCATATGGGGCAGCGGATAGACCTTCACGTCGCCGCCGATCTCTTCGATCGGCTTGGTGCAGGCCAGGGTATTGGTGCCGTCGATGTTCATGGCGCAGGAGCCGCACACGCCCTCGCGGCATGACCGCCGGAAGGTCAGGGTCGAATCGATCTCGTTCTTGATCTTGATCAACGCGTCCAGGACCATCGGGCCGCAGTTCTCGAGGTCGACCTCGTAGGCATCCAGGCGCGGGTTCTCATCGTCATCGGGCGACCAGCGATAGACCTTGAAGGACTTGACCTTGGCCGCCCCCTCGGGCGCCTTGTGGGTTTTGCCCTCCGTGATCTTGGAGTTGCGCGGCAACGTGAATTCCACCATGCGGCCTATCCTTCGGGTTGCGTCTAGTAGACCCGCTCCTTGGGCGGGATGGTCTCGATGTCGTCGCTCAGCGTATTGAGATGGACGGGGCGGTAGCCGAGGCGGACATCGTGGGCGCCGTCAAGATAAACCACCGTGTGCTTCAACCAGTTTTCGTCGTCGCGGTCCGGGTAATCCTCATGGGCGTGGGCGCCCCGGCTCTCGTGGCGGGCGTCGGCCGAATGCAGCCCGGCCACGGCCTGGCTCATCAGGTTTTCGAGCTCCAGCGCCTCGACCAGATCCGAATTCCAGATCAGCGACCGGTCGGCGACGGCCATGTCGGCGAGCTCCTCGGCGCAGGCGTCGATCAGCCGCACGCCCTCTTCGAGGACCTCGGAGGTGCGGAAGACGGCGCAGTTGTTCTGCATGATGCGCTGCATGTTCTCGCGGATCCGCGCCACCGGCGTCCCGCCCTTGGCCGTGCGCACCCGCTCCAGGTGGTCGAGAGCCTCGGCGCCGGCCTCGGCGGCCGGGGTGATTTTGGGCCCGCCCGGCTTGATCAGTTCGGCCGCCCTGAGCGCCGCGGCGCGGCCGAAGACGATGATGTCGAGAAGGGAATTGCAGCCGAGCCGGTTGGCGCCATGCACCGAGACGCAGGCGGCCTCGCCGATGGCCATCAGGCCGGGAACCACGCGATCGGGATCGTCCTCGGTCGGGTTGACGACCTCGCCGTGATAATTGGTGGGGATGCCGCCCATGTTGTAGTGCACCGTGGGCAGGACCGGGATCGGCTCCTTGGTGACATCGACGCCGGCGAAGATCTTGGCGGTTTCCGATATGCCGGGCAGGCGCTCGGCCAGCAGCTCGGGGTCGAGATGCTCGAGATGCAGATAGATATGGTCCTTGTCCGGGCCGACGCCGCGGCCTTCGCGGATTTCCACCGTCATCGAGCGGCTGACCACGTCCCGCGACGCCAAATCCTTGACCGTGGGGGCGTAGCGCTCCATGAAGCGCTCGCCCTCGGAATTCGTGACATAGCCCCCTTCGCCGCGCGCGCCTTCGGTGATCAGGCAGCCCGAGCCGTAGATGCCCGTGGGGTGGAACTGGATGAACTCCAGGTCTTGCAGGGGAAGGCCCGCGCGCAGCGCCATGGCGTTGCCGTCGCCGGTGCAGGTATGGGCCGAGGTGCAGGACATGTAGGCGCGGCCGTAGCCCCCCGTCGCCAGCACCGTCAGCGGCGCGCTGAAGCGATGGATGGTGCCGTCTTCGAGGTTCCAGGCCATCACCCCCTGGCAGGCGCCGTCGTCGGACATGATCAGATCGAGGGCGAAATACTCGATGAAGAACTGCGCCTTATGCTTGAGCGACTGTTGATAGAGGGTATGGAGGATGGCGTGGCCGGTGCGGTCCGCCGCGGCGCAGGCGCGGTGGGCCAGCTTCTCGCCGTAATTGACCGTGTGCCCGCCGAACGGCCTTTGGTAGATCTTGCCGTCCTCGGTGCGGGAGAAGGGCACGCCGTAATGTTCGAGTTCAGTGATCGCGGGAATGGCGTTGCGGACCATGTATTCGATGGCGTCCTGGTCGCCGAGCCAGTCCGACCCCTTCACCGTATCGTACATATGGAACCGCCAGTCGTCGGGCTCCATATTGCCGAACGAGGCGCCGACGCCGCCCTGGGCGGCGACGGTGTGGCTGCGGGTGGGAAAGACCTTGGTGATGCAGGCGGTCTCCAGTCCCGCCGCCGTCATGCCGAGGGTCGCACGCAGGCCCGCCCCCCCGGCGCCGACGACGATGACGTCGCATTGATGATCGATGATGTCGAAGGCCCCGGACATCGGCTCAGGCCCCCACGGCGATGCGCAGGACGGCCAGCACGGCGATCAGGGCGGCCAGGGCGGAGGCCAGCTTGACGGTGATGATCAGCCCGATCTTTGCCGCCTCGCCATGGACATAGTCTTCGATCACCACCTGCAGGCCGAGCTGCAGATGATGGAAGCCGGCGATCAGCAGGGCCACCATCGCGACCGGCGCGATGGGGCCGCGCAGCCAGGCCACGACTTCGGCATGGCCGGCGCCCGACAAGGCGGCGAGCGAGGCAACGAGCCAAAACACCAGGGGCACCAGGGCCACGGCGGTGAGGCGCTGGGCCCACCAGTGGGCGGCCCCTTCCTTGGCGGATCCCAGTCCGCGCACCTGTCCGAGGCGGCTCCTCAGGCTTGGCGATGGGCTCATGAGCCGCCCCCGAGGCCGAGGATTCCGACCGCCCAGGCGGCTCCGGTCAGGACCAGGGACAGGATCGCCACGGCCCAGCCGGTCAGGCGCGCGGTGGCGAGTTCGAAGCCCATGCCGATGTCCCAGAAGAGATGCCGAATGCCGTTCAGGAGATGGTAGAACAACGCCCAGGTGAAGCCCAAAAGCACCAATTCCCCCAACCACGACCCGGCGATCGATCGCGCCTGGTCAAACCACTGGGGGCCCGCCGCCGCCGCCGCCAGCCAATACACCAGAAGCAGTGCGCCCAGCCCCAGGACGACCCCCGTCATGCGATGGAGGATGGAAAGAACGGAGGTAAATTGTGGCCGGTAGATCTGCAGATGGGGAGAAAGCGGTCGATTCTCTTGCGCCATGGGCGGGCCTTCGCAATGGGGCCGGCTCCCGGCACGGCACGCCATGCGGGGACCGGGGTCTGGGCCTTCGGTTTAGACCCTGACCCGCGGCAAGTCAACGGCGGCAATCCCAACGGCGCCACAAACCGTCGGGGATCGGCATCCACCGCGCGGAACGCCGGGCGGCGCGCGCGCGGCGACGCCGATCGGCCGTCTTTGCGGTCGCGGTCTTGACCCGCGACGCCCCCGGTTACCCCGGGGCCGCCGTAAAGACGCAAAAATCACTTTGAATCAGGACTTTAATACAACTGCTTTGTCTTTATGTAATTCTGCATTGTGGAAAAAACTGTGGATAAAATGTGCGCCATATGTGAGGAATTAGTGGTTTCATGCACAAGAAATTTCACTTTTATTTAATTATTGACTTGCGTTATTCGGCCGCCGGGGGGATCATTTTCACGGTACATGGGAGTATCGGGTCCGGGATCGGATTCGCGGGGAGACTCCTCCGGGTTTCTTCAGCGGCGTCGAAAACGGATCCGGGGCCGGACGGAAGGGCGGCTTCGGCCAAACGGACGGAAGGCCCGGCGTCGGGGGCGGGCCCGTCTTCGGAGGGGCTTCCGCAGGGAAACGGCCCTCACGGGCCGGCCGCCACCGGGCGGAGGGGCTGTTACCTGCCGCCATGTCGGTTTTTCCTGGTCCGCGTGTCTCCCCAAGGGCATGCGGGCCGCTCCGGGGCTTCCGTGAGGACGTTCCGGGTTCCAGGCGGATCATTGCGGGGGCAACCCCGGATTGGTTCGTCCCTCCCCGCCGAGAGGGCGACTTCTCGTCGGGGCACTCCGGGAGGAGACTTTCGGGCCGGGGGAGACTCCGGGGAGGTTGGGGTTTCTCAACGTCCACTGGGAACGGAAAGAACCGCTACGGCAGTAAAGCATCGCCTTCGTCAAGCGCCGCAGCCCCTTCGGGGGCGCCGTTCGTCACGGCGGGTATCGCCTCTCTCCCTGGGGATGCGATGATCGTCCGAGATGAGCAGGCCGGGCGCTCGCCAATCTCATGTGCCGGGAGCAGCTCTCGCTCCCGGGGCGTCAGGTCGGTCCCCTAGGGGACGATGTGCAGGGTCCTTGGTCCTTGTACGCCTGACGCCCCATCTTTATGGGAAATCTATCCATAGAGCAACGAAATATTGGGGGTACGGGCCGATTTAACGCGACATCTCGTGGGTTATCGGCCCTGAGTGCCGTCAGGACGCGGCATCCGCCTGCAACGCCCGGACGGCATCGGCGAAGGCGACGAGGCGCCTGGCCTCATCGGCATGCAGCGCCTCGACCATGCGGCCGTCGAGGACGGCGACGTGGGATCCCGTGCGCCGCGCCGCGTCGAACGCCGCAATCACCCGCCTGGCCTCGGCGACGGCTTCCGCCGAGGCGCCGAAGGCGGCATTGGCGGCGGCGATCTGGCGCGGATGGATCACCTGCTTGCCGTCGAACCCGAGCCGACGCCCCTCGGCGCAGGCGGCGGCGAAGCCGTCGTCGTCGTCGAAGGCGGGATAGACCGCGTCGATGATCCCGAGGCCATGGGCGCGCGCCGCCATGACGCTGCGCTCCAGGGCATAGAGCAGGGCCGTCCGCGCCCCGTCCATCTCGGCGCGCAGTTCCTTGGCGAGATCCTCGAGCCCCATGGTGAACACGGCAAGGCGATCATGGGCCGCGGCGATCTCGGGCGCCGCCAGGATCGCCGCCGCGGTCTCCATCATCGCCCACAGCGCCGCCGTGCCCCCCTCGGACACCAGAAGATCCGCGGCCGCCCGCACGTCTTCGGGGCCCCGCACCTTGGGTAGCACCACCCCCTCGGCCCCCGAGCGGGCGACGGCGCGCAGATCGTCTGCGGCCCAGGGCGTGCCCATGGCGTTCACCCGGATGACGATTTCCCGGCGGCCGAAGCCGCCGGCGCCAATGGCGGCGAGAACCTGGTCGCGGGCCTCGCCCTTGGCCTCGGGGGCGACCGAGTCCTCGAGATCGAAGATCAAGACATCGGCGGCCAGCGCCTTCGCCTTCTCATGGGCCCGCGCATTGGTCCCCGGCATGTAGAGGCAACTGCGCCGGGGCCGCACCGACACCGCCTCTCGGGGATCCGCCGCCATGTCCTGGGGAGCCATCGCCTTGTTCCTTCCAATGCCCGCCAAATATCGAAAAAGACTACGGTCCCCATTGCGCCCGCGCAAGTGAGGCCAACGCCCCTCCCGCCTTCATCTGTTGTCACCGGCCCGGGCCTGGGATATGACAGCGGACACGGCGGCAAGGGGGGTGGCGCACCGGCGCGATGAATACCGCGGAATTCTTCTTCAAGGGTGTGGTGGTCGGTTTCCTGATTGCCGCGCCGGTCGGCCCGGTCGCCGTGATGTGCATCCACCGCACCATCGCCCACGGCCGCCTCGCGGGCTACGTCTGCGGCTTGGGCGCCACCGTCGCCGACACCATCTTCGGCGCCCTCGCCGCCCTCGGCCTCGGCTTCATCGCCAGCGAGCTGATCGCCAATCAAGTCTGGCTGCGGATCGCCGGCGGCATCATCGTCATCGCGCTGGGCGCCAAATTGGCGCTGTCCAGGCACTTGACGCCGCGCGCCGAGGCCCAGGAGCGCCAGGAGGAACGCGAGGAGGAGCGCCAGGAGGAACGCGAGGAGGAGGCGGAAGGGGCGGGTTACGGTTCGCCGCCGCAAAGGCTGGAGGACCATATCGGCAACTTCGCCTCGACCTTCGCGGTGATGATCACCAACCCGATCACGCTGCTCTCCTTCGCCGCCGTTTTCGCCGCCATCGATATCGCCGAGATCGGCGAAAAGACCATCTGGTCCCTGGCGCTGATCGCCGGCGTGTTCCTCGGCGGGGCGATGTGGTGGACCATCCTGATCACGCTGTCGAGCCTGTTCATCACCCGCATCAACATGCAGAGCATCGTCTGGGTGAGCCGGGGCGCCGGCGTGCTGCTGCTGATCTTCGGCGTCATCATCCTGGCCTTCCCGGAGATCCTGCCGCAGCGCGGCAGCGCGCCGGGAGGCTGAGGGGGGCCCCTTCCGGACCCGGCTTCGGCGCCACGGGCTAGAGATGCTGGCGGATCAGCTCTTCGGCGATCTGCACGGCATTGAGCGCCGCGCCCTTGCGCAGATTGTCGGCCACCACCCACAGGGAAAGCCCGTGCTCGACCGTGTCGTCGATGCGGATTCGGCTGACATAGACGGGGTCCTCGCCGGCGCATTCCTCCGGCGTGACGTAGCCCTCATCGGCGCGGTGGTCGACCACCACGACCCCGGGCGCGTTGTCGAGCGCCTCGCGCGCCTCATCCTCGCCGAGCGGGCTCTCCAGCTCCAGGTTGACCGCCTCGCCGTGGCCGATGAACACGGGCACGCGCACGCAGGTCGCCTGCACCTCGATGGAAGGATCGAGGATCTTCTGGGTTTCCACCCGCATCTTCCATTCCTCCTTGGTCGACCCGTCCTCCATGAAGACGTCGATATGGGGAATGACGTTGAAGGCGATCTGCTTGGTGAAGTTCTCCTTGACCACCGGTTCGTTCACGTAGATGCCACGGGTCTGGTTGAACAACTCGTCCATCGCCGCCTTGCCGGCGCCGGACACCGACTGGTAGGTCGCCACCACCACCCGGCGGATGGTGGCGAGGTCGTGGATCGGCTTGAGCGCCACCACCATCTGGATGGTCGAGCAGTTCGGATTGGCGATGATGTTGCGCTCCCGGCATAGGGCGATGGCTTCGGGGTTGACCTCGGGGACCACCAGGGGAACGTCTTCGTCCATGCGAAAGCGCGAGGAGTTGTCGATGACGATGCAGCCGGCCGCCGCGGCGCGGGGCCCGTGGATGTCGGCGACGGCGGAACCGGCTGAAAACAGGGCGATGTCGGTGCCCTCGAAATCGTAGTGCTCGAGGTTCGAGACCTTGAGCACCTTGTCCTCGCCGAAGGAGACCTCCTTGCCGACCGAGGCGGAGGAGGCGAGCGCGATCACCTCGTCGGCGGGGAATTCCCGTTCCGACAGGGTCTGCAGCATCTCCCGGCCGACATTGCCGGTGGCGCCGACGACGGCCACCTTGTAGCCCATGATTTCCTGCTCCCGGTTCGCGCTTGAAGGCGCCGATCACTTACCCCGTCTCAAGCCCCGGCGCAAGGGGCGTCGGGGCGGGCTCAGGACGCGCGTTCCGCCGCGTCCCCGGCCGCGCCCCTGACGGCGGCGACGAAGCGCCGGGCCACCGCCGCGTGATCGACGGTGCGGCAGGCGAGGCCCATGGAGGCGGTGAGCTTGGGCCGGGAGCCGAGGGGACGGAAGCGAAGACCCTCGAGACGCATGGCGGAAAGCGACCGGGGAACGATGGAGATGCCGAGCCCGGAGGCGACGAGATTGAGGGTGGCGACGATGCGCGGCGCCTCCTGATCGATCCTGGGCGTGAACCCGGCGCCGTGGCAGGCGCCGACGATGGCGTCATAGAGCCCCGGCCCCGACGCCCGGCGGTAGAGGATGAAGGGCTCCGGGGCGAGGTCGGCAAGGGCAACCGGCGCCGCCCGCGGCCCGCGGGCCAGGGCATGGCCCTTGGGCAGGGCGACGCACATCGGCTCCTCGAACAGGGCATGGACCGAGATCCCCTCGACGTCGGCGACGGGCGAACGGATGAACGCGGCATCCAGCCGCTCCGCCTTGAGCGCGGCGACCAGGTCGACGGTGCCGCCCTCCTCCAGCGCCATGGAGATGCGCGGGTTCGCCTCCCGGAAGGCGCTCAGCACCCCCGGGACGAAGGGATGGAAGGGCGCCGATGAGGTAAAGCCGATGTTGATCCGCCCCTGCTCTCCCCGCGCGGTGCGCCGGGCCTTGGCCAGGGCGCCCTCGACATCGCCGAGGATGCGCCTGGCATCGGCGAGCAGCGCCCGGCCGGCGTCGGTCGGCTCCACCCCGCGCGGCTTGCGGCGGAACAGCGGGACCTCGAGCTCCCGCTCCAGGGCCTGGATCTGCTGGCTCAGGGGCGGCTGCTGGATGCCGAGACGCTCGGCGGCCCGGGTGACATTTCCCTCCTCGGCGACGGCGACGAAATAGCGGAGGTGTCTCAGGTCCATGAAAGACATATAAAATTACTATGAATAATGGCTTTATAATATATTTGTTCTATGCCTGGGGCAAGGCTATTTTCCTCCCGATCCCGCCAACCCGTCATCGAAAGGAGAGGAGGATGAGCACCATCGCCAAGGCCCTAGGTGGGGCCGCGCCCGCCGCCGCCCATCGGCTTCGAAGCGCCCAGGCACACCGTTTGATGGCCGCTGGCGCCCGCGCGATGTGCCGCATCGCGGTGGCGGCCACCGACCGGATTTCCGAGACCTGCCGGCTTGTCCGTGCCTATAACGACCTCAGCCGCCTGGACGCCGCAACCCTGCGCGCCATCGGCGCACAAGAAGGCGAACTCGACCGCATCCTCTCGGGCGGCCGCCCGCGGAAAGGGCGCGGCCGCCGCACGGAGTAAGGGATGGCGGGCCCCCAAAGGGGCCCGCCGAGGACGTGGCAACCGGACGCGATCAGCCCTTGCAGTCGACCCGCTTGGCCTCCTGCCCCGGCCCGGGATAGGTGAAGGTGCAGGTCATGCCGACCTTCACGTTCTTGCGCTTGGTCTTCTTGCCGTCGATGGTGACCGTGGTGCGCGAACCCGACACCTTGGCCTTCACTTCCTTGCCCTTGTACATGATGAAGATGCGCCGGCCGCCGCGCTTGGTCTGGGTGACCTTGCCGGTGTGCTTGGCCAGGGCGATCTTCACCGTCTTGACCGGGCCCTTGTACTTGATCAGGTCCTCGACCTGCTTGATGGTGGCCTTGGGCGCCGCCGCGAGGTCGGCCACCATCTGCTGCACCTCCTCGCCGCTGAGCGGGCTCACGTCGCGGCCCTGCTTTTCGGCGTCCTTGATGAAGGCGGGATCGTTGGCGGTGTCGAGGAAGGCCTTGCGCAGGGCCTTGACCTTGTCCGCGGGCACCCCCGGTCCCAGGGCATAGGGCCGGCCCATGGCCTTGGCCGTCAGCATCAGCTTCCACCAGGTCTTGGCGTCCTCGACCTTGTATTGCGGCAGGACGTGCTTGCGGTCGATGATGTCCATGATCAAGGGCACGCCCATCTTGCCGAGCTCGGGATGGGACTTGAGCGATAACTGGGCGATGACGTTGATGTCCCTTTTCAGGTCCTTGAGGCCATAGCCGAGCTTGAACGACGACCAGGACTGGCTGACGCCCTCGACCTCGCCGCGCTTCATGGCCAGCTGGATCAGGGTCGCCGACGGGTAGCCGCCGATCAACTGGAACTTCGCCCCCAGGGTATTGTTCATGAGGGCGGGATAGATCTCGGTGTCGGTAGGACCGGTCTTACCCAGGATCGCGACCGTCTTGAAGGTATCTTCCAGGGTCTTGACCTTGGCGGTCTTCAACACCGCCAGCACGCCGGCCTCGTTGGTGACGCTGCCGAGCCACTGCCACTTGGTGGGATCGTATTTCGGCCCGCTGTGGCCCATGATCGCGGTCATCGGCACGCTGCGCTGCAAGCCGGCGATGATGCTGCCGTCCTGGGGCGCGACGTTGTAGATGAAGTTGGCCGCGACGATGCCGCCGGCGCCGGGCATGTTCTGGACGATGATGCTCGGCTTGCCCGGAATGTGCTTGGGCAGGTGGCGGGCCAGGGTGCGGGCGTAGGTGTCGTAACCGCCGCCCGGCGCCGAGCTCTGAATGACCTTGACCCGGGTCTGTTTGTAGAAATCGGAAATCGCATCGGCACTGACGGTTACCGGCGTCATGAAGGCCAACAGTCCGGCAGCACCGAAAGCGAACGCGGTGATCTTGCGCATACAGGTTGACGACATGATCTGTCTCCCGTTTGTGTGATGTGACGCTTATTACCTCCTACATATTTTTTTCGATGCTAACACAGGCTGGGGTCGGGCGTAAGCCGTCGCCCGTTCTCGCGGTTCAGGGAGCAAAAACGAATTTGTTGGCCCCGCCCGGCCGCGGCCCATGATAAAACCAGGGCGCTGGGTTCACCCGTTCGCAGAGAGGAGCCGCCGACTTGGCCACCCGCACCGACTTCGACGTCATCGAGACGACCGTCGCCGACATCCACGCCGCCTACCGCTCGGGCGCCTTGAGCGCACGGCAGCTGGTACAGACCTACCTCGATCGGATTGCCGCCTATGACCAGGAGGGGCCGGCGATCAACGCCGTGATCTCGCTCAACCCCGGGGCGTTGGACGACGCCGATCGCCTCGATGCGGCCTTTCGCGATGGCGGGCCGGTCGGGCCTTTGCACGGCATTCCGGTGCTGATCAAGGACCAGGCCGATCTCAAGGGTTTGCCGACGACCATGGGCTCGGTGCTGTTCCGCGACTATCTCCCCGACCGGGACGCCTTCGTCGTCGCCCGGCTGAAGGCGGCGGGGGCGATCTTCCTCGGCAAGACGACCCTGGGCGAGATGGGCGGCGGCGACACCCACGGGTCCCTGTTCGGATCAACCCGCAACGTCTACGACCTGACGCGGACGGCGGGGGGATCCTCGGGCGGATCGGGGGCGGCGGTATCGGCCAATTTCTGCACCGTCGCCATCGGCCAGGAAGGATTTTCCTCGATCCGGCGCCCCGCCATTTGGAACGGCGTCGCGGGCATGCGGCCGACCGCCGGCCTGGTGAGCCGAAGCGGCGTGCTGTCGGGCTGGCCGTCAGTCGCCGGCACATTGGGCCCGATGGCCAGGACGGTCACCGATCTCGCCAAGCTGCTCGATTGCATGGTCGCCTACGACCCCGACGACCCGCTGACCGCGCGCGGTTTCGGCCGGGCGCCCGAAAGCTATGCCGGGATGCTCGACGCCGGAGCGCTCGAGGGTGCCCGCATCGGGGTCCTGAGGGAGTCCCTTGCCCGCAATTCGGAGCCCGAATCGGACGATTTCAAGAAAGTCACCGAGGTCTTCGACCGGGCGGTGGCCGAGCTCGCCGACGCCGGTGCCGAACTCATCGATCCCGTCACCATCCCCGATGTCGCGGCCCTCTTGGCCCAGCGCTCAGAGGACGGCGAGGCGGCGGACCGGTCGTTCGAGACCTATATGGGCCGCAGCGCCAGGCCGCCCTATCGCTCGCTGGCCGAGCTCAGGGCCTCGCCGCTGATCGGCCAGGTGACGGAACGGACGCTGGAGCGCCTGAACAATCCCAAGCCGCCCGAGGCCCATTGCGCCTCTCTCAAGGCGCGGGAGCTGCTGATGACGCGGCTGTTGCAGGTGATGGCCGATCATCGTCTCGACGCCATCGTTCACAAGGCGGTGGAACATCAGCCGACGTTGATCGAGGACGGCATCAATCCGCCCTATGTCAGCGCCAAGGGCGCGCCCCATATCAACACCTTTTTGGTCTTCGTTCCCTCCGTCGTCGTCCCGGCGGGGTTCACCGCGGACGATCTTCCGGCGGGAATCACCTTCCTGGGCCGGCCCTATGACGATGCCAACATGATCCGCTTCGCTTACGCCTATGAGCAGGCGACGGGCCACCGGCGGGTGCCGGCGAGCACGCCCTAGGGCGGTTGCCCGCCCGTCATCGCCGGGCGCGCCATGACGACGAGTCCCTTCAATGTCCATCGATCTTGACGCCTATTTCCGCCGCATCGGCTATGACGGCCCGCGCGAAGCGAAATTTGAGACCCTCGGCGCCATCAACCGTCTTCACCCCCAGGCCATCGCCTTCGAGAACCTCGATCCCCTGATGGGTGTGCCGGTCCCCCTGGATACCGCATCCCTGGAACGCAAACTGGTGAGAGCCGGACGCGGCGGCTACTGCTACGAGCACAATCTGCTGCTGGGCGAGGCCTTGAAGGCTCTCGGCTTCGCCGTCACCGGCCTCGCCGGCCGCGTCATCAAGGACCCGCCCGCCACGGGCCCCCGGGCGCGCACCCACATGCTGTTGAAGCTCGACCTCGACGGCAATCCCCATATCGTCGACGTCGGCTTCGGCATCGCCGCGCTGACGGCGCCGGTCCGGCTGGAGCCGGATATCGCGCAGCCGACGCCTCATGAGACCGTCCGGTTGATCGAAACGGATGGAGAGTTCGAAATGCAGGCCCAGGTGGGCGGCGCGTGGGTGCCCCTTTACCGCTTCGACCTTCAGGAGCAGCTGCTTCAGGATTACGAGGTCTGCAACTGGTACATGTCGACCCATCCAAGCTCCCAGTTCGTCGCCGAGCTGATGGTCTCCCGGGCCGACGCCGGCTGCCGCCATGCCCTGCGCGGCAACCGCTACACCCTGCGCCCGGGGGCGGGGCCGGCCGAGGCCCGCACCATCGACACCGTCGCCGACATGCGTAAGACCCTCCAAGAGGTGTTTCGCATCACCCTTCCCGACACCGGTCAACTGGATGAGGCATTGCGGCGCATCGTCGCCGGATAGCCGGGCATGGCCTCGCCCGGACGTGATGCGTCCCTTCCATGGACTTCATCCCTGCCAAACCCTAGGATCCCCTCCAAACGCTAGGGAGGATCACCGTGACCACATTCGTACTCATCCACGGGTCGTATCAGGGCGGCTGGATCTGGAAGCCGGTGGCGACGCGCCTGCGCGAGGCCGGGCATCTGGTCTTCGCGCCGTCCTTGGACGGCTGCGGCGAGCGCGCCCCCCAGGCCCGGGCGGGCATCACCACCGAAACCCAGGCCGAGGAGGTGGCCGGATTCCTCAGGTCCGAGGACCTCACCGACGTGGTGCTGGTCGGCGCCTCGTCGGGCGGCATGATCGTGGCCAAGACGGCGGAGCTGGCCCGGCCGCGCATCTCGCGGCTGGTCTTCGCCGACGCCCTGGCGCTGAAGCATGGCGAGCGGATCAGGGACATCGTCACCGGGACCGGCGCGGTGGTCGCCGATCACGCCGCGGGGCCGACCCGCGAGCAGCGGTTGCAGCGCTTCCTGCTCGATATGGATCCCGACCTCGCCGAGTGGGCTGCCGATCGCTCCACCCTGCACCCGATCGGGGTCTCCGAACAGCCGGTGGTGTTGGAGAGTTTCTGGGACCAGGATTGGGACGCCTCGGTGGTGTTCTGCCGCCAGGCCGGGAAGCCCGGCGAGGCGCACCAAAGACGGACCGCCGAGGCCCTGGGCGCGCGCTGGCACGAGCTCGATACCGGCCATTACCCGATGCTGAGCATGCCCGACGAGCTGACGCGGATCATCGTCGAGGGATAGGGACGGCGCGCTGCCCTTAGTCGGAAACCGTCGCGACCGGCAGCCGAACCGTCGCCCGGGTGCCTTCGCCGGGAGTGCTGTGCAGCTCGAACTTCCCACCCAGCAGGCTGACGAGTGATTGCACGATGGTCAGCCCCAGCCCGGCGCCCTCGAACCGTTTCGTCAGGGCGTTGTCGATCTGCGTGAACGGCTCCAGCACCGCGCCGATCATGTCTTCGGAGATGCCGATCCCGGTGTCGGCAACGGTGAGGTGGAGGCAGCCGTCATCCGTCAATCGGGCCTCCACCGTCACGCGGCCGCCAGGCTCGGTGAATTTGACCGCATTGGAAAGGAGATTGAGAAGGATCTGCTTGATCAGGCGCGGATCGGCCAGGAGCCGCGGCAAGCCATCGGGCAGTTGCACGTCGATCTCGAGGCTTTTCTCATCGGCGCGCTCCGCGGTCATGGCGAGGCAAGAGCGGATGGTCTCTTCGAGCTTCATCGGCCGCGGCTCGATGTCGACCTTGCCCGCTTCGATCTTCGAGACATCGAGAATATCGTTGATCAGCTCCAGCAGGAGCCCAGCGCTTTCGAGTATCCTGGCCGCGTAATCGCGGTAGCACGGTGTGCCGATCGGCCCCTTGAGCTCGCGTGCGGTCATCTCCGAATAGCCCATGATCGCGTTCAACGGCGTCCGCAATTCGTGGCTCATGTTGGCGAGGAAGTCGGATTTGCTGCGATTGGCCAGGTCGGCGCGCTGCATCTCCTCGATAGCCTGGGCCCGCGCCTGTTCCAGCTGGGTGATGTCGGTATAGGTGGTGATGAAGCCGCCGCCCGGCATCGGTTCCATATTCTGATGAATGACGAGGTCGTCGCGGTATTTCTTGACCCTGTTGCGGCGCGCTTTCAGCCGATTGCGCTTCAGCCTCCGTGCCACCCGGAATTCGACCTCTTCCTCCGAGCGCCCAATCCGCCGCGAGTTGAAGCGGGTGATCTCCGAATAAGGCCGTCCCTCTTCCAGCAATTCGTCGGGGTAACCGAAGATTTCCTGATAGCGCTTGTTCCAAAGAACGAGATTGCCGTCCGGTCCGATGACGCGAACGCCATGATTGATCCTCTCGACCACGGTGCGGATCAGCTCACTTTGCCGCGACGCCTCAGCCTCGGCCGTCTTGAGCTCGGTGATGTCGGTATAGGTGCTGATCAAGCCGCCGCCCGGTATCAGCCGCCGGGTCTTGCGAACGACGCGTCCGTCGGGGAGCACCTGCTCGACATCGGGCGCGTTGCCGGCGAGCGTCTGCCGGAGGCGCTCTTCGACGTATTCGGGGTCGTCGATGAAGCAGCCCTGGGACTGGCTGAAGCGCATGTATTCCCGATAGTGGGTCCCGATGCGGAACAGCTCCTCGGGATAAAAGGAAAGCTCCTTCGCCAGCTCGTTGAAATAGACCAGCCGCAAGCCGCGATCGAAGATACGCACGCCATCGGCCATGCATTCGAGGGCCGTGCCCAGGAACCGCCAATCGATATCCTCTCCCGCGTCTCCCGGCCCGGGTCCGGTGGCGGCGCAACGGATGATGAAGCCGCCGTCCACCAGCGGCATCCGCTCAATGCTGAGTAGCTTGCCGTTGGGCAGGGTCACCTGGGACGGGCTGGGGGCGTCCTCCCCCGCCCCGCCCCGTCCCTCGGGCGACGGGCCGGGGTCATGACGGGCCCCGACATGGCCATGATTTCCGTATGCGGCATGCCCGCTCGAAGCGAACCGGGCGGGAAATTCAATAGCGCGGCGAAGCGCGCATCGAAAGAGACAAGGCACTGGTCGGAGCCGAACACGGCGAACCCCGCCGCGCCTGCATCGCAGGGGCGGGCCGGCGCGATGTCACGCGTGCCCGGTAAACCCTCGCATTCGCTCGACGTGCCCCAAACATCCGCGATTTCGGGATCTCGCTTATGGTTCTTTGCAGCCACCAAAATCTTACCCCGCACCTTCGACCTATTGGCGCAGTCCCCCGGCAGACAGTAGACCCCGGGTCAGCTTAAAATTTGGTGAAAACGCCCGTTAACCTTAACGCGCCAGGCGATTCGGGCGTTCCAACGATGGTCGGCGTTTTAACGTATTGCTGCAACCCGGACGCTGGCTAAGCACCGCATACTAGCCCGAGAGCGCCGCCATTTCGTCGACCACGGCCTGGCCCATGTCGCTGGTGGAGACTAGCTCCTTGCCGTCCTGCATGATGTCCGGCGTGCGCAGGCCCTTGTCGAGCACGGATCTTACCGCCTGCTCCAGCAGATCGGCGTCGGCGCCGAGGTCGAAGGAGTAGCGCAGCATCATGGCGTAAGAGAGGATGGTGGCGAGCGGGTTGGCCTTGTTCTCCCCGGCGATGTCGGGCGCCGATCCGTGCACCGGCTCGTAGAGCGCCTTGCGCCGGCCGGTCTCGTCCGCCGCCCCGAGGGAGGCCGACGGCAGCATGCCCAGCGAGCCCGTCAGCATCGCCGCGCAGTCCGACAGGATGTCGCCGAACAGGTTGTCGGTGACGATGACGTCGAACTGCTTCGGCGCCCGCACCAGCTGCATGGCGCAGTTGTCGGCATACATGTGGGAAAGCTCGATCTCGGGGTAGTCGTCTTGGCCCAGCTTGGTCATCTCCTCGCGCCACAAGACGCCCGATTCCATGACATTGGCCTTTTCCACCGAGCACAGGCGGCCCGAACGCTTGGCCGCGAGCTCGAAGGCGACGCGGCCGATGCGGACGATCTCATGGGTGTCGTAGACCTGGGTGTTGACGCCCCGGCGCTCGCCATTGGCAAGCTCGGTGATGCCCCGGGGCTCGCCGAAATAGACGCCGCCGGTGAGCTCGCGGATGATCAGGATGTCGAGCCCGGCGACCAGCTCGGTCTTGAGCGTCGAGGCCTCGGCGAGCGCATCGAAGACGATGGCCGGGCGCAGGTTGGCAAACAACTCCATGTCCTTGCGCAACCGCAAGAGGCCGCGCTCGGGCTGCAGCTCGAAGGGCAGGCTCTCCCACTTCTTGCCGCCGACCGCACCCAGCAGCACCGCATCGGCGGCCATGGCCTTGGCCATGGTGGCGTCGCTGATGGCCTGGCCGTGGGCGTCATAGGCTGAGCCGCCGACCAGGTCCTCGTCGACGTCGAAGCTGACGGCGCGGTTTCCGTCCATCCAGTTGATCACGCGCTTGACCTCGCCCATCACTTCGGGGCCGATGCCGTCTCCGGGCAGGATCAAAAGGTTCCTATTGGCCGCCATGGTGCCTCTTTCGTGTCGGGGTCGCGGTTGGTGGGTGGGGCGGGACTGAGGCGATCAGCGATAGAGCCACGGCGTCGCCGCCTTCTGGCCGCTTTCGAAGGTTTCGATCTCTTCCTTCTTCTGCAGCGTAAGCGCCACGTCGTCGAGGCCTTCCAGCAGGCAGTGCTTGCGGAACGGATCGATATCGAAATGGATCTCTTCGCCGTCGGGGCGGACCACCACCTGGCGCTCGAGATCGACGGTGAGGCGCGCGTTCTCGCCCTTTTCCGCATCCTCCATCAGCTTGTCCACCTCCTCCTGGGGCAGCTTGATGAGCAGCATGCCGTTCTTGAAGGCGTTGGAGTAGAAGATGTCGGCGAAATCGGGGGCGATGACGCAGCGGAAGCCGAAGCCGTTGAGCGCCCAGACCGCGTGCTCGCGCGAGGAGCCGCAGCCGAAATTCTCGCCCGTCACCAGGATCTCGGCCTTGCGGTAGGGCTCCTTGTTGAGGACGAAATCGGGGTCCTCGGAGCCGTCCTGGCGATAGCGGATGGCCTCGAACAGCGCCGGGCCGAGGCCGGTGCGCTTGATCGTCTTGAGCCATTTGGCGGGGATGATCTTGTCGGTATCGACGTTGATCATGGGCAACGGCGCGGCGATGCCGGTCAGCGTGGTGAATTTTTCCATAATCCCTGATCCTCAGTCGAAGTCGCGGACGTCGCTGATGCGCCCCTTGATGGCGGCGGCGGCGACCATCGCCGGGCTCATCAGGTGGGTGCGTCCGCCGGGGCCCTGACGGCCCTCGAAATTGCGGTTGGAGGTCGAGGCCGAACGCTCGCCCGGCGCCAGCTTGTCGGGGTTCATGGCCAGGCACATGGAGCAGCCCGCCTCGCGCCATTCGAACCCGGCTTCGAGGAACACCGCATCCAGCCCTTCGTCTTCCGCCTGCTTCTTGACCAGGCCCGAGCCCGGCACCACCAGGGCGCGGACGCCTTCGGCCACCTTGCGGCCCTTGGCGATGGCGGCGGCGGCGCGCAGGTCCTCGATGCGGCCGTTGGTGCACGAGCCGATGAACGCGGTCTGGATCGGAATGTCGGTCAGCCTGGTGCCGGCTTCGAGGCCCATGTATTCGAGTGCGCGCTCCATCGACCGCCGCTTGCCTTCGTCGCGCGCCGTCGCCGGGTCGGGCACCGCGCCGGTCACCGGCAGCACGTCCTCGGGGCTGGTGCCCCAGGTGACCAGGGGCTCGATATCCGCCGCCGACAAGCTCACCTCGGTATCGTAGGTCGCGCCCTCGTCCGACGGCAGGCTGCGCCAATAGGCGACGGCGGCCTCCCATTCGTCCTCCCTGGGCCCCATGGGACGGCCCTTCAGATAGGCGATGGTGGTCTCGTCGGGCGCCACCAATCCGGCCCGGGCGCCGCCCTCGATCGACATGTTGCAGACGGTCATGCGCCCTTCCATGGAAAGCGCCTGGATGGCCTCGCCGGCGTATTCGATGACATGGCCGGTACCGCCGGCGGTGCCGATCTTGCCGATGATGGCGAGGATGATGTCCTTGGCGGACACGCCGTGATGGGGGCTGCCGGTCACGGTGATGCGCATGTTCTTGGCCGGCTTCTGGATCATCGTCTGGGTGGCGAGAACGTGCTCGACCTCTGAGGTGCCGACGCCGAAGGCCAGCGCCCCGAAGGCGCCGTGGGTGGCGGTATGGGAATCGCCGCAGACGATGGTCATGCCGGGCTGGGTGAAGCCCTGCTCGGGGCCGATGATGTGGACGATCCCCTGGCGCGCATCGGTCAAGGGAATATAGGGCAGGCCGAATTCGGCGGCGTTCTTCTCCAGGGTCTCGACCTGGATGCGCGAGTCCTCATCGGCGATGGGCTGGCCGCGGTCGGTGGTGGGGACGTTGTGATCGGCCACCAGCAGGGTGGCGTCGGGACGGCGCACCTTGCGCCCGGAGAGCCGCAACCCCTCGAAGGCCTGGGCACTGGTCACCTCGTGCACCATGTGTCGGTCGATATACAAAAGGCAGGTGCCGTCCTCGTCTCGGCGGACGACGTGACTGTCCCAGATCTTGTCGAACAGCGTCTTCGGCGCGGCCATGGTGTCCTCGTCTGTTGGTTGCCGGACTAGCGGGTGGTGCGGTGGCTCAGTCCTTGTCGTCCTTTTTGGCGCCATCCTCGCCGCCGGCCGCGGGCGTCTCGGCCCCTGGCGTGTCGGCCGCGGGCGCCTCTTCGACAGGGGCCGCGGCCGCCACCTCGATCTCGTCCACCGGCAGATCCGACGCCGCGGCCACCTCGGTCTCGGCCGCCTCGCCGGGGCGCCGGGTCACGCGTTCGGCGATGCGGGCGCGTTTGCCGGTGCGCCCCCTCAGATAATAGAGCTTGGCGCGGCGCACGGCGCCGTGGCGCTTGACCTCGATCTCGACGATGTTCGGCGAAAACAGCGGAAAGACCCTTTCGACGCCCTCGCCATAGGACAGTTTGCGCACCGTGAAGGCCGAGTTCACCCCGGCGTTCTTGCGGGCGATGCAGACCCCTTCGAAGGCCTGCACCCGCTCGCGGGTGCCCTCGACCACCTTGACGCTGACGCGCACGGTGTCGCCGGGCCCGAAATCGGGGACACCGCGCTCGGCGGCCAGCCGTTCGACTTCCTTGGCATCGAGCTTCTCGATTATGTTCATGTCTCACTTCCTTGCATTGCGCCACCGGGCTCGGCCCGGCGGTCTCGATTAAACCTTGGTTTTCTTCGCCGGCTTGGCCCGGCGCGCGAGATGGCGATCCCAGAGATCGGGCCGGCGAGCTTGGGTGACCGTCTCCATCTGCCGGCGCCGCCAGGCCCGGACCTTCTCATGGTGGCCCGATACCAGCACCTCGGGCACCTCCCGGCCGGCCCAGCTCTGGGGGCGGGTGTAATGGGGGTATTCGAGCAATCCCTCCGCGAAACTCTCCTCGGCGAGGCTCTCGGCATTGCCCAGCACCCCGGCCAAGAGCCGCACGCAGGAATCGATCAGGACGATGGCCGCGGGCTCGCCCCCGGACAGGACGAAATCGCCGATGCTCACCTCTTCCAGGCCGCGGGCCTCGATGACGCGTTCGTCGACCCCCTCGTAGCGGCCGCACAAGACCGTCACGCCCGGGCCTTCGGCGAGCGCGCGCACCCGCGCCTGGTCCAGCAACCGGCCCCGCGGGCTGAGATAGAGGGCCGGCGCCTCGGGGCAAACCGCGGTCGCCGCCGCCATCGCCGCATCGACCACATCGGGCTTCATCACCATCGACGCGCCGCCGCCGAAGGGCGCATCGTCCACCGTGCGGTGCCGGTCGGTGGCGAATGCGCGGATATCCACGGTCTCGAGGCGCCAGCGGCCGTCGGCGAGCGCCCGGCCGGCGAGCGAGCAGCCGAGCGGCCCCGGGAACATCTCCGGGAACAGGGTCGCCACGGTGGCCGTCCAGGGGCCGTTTCCCATCGCCGTGCTCATCCGTTCTCTTCACCGCCGTTTCCGGCGCCGTCCTCTTTCTCAAACAGTCCGGCCAAGGGATCGATCACCACCCGGCCGCCTTTCACGTCCACCACCGGAACGCAGTCGCGGGTGAACGGCACCAACGCCACCTTGCCCTCCGGCATGCGGAGCTCGAGCAGATCGCCGGCCCCGTAATTCTCCACCCCCACCACCTGACCCAGGGCCGCGCCATCGCGGTCGACGGCCGCAAGCCCGATGATGTCGTGGTGGTAATACTCCTCCGCGTCTTCCGGCTCCGGCAGGCTGGCGCGCGCCACGCACAGCTCCGTTCCCTTCAATGCCGCCGCCTGATCCCGGTCCTCGACGCCTTCGATTCGCGCCGTCACCACGCCTTTCGTCACATTGACCACCGAAACCTCGAACAGGCGGCCGCTCTTGGGATCGGTCAACGGCCCATAGGCGGCGACGGCCTCGGCGGCATCGGTGAACGGGCGGATGCGGACCAGGCCCCGGACCCCGTGGGGCCGGGTGATGACGCCGAGACACACCCAGTCGTCTTCCCTGCCCATGGATCACGCGCCCGCGCCGCGGCTCTTGCGGTCCTACTCGCTCTTCTCCCTCTCTTCCTTCTCTTCCGTCTCTTCCGTCTTGTCCTCTTCGCCCGTGTCCTCGGCTGGAGCTTCCTCTGCCGGGGCTTCCTCGGCGGCGGCCTCCTCTGCCGGGGCTTCCTCTGCCGGAGCCTCCGCAGCTGGAGCGTCCTCTGCCGGAGCGTCCTCTGCCGGAGCGTCCTCCGCGGGCGCCTCCTCGGCCGATGCCGCCTCGGCGGCGGCCGCTTCGGCCGCGGCGGCGGCGGCTTCCTCCGCCGCCTTGATCCGCTCCAAGGTCTTGGCCCGGGGCAGGTGCTGCTTGGTCTGCTCCGGGATGGCCGGCTTGGGGACGATGTCCACCTGGCTCAGGAACAGGGCGATGCGATGGCTCGGCTGGGCGCCCTGGCCGAGCCAATGGCGGACCCGTTCCTCGTTGAGCACCACCCGCTTTGGGTCGCCCTTGGGCAGCATCGGATCGTAATGGCCGACGCGTTCGATGAAGCGGCCGTCCCGGGGCTTCCGGGAATCGGCGACGACGATGCGGTAGAAGGGCCGCTTCTTGGCCCCGCCCCGCGACAGGCGGATCTTCAATGCCATGCTGTTCTGCTTCCTTTCAAAACTCCGTCCGAATTCATGATTCCAAAGCTCACTTTCGCTGCCGAGCCGGGCACCGCCCGCCCCGGGCACGTTATCCTATCGCCCGAAGGGCCCCATCCCCGGCGGCATGCCGCCCGGGGGCATTCCGCCCGGCGGCATCCCCGGAAACCCCGCCCTGGCGAGGCCCTTCTTGCCGAGCTTGCCGACCTTTTTCATCATCTTGCTCATTTCCCGGTACTGCTTGACGACGCGGTTGACGTCCTGGACCTGGGTGCCGGACCCGGCGGCGATACGCCGTTTCCGCGAGCCGTTGAGGAGCCGGATGTTGCGTTTCTCCGCCGCCGTCATCGAACGGATGATGGCGATCTGGCGGCCGATCACCTTGTCGTCGAGATTGGCCTTGGCGAGCTGGGACTGGACGTCCCGGGCACCGGGCAACATCCCCATCATGCCCTGGAGGCCCCCCATTTTCGTGAGTTTCTGCAGCTGGTCCGCCATGTCGTCGAGATCGAAGCTGCCCTTGGCCATCTTGGCGGCGAGCTTTTCGGCCTCCTCGCGGTCGACCTGCTCGGCCGCCTTCTCCACCAGGCTGACGATGTCGCCCATGCCGAGGATGCGCGAGGCCACCCGTTCGGGATGGAAATCCTCCAGCGCGTCCAGCTGCTCGCCGGTACCCATCAACTTGATGGGGACGCCGGCGACCCTGGTCATCGACAGCGCGGCGCCGCCCCGCGCATCGCCGTCCACCCGGGTCAGCACGATGCCGGTAACGTCGACGCGTTCGGCGAAGGCGCGCGCGGTATTGACCGCGTCCTGGCCGGTCATGGCGTCGGCCACCAGAAGGGTCTCGACGGGACCGGCAAGGGCGTGGATCTCGGCCGCCTCGGCCATCATCTCCTCGTCCACCGCAAGGCGGCCGGCGGTATCCAGGATGACGACGTCGTAGCCTTCGAGGCGCGCCGAGGCGAGCGCCCTTTGGGCGATGTCGGGCGCGGACTGGCCGGCGACGATGGGCAGGGTCGGGATGCCCGCCTGACGCCCGAGGATGGCGAGCTGTTCCTGCGCCGCCGGGCGCGCGGTGTCGAGCGAGGCCATCAGCACCTTTTTGTTCGAGCGCCCGGTGAGCCGGGCGGCGATCTTGGCCGCCGTGGTCGTCTTGCCGGAGCCCTGCAGGCCGACCATCAGGATCACCGCCGGCGGCGAGGCGGCGAGATTGAGCTCCCTGCCCTCGCCGCCGAGCAGCGCGGTCAGCTCGTCCTGGACGATCTTCACCACCATCTGGCCCGGGGTGACCGAGCGGATCACGGTTTCCCCGACCGCCTTCTCGCGCACCGCGTCGAGGAAGTCCTTGACCACGGGCAGGGCGACATCGGCCTCGAGCAGCGCGACGCGGACCTCGCGCAGGGCCTCGGTCACGTCGGCTTCCTGCAAGACCCCCTTGCGGGTCAGACGGGTGAAGACCTCGTTAAGCCTATTGCCCAGGGTCTCGAACATGGCGGCAAAAATCCGTCTTCGGCAATCATCAAACACCAAGGGCGCCAGTGCGCGAAAACTCGCGGGCTGGCGGACCTCCCGGACCACCCGGGAAGCTCTCAGAACAGGGGGTTCCGGAGCGCGCGGAATTTAGGGCGCTCGGGCCCGAAAAGTCAAGGGCCCTCTCGGTTCCGCGCCGGTTCGAGGACGCCGCTCCCGGCGCGTCCGGGCGCGTTTCGGCGAGCCCGGGCAACCCGTTTGCGGCTTGGTTTTGCCCCCCCTTCGCCGATCACCCCCGGCGGCGGCGGCCGATGGCGGGCGCGGGCCGGCGGGCGCCGGGCCTCGGGCCTCGGCCGAATCCCATTGCCATCGCCCGCCCCGCCGCCATATAAGGCGGCGTATGGACGGACTGCCTTTCATCAAGATGCACGGGCTCGGCAACGATTTCGTGATCATCGACGGGCGCGGCAACGCGGTCGAGATCGGCGCCGATGCGGCGCGGCGCATCGCCGATCGGCGCACCGGGGTGGGCTGCGACCAGCTGATCGTGCTCGGCCGGGCGAAGAGCCGCGACGCCGAGGCCTTCATGTCGATCCGCAACGCCGACGGCGGCGAATCTGCGGCCTGTGGCAACGCCACGCGCTGCGTCGCGGCGCTGTTGATGACCGAGAACGGCACCGACGAAGCGGTGATCGAGACCGACGCCGGGATCCTGGTCGGTCAGGGTGCGCCCGGCGGCATAACCGTCGACATGGGGCCGCCTGGAACCCGCTGGCAAGACATTCCCCTGGCCGAGGACGTCGATACCCTGCATCTCCCCCTCGCCGCCGGCCCGGTCTCCGACCCGGCGGCGTGTTCCATGGGCAATCCGCACGCGACCTTCTTCGTCGAAGACCTGAATGCCATCGACATCCCCGCCATCGGCCCCGGGCTCGAGCATGACCCGCTCTTCCCCGAGCGCGCCAATATCGGCTTCGCCCAGATCCTCGCGCCCGACCGCCTCAGGCTCCGGGTTTGGGAGCGTGGCGCGGGGCTGACCGCGGCCTGCGCGACGGGCGCCTGCGCCGCGGTCGTCAACGGCGCCAGGCGGGGCCTCGTCGAGCGGGGGGCGACCTGCGTTCTCGACGGCGGCGAGCTGCTGGTCGAGTGGCGCGGCGAGGACGACCACGTCCTGATGACCGGCCCCATCGCCGTCGCCTTTACCGGGCGCATCGCCCCGGCCCTGTTGAACGGGAGCGCGGCATGACGGTCAAGACCGCCGCGGGTTCTACCGCCAGGCGTGCGCCCCGCACCGCCGGCCCCGCCCCCAAGATCGTCTCCTTCGGCTGCAGGCTCAACGCCTTCGAGGCCGAGGTCATGCGCGCCCATGCCGAGAGCGCGGGGCTCGAGGATGCGGTGATCGTCAACACCTGCGCCGTCACCCGCGAATCCGAACGCCAATCCCGCCAGGCGATCCGCCGCGCCCGGCGCGAGGCGCCGGAGGCCAAGATCATCGTCACCGGCTGCGCCGCACAGATCGATCCCGGCGCCTTTGCCGCGATGGCCGAGGTCGACCACGTCATCGGCAATGCGGAAAAGCTCGCCGCCGAGACGTTCAAGGCGCTCGGCGCCGGCGGCCCGCGGCTCAAGGTTTCGGACATCATGGAAGTGCGCGAGACGGCGCCGCATCTGGTGGAGGGGTTCGAGGGCCGGGCGCGCGCCTTCGTCGAGGTGCAGCAAGGCTGCGATCATCGCTGCACCTTCTGCATCATCCCCTTCGGGCGGGGCAATTCGCGCTCGGCCCCCATCGGCGAGGTGGTGCGCCAGGCCGATCACCTGGTCTCCGCCGGCTACCGCGAGATCGTCCTGACCGGCGTCGATCTGACCGGCTACGGCGCCGATTTGCCCGGCCGGCCGCGCCTGGGCGACATGGTGCGCCGGCTGCTCGATCTGGTGCCCGGTTTGGAGCGCCTCAGGCTGTCGTCGCTCGACGTCGCCGAGGTCGACGATGCGCTGTTTGACCTGATCACCGGGGAGGCCCGGATCATGCCGCACCTGCACCTCAGCCTGCAGGCCGGCGACGACATCATCCTCAAGCGCATGAAGCGGCGGCACAGCCGCGCGCAAGCGGTGGAGTTCTGCCGGGCGGTGCAAGCGGCCCGGCCCGGAATCGTCTTCGGCGCCGACCTGATCGCGGGATTCCCCACCGAGAGCGACGAGATGTTCGAATCCACCCTTGCCCTGATCGACGATGCGCGCCTGACCTGGCTCCACGTCTTCCCCTTCTCGGCGCGCCCCGGCACCCCGGCGGCCCGGATGCCGGCCGTCCCCGGTCCGGTCGTCAAGGCCCGCGCCAAGCGCCTGCGCGAGGCCGGCGAAGCGGCGCGCGACCGCTTCCTCGAGAGCTGCATCGGCGGCCTCGAAACGGCGCTGATCGAGCAGCCCGGCGTGGGGCGCAGCGACCGCTACGCCCATATCGATCTCGAGGGCGCCGCGGCGACCGGCAGTGTCGTCCCGGTGCGCATTACCGGGGCCGCCGCCGGGCGCCTCAAGGGCCGGGTCCTGCCATGACGATGGCCCAGGGCGGCTGGCTCTCACGCCTCAGCACCGGACTCAGACGCTCACGCACGGCCTTGGCCGACGGGCTTTCCGCGATCTTCGCCGGCCGCAAGCTCGACGCCGCCACGGCCGAGGAGCTCGAGGATCTTCTGATCCTGTCCGACCTCGGGCCGGCGACGGCGGCCAAGCTGACGCAGGCGGTCAGGGACCGCGCGGGCCCGGGTCGCGGCGCGGAAGACGGTGACGCGGTGACCGAAGCCTTGGCCGAGGAGATCGAGGAGATCCTGCGGCCGGTCGCCATACCGCTCGAAATCGACCCAACACGCAAACCCCACGTGATCCTCGTCGTCGGCGTCAACGGGAGCGGCAAGACCACCACCATCGGCAAGCTCGCCTATGTCCTCAAGGGCCAAGGCCACACGGTGATGGTGGCGGCGGGCGATACCTTCCGGGCGGCGGCGGTCGAGCAGCTCCAGATCTGGGCGGAGCGGGCGGGGGCGCGGTTTTTCGGATCCGCCGATGCCAAGGATGCCGCCGCGGTCGCCTTCGATGCGCTCTCCGCCGCCCGTCAAGACGGTATCGACGTGCTGCTGGTCGACACCGCCGGCCGCCTGCACAACAAGGCCGACCTCATGGCGGAACTGGAGAAGATCATTCGCGTGGTGCGGAAGCTCGACGCCGGGGCGCCCCATGACACGCTGCTGGTGCTCGACGCGACCACCGGACAGAACGCCCATGCCCAGGCGGAGATCTTCCGCGATATCACCAACGTCACCGGGCTGGTGGTGACCAAGCTCGACGGCTCGGCCAAAGGCGGCGTGCTGGTGGCCTTGGCGGATCGGTTCGGGCTTCCGGTGCACGCCATCGGTGTCGGCGAGGGTCTCGAGGACCTGCAGCCGTTCACGGCCGGCGACTTCGCGCGGTCCCTGCTGGGATTGGAGACCGGCGACGGACCCGGCGATCACCCTTGAGGAAGGCCGGGGTCGTCGGTGATATTGGTCCGCGGTTCGAAAATCTTGGCGGCGCCGATTTCACGATCGTGATGAAGCGCCCAGCGCACGGTGGGAAAGGCGATCTCGCCCCAGGGAATCTCATCCCAGCGGAACAGCGCCACCGCCTGGCTCTCGATGCCCGGCTTGATCGCCTCGTCCATCAGCCGCGCGCGATAGATAAGCTGCACCTGACTGAGCCGGGGAATGCTGTAGATCGCGAGCAGGCTCTCGATCTCGATCTTGGCGAAGGCTTCTTCCCAGGCCTCTCGGCGGGCGCCTTCGTCGGGCGCCTCGTTGAGCTCCAGATAGCCCGCCGGTAGGGTCCAGAACCCCATCCGCGGCGCGATGGCGCGCCGGCACAGGAGGATGCGGTCGCCCGCCCGCACCACGGCGCCAACCACCATTTTCGGGTTTTCGTAGTGGATGAAACCGCAATCGGGACAGATCAACCGCGTCCGGTCATCCCCTTCGGGGATGTCCTCGACCCTCGGTCCGGCGTCCGGCGTGGGCGTCTTCGGCGGCATGCTCATGGAAGACATGTTGAACGTCTCGGCACGCCGATACAAGATTTGAGGTCGGATCCAGGGCGCTCGCGCGCCATGGCGGCGTCAGACGACGATGTTCACGACGCTGCCGCGGGGAAGGTTCTTGGGCACCTGATCTTCTGCCGGCAAGGGCGCGGGAGCCGGCGTCGGGCTGGGTTCGAGCGCGGCCCCCTGGCGCGCCGCCAACACCTTGGCGGCGGCGGCGAGCGCCGGAGGTTCGGCCGGCGGCGCTGGATTGCCTGGGGCGGTTGGGGGTTGGGCGGTGGTGCCGGCCTGAGCCGGGATCGAGGCGAGGGCGTGGAGAAGCTGGGCGGTGGGCGAGATCTGCATGGAATGTCTTCATCCTAGCTCGAATGTGGCCGCCCGCCTCGGCGGGGCGTGTCCCGGGCCTCGGGGCGACCGCGGCGGGCATGTTATTTTTTCTGAATTAACAGTGTGTTAACACGGGGAAGGGTCGTCGACCATTTACTAAAGATTAAGCTCAATGCCGCCTAAATGGAGCCGATTTTTGCCGGAGGCCCGTTAACCGCGGCGGATGAGCTGCGCCGATTCCCATGAGCGACGAGAACCACAAGGACGAATACGAAGCGCTTCTTGAAATGGCGCGGGACAAGACGGCGGCCGGGCGGGCGACGCTCGCCAGCACCGTCACCGACCTGTTCGCGGAACGCAGCGAGGTCCTGACCGACCACGAACGCGCATTGATGTCGGACATCCTGCGGCAGCTCATCCACGATGCCGAGATGTCGGTGCGCCGCGAGCTCTCCAACAAACTGGCCTCGTTTGAGAACATCCCCCACGAACTGGTCGTCTTGCTCGCCAATGACGACATCGAGGTCGCGCATCCGATCCTGGTGAAAAGCGAACTGCTGTGCGACCTGGACCTCATCGAGATCATCCACCACCGCACCCTTCAGCATCAGCTTTCCATCGCCCTGCGCCGCAGCATCAGCGAGGACGTCTCCACCGCCCTGGTCGAAAGCGGCGACGAGGACGTGATCAAGGCGCTTTTGGAAAACCCCAATGCGCGGATCTCCCGGACCACCATGGAATACCTGGTGGAACAGTCGAAACGGGTGGACAGCTACCAGAATCCGCTGCTCAAGCGCCCGGACCTCGACCCGCAACTGGCCAAAAGCATGTACTGGTGGGTTTCGGCGGCCCTGCGCAAATACGTCACCGAGCATTTCGACATCGATCCCTGGGAGCTGGACGAGAACCTGGACACCACGGTGAACGAGATCGCCGCGCGCGAGAGCGAAGCGGGCATCGACATCGGCAAGGCCCAGGAACTCGCCAAGCATATGGCCGAATCGGACCACATCACCTCGGAATTGATGGTCCGCATCCTCCGCCAAGGCGAGATCCCTCTGTTCGAAGCCCTGTTCGCCAGACGCTCGGGCCTCAGGTTGAGACTGCTTCAGCGCATCCTGTTCGAACCCGGCGGAGAAGCTCTCGCCGTCGTCTGCCGGGCGCTGGAGATTGCCAAGGCCGACTTCGCGACAATGTTCATGCTCACGCGCAAGGCGCGAGGCGGCGAGCGGACTGTGAGGCCGGGGGAACTGAACCGCGTTCTCGAAATCTATGATCGCGTGCGGCTGGAATCGGCCCGTAGGATGTTGAGCCGATGGCAGCGCGATCCCGGCTATCTCGACGCCGTGCGCATCCTGTCCGCAAGCGAGGATGAGACGCCCGCGTCCGACGACCCCGAAAAACCGGACGGTTCGGGACGGCCGTGATGACCGCCGCCGAGGGAGAAACAGCAGGCATAGTCACCAGCCTGGTGCGGCACGGCCGTTGCGGCGAAACCGCCGATGCGGGCGCCCCCAAAAATGGGGCGGACACCGATCACATCCCAACCCGCGCGCTCGCCGCTCTTGCCGACGCCCGGCCGACTTACGTCGCGGGGCTCGACGGTACGATCACCCACGCCAATCGCCGCTACCGCGACCTCGCTCCGGCCGCGGCAGACCCCCTGACCCCGATCTTTCCCTTGAACGAGGTCATCGCCCGGGTGACCACAGAGGGGGCGAGCCGCGGCCATCGGGACACCCTGAAGACCGGCGATGGCGAGCGGTTTTTCCTATCGGACCATTTTCCCGTCCGCGACGAGGCCGGCACTATTGTCGCCGTGTGCGGAATTTACACCGAGGATACCCTCGACGTCTCGGCCCGGCGGGAGGTCCTGGTCGCCCGGGAACGGTTCGACGATATCTCGCGCCTGGTCCCGGGATGGCTGTGGGAGACCGATGCGGACTTTCGACTGACTTACGTTTCGCCCCGGGTCTCCGAGGCCCTCGATATGCACCCCCGGGAACTTCTGGGACGGCAATTGTCGGCCCTCGGCCATTCGGGAGACGAGGCCCGCGGCGAGGGCGAGACGCCGCTCCGTCCCGGCAACAGATCGCCCTTTCGGAATACCGCTTTCACCATCACCCTGGCCGACGGCTCGCATCGCCACTTCAGGCTGAGCGGCCTCCCCCGCTTCGACCAAGACGGCCAGTTCAGCGGTTACCGGGGTATCGCCAACGATATCACCCGCATGACCGAGGCACGCAAGGTCGCGAGCATGTCGCAGGAACAGCTGGCCTCCGCGATCGAGACCATTTCCGACGGGTTCGCGCTGTTCGATTCGGCCGGCGAACTGGTGCTCGTCAACAACCGCTTCGGCGAATATTTCCGGGCAACCCCCGACATGCTGGCGGCGGGAAGGCCGTTTCGTACCGTCATCGAAGCGGCGGCCGATCGGGATCTGTTCCTGTCCCGGGACGGCGCATCGGAAGCCTGGCTTGCCCTGTGGCCGCGGACCAAGGCGCTGGGCGAGGCCAGCGCCGACCTGGAGACCGCCGATGGGCGCTGGTTCCGGATCAGTGGGCGCTCGACCGAGACCCACGGGGTGGTGACGATCGTCTCAGACGTCACCGAGATGAAGGCGCGGGAGGAGACCCTGCGCGCGGCGAAGGAACTGGCTGAACAATCGAGCCGCTCGAAGAGTTTGTTTCTCGCCAATATGAGTCACGAGTTGCGCACGCCCCTCAACGCCATCATCGGGTTTTCCGAGATCATGCGCGAACAAAGCCTCGGCCCGATCGCCAACCCCCGTTACCTCGAATACGTGAGCGATATCATCGATTCAAGCCGCCATCTGCTTGACGTGATCAACGATATCCTCGAGGTGTCCAAGGCCGAGGCCGGCCGGATCGAGCTTCACGAGGAAGACCTTCACGTCGACCAAGAGATCCGCGCCGCCGTTCGGCTGTTCATCAAACAAGCGGCGGCCGCAGGCGTCGAGGTCAAAACCGAACCGAGGGAACCGGGCTGCACCATTCGGGCCGATCAGACGAAACTGCGGCAGATCCTGATCAACCTCATCTCCAATGCCGTGAAATTCACGCCCTCGGGCGGGACCGTCACCATCGCCACCGGCCTCCGGAAAAACGGGGAATTCACCGTCACCATCGAAGACACCGGCATCGGCATGCGCAAGGAGGACATCCCGACCGCGTTGACGCCCTTCGGCCAGGTCGAAAATTCCCTGGCCCGGCGCTTCGAAGGCACCGGCCTCGGCCTGCCCCTGAGCCAGGCCTTGGTCGAGGCCCACGGCGGACGCCTGCGCCTCGACAGCAGGCCGGGCGAGGGCACCCGGCTGACGATCACCCTGCCCAAGGATCGGGTCGTCAGCTAGCCGCCCGCACCAGGGCGATGACACCGGGAAGCGCCTTTCCCTCGAGCCATTCCAGGAACGCTCCGCCGGCGGTGCTGACATAGGAAAAGTCGGCGGCGACGCCGGCGGCGGCCAGGGCCGCCACGGTATCCCCGCCGCCGGCCACCGAGAGCATCGACCCCGCGCGGGTCGCCGCGGCGACGGATTTCGCCACCGCCACGGTGCCCGCATCGAAAGGGGGGTATTCGAAGGCGCCAAGGGGGCCGTTCCAGACCACCGTCCGGCATCCGCCCAGGGCGGCGACCAACATGTCCACCGACGCCGCGCCGATATCGAGGATCATCGCGTCCTGGGGCACCCCGTCGGTGGGAACCGTGCGGGCCTCGGCGCCCGCCTCCAGCCCCGGCGCCACCACCGCATCCACGGGCAGCAGAATCTCGCAGCCGCTGGAAGCGGCTTGGGCGCGGATCTCGGCGACGGTGTCGGCCATGTCGCGCTCGCACAACGACCGGGCCACGTCCATGCCCGCGGCATGGAGAAAGGTATTGGCCATGCCGCCGCCGATCACCAGCTTGTCGACCCGGCCTGTGAGGTTGACGAGGACATCGATCTTGGTCGAGACCTTGGCGCCGCCGACGATCGCGGCGACCGGCCGCTCGGGGGCCTCCAAGGCGCCGCGCAAGGCCTCCAATTCGGCCTGCATCAAGCGCCCGGCGAAGGCGGGAAGGTGATGGGTGATGGCCTCGAGCGAGGCATGGGCGCGGTGGGCGGCGGAAAACGCATCGTCCACATAGATCTCCCCCAGCGCCGCCAGGGCCTCGGCAAAGGCGACATCATTGGCCTCTTCGCCGGGGTGAAAGCGGAGATTCTCCAACAGCGCGATCCCGCCGGGCTCGAGCCCGCCGACCACCGCCGCCGCCGGCGCGCCGATGCAGTCGGCGGCGAAGGCCACGGGGCGGCCGAGGACCTCCGCCAGGGCCGCGGCCATGGGGGCCAGGGAAAGGTCGTCCACCCATGCGCCCTGAGGCCGGCCGAAATGGCTGATGACGACGACGCGGGCGCCCTTGTCGGCGAGTTCGGCGATGGTCGGGGCGACCCGCTCGATGCGGGTCATGTCGCCGACCTTGCCGTCCTTGACCGGAACATTGAGGTCGACACGGACCAGCACCCGCTTGCCGGCGACCTCGACGTCGTCCAGGGTGTTGAAAACGGTCGCGCCGGGATCCATGGCTCGATCGGCTATGGGTCGCCTAGCCGAGCTTCCCGACCATGGCGGCGACATCGACCATGCGGTTGGAGAAGCCCCACTCGTTGTCGTACCAGCTGAGCACCCGGACGAAGCGGCCTTCGATCACCTGGGTCTCGGCGAGATCGAAGATGGAACTCGCCGGGTTGTGGTTGAAATCGCCCGACACCAGAGGTTCGTCGGTATAGGCGAGGATGCCCTTGAGCGGCCCGTCGGCGGCCCTGACGATGGCTCGGTTGATTTCTTCGGCCGTGGTCCGCTTCTTCGGCACGAAGGTGAGGTCCACCAGGGAGACGTTGATGGTCGGCACCCGCACCGCGGTGCCGTCGAGCTTGCCGGCGAGATCGGGCAGGACCAGGCCCACCGCCTTGGCGGCGCCGGTGGAGGTGGGGATCATGTTCTGGGCCGCCGCCCGGGCGCGCCTGAGATCCCCGTGCAGGGTATCGTGGAGGCGCTGATCCCCGGTGTAGGAATGGATCGTCGTCATGAACCCGCGCTGGATGCCGACCGCGCGGTGCAGGGCGAAGGCCACCGGCGCCAGGCAGTTGGTGGTGCAGGACGCGTTGGAGATGATGCGGTGGCTCTTGCGCAGGCGCTTGTGGTTGACGCCGTTGACCACGGTGATGTCCTCGCCCGATGCCGGGGCCGAGATGAGCACGCGCTTGGCGCCGGCCTCCAGATGCTTGGACGCCGCCTCGCGCTTGGTGAAGAGGCCGGTGCATTCGAGCGCGACATCGACCTCGAGCCGCTCCCAGGGGAGATTGGCGGGATCGCGCTCGGCCAGGACCGGAACCGCGCCGCGCCCGAAATTGATGCCGGTCTTGGTGGGGCGCACCCGGCCCGGGAAGGGACCGTGGACCGAATCGTATTTCAGCAGGTGCGCATTGGTTTCGATGGAGCCCAGGTCGTTGATGGCGACGACCTCGAGATCCTTGCGATTCTGCTCATGGATGGCCCGAAGAACGAGGCGCCCGATGCGCCCGAACCCGTTGATCGCGACCCGTGTCGGCATGATTATCTCCCGTGGTGAGTGTCCAGTGCCTCGGGGCCTCTCACTGCCCGAGACACGCCTTGGCCTTGGCGGCCACCGCCTCGGCGGTGATACCGAAATTCTCGAACAGGTCGCCGGCCGGCGCCGATTTGCCGAAGCCGGTCATGCCCACCGAACCGCCGCCGGGGCCGACATAACGTTCCCAGCCGAACACCGCCCCGGCCTCGACGGAGACGCGCACGGCATCGCCGCCGAGAACCGCCTCGCGCTCCGCGGCGGGGCGCCGGTCGAACAGTTCCCAGCACGGCATCGACACCACCGCCGTCTCGATGCCCTCGGCCAGGAGCAGCTCGCGCGCGGCCAGCGCGACGCCAACCTCGGAACCGGTGGCCAGCAGGCTGACGGCGGGCGTCCCCGAAGGTGCGGCGGCCAGGACATAGGCGCCCTCGGCCGAGCGGTTGCCCTCGCCCGCCCCGGTGCGCACCGGCGGCACGGTCTGGCGCGTCAGCGCAATCACCGAAGGACGGTCCTTCTCGCGCAACGCCAGCGCCCAGCATTCCGCGGTCTCCACCGCATCGGCGGGGCGGAAAACCAGCAGGTTGGGCATCGCCCTCAGGCTCATCAGATGTTCGATCGGCTGATGGGTCGGCCCGTCCTCGCCGAGGCCGATGGAATCGTGGGTCATGACGTAGATCACGCGAACCCCCATCAGGGCCGAGAGCCGGATCGAGGGCCGGCAGTAATCGGTGAAGATCAGGAACGTGCCGCTATAGGGGATGATGCCGCCATGCAATGCCATGCCGTTCATGGCCGCCGCCATGCCGTGCTCGCGCACGCCGTAATGGATGAACCGGCCGCCGAAATTGTCGCCGTCGAGGACCTCTTCGACCTTGGTCTTGGTGTTGTTGGAGCCGGTGAGATCGGCGGACCCGCCGACCATCTCCGGCACCATCTCGGTAAACACCTCCAGCGCCTCCTGGGAGGCCTTGCGGGTCGCCCAATTGGGGGCCGCCGCGGCGACGGCCTCGGCATAGGTCGCGAGCGCATCGTCGAAACCGGCCGGAAGGTCGCCGGCGATGGCGCTCTCGAACCGGGCTCGCGTTTCCGCCGGCGCCGCCTCCAGGCGGGCCGCCCAGGCGGCGCGATCGTCCGCCCCGCGGGCGCCGGCCGCGCGCCACGCTGCCAGGACGTCGTCGGGGATCTCGAACGGCGCCGCGCTCCAGCCCAGCGCCTCGCGCGTCGCCGCCACCTCCTCGGCGCCGAGCGGCGCACCGTGGGTGGCGGCGGTGCCCTGCTTGCTGGGGGCGCCGAAGCCGATGGTGGTGCGCAGGGCGATCAGCGAGGGGCGGTCGCTCTGCCGCGCCGCCGCGATCGCCGCGGCGATGGCCTCCGGGTCATGGCCGTCGGCGGCGGCCACGTCCCAGCCGTAGGCCGCGAACCGCTTCTGGGTATCGTCGGAAACCGCCATCGCGGTGGGGCCGTCGATGGACACGTGGTTGTCGTCGAACAGCACGATCAGGCGCGAAAGGCGCAGGTGGCCGGCACGGGAAGCGGCCTCGTGGCTGATCCCCTCCATCAGGCAGCCGTCGCCGGCGATGACGTAGGTGTAGTGGTCCACCAGATCGTCGCCGAAGCGCGCCGCCAGGTGGCGCTCGGCGATGGCCATGCCGACGGCGTTGCCCAAGCCCTGGCCGAGCGGCCCGGTGGTGGTCTCGATGCCGGGCGCGGCGCCGTATTCGGGATGTCCCGCGGTGCGGCTGTCGAGTTGACGGAAATTGCGCAGCTCATCGAGGGTCAT
>JAWWBR010000023.1:0-34737 GCA_033720855.1 Alphaproteobacteria bacterium
GAAATTTTCCGTCTGATCGTCGAGACCTATGTGGAAACCGGCGAGGCGGTGGGATCGCGCACCATTGCGCGCAAGAGCGGCCTCGATCTGTCGCCCGCGACCATCCGCAACGTCATGGCTGACTTGCAGGAGGCGGGACTGCTGTTTTCGCCCCATACCTCCGCCGGACGCATGCCGACCGAGGCGGGCCTCAAGCTGTTCGTCAACGGCATCCTGGAAGTCGGTGGCCTTAGCGCCGAAGACCGCAAGGATATCGAAGCCATCTGTGCCGGAGCGGGGCGCAGCGTCGAGGAGGCGCTGGCCGAGGCCACGGCGGCGCTTTCGGGGCTGTCCAATTGCGCCTCCATCGTGCTTGCGCCCAAGACCGAGGCGCCGCTTCGCCACATCGAATTCGTCAACCTCGGGACGGGACGGGTCTTGGTGGTGATGGTCTCGGAGCGCGGGGCGGTCGAGAACCGGATCATCGAGACCCCGCTCGGCATTCCCGCTTCCGCCTTGGTTGATGCCGGCAATTACCTGACCCGCCGCCTGGCCGGACGGACCATCGCCGAGGCGCGGTCGGAGATCATGGCGGAGATCGAGGACCACCGCGCGCAATTGGATACATTGGCCAGTGACTTGGTCGAGCGCGGTCTCGCCCACTGGTCCGGCGGCAACCTGCAGCAGGGCTACCTGATCGTCCGCGGCCAAGCCAACCTGCTCGGCAACATTAGGGCCCTGGAGGACCTGGAGCGGGTCCGCGACCTGTTCGAGGCGCTGGAAGCCAAGGAAACCCTGGAGCGCTTATTGGAGCTGACCCAGATCGCCGACGGCATACAGATATTCATCGGCTCCGACAATGCGCTGTTCGGCCACGCCGGGTGCTCCATGGTCGTCTCGCCCTTCGCCGATTCCAGCGAACAGATCGTCGGGGCCATCGGCGTGATCGGCCCGACCCGGATGAATTACGCCCGCATCGTCCCAATGGTGGATTACACCTCGAAGATACTGCGCCGCGTGGTGGGTTGAGGCGGGCTCGCCGTCGATTGGAGTTTATGGAGCGTTCATGACAAAAAACCGTGAAGATACCCCCGCCGTGAGTGAAGGCGACAATCCTGCGGAATCCCCCGTCGACGAGGCCGGGGAAACCCAGGGCGAGGAAGCGGAGGCCGATTACAAGGCGCTCGCGGCGGAGCTCAACGACAGGATGTTGCGGACCGCGGCGGAGCTCGAGAACTTTCGCCGCCGTGCCGAAAAGGAGCGCCAGGACACGGCCAAGTTCGCGATCGCCGCGTTCGCCCGCGACTGCCTCACGGTGCTCGACAATCTGCGCCGTGGCCTCGACAGCGTGAGCCAAGAGGAGCGCAAGGAGAATCCGGCTTTGGAAACCTTGGCCGCGGGCATGGAGCTGACCGAACGCGAACTGCTTTCCACCTTGGAACGCCACGGCATCGTCAAGGTGGACCCATTGGGCGAGGAATTCGATTACGACCGCCACCAGGCGATGTTCGAGGTCGAGGACACGACCAAACCGTCGGGAACGGTGGTCGAGGTGGTGCAGCCGGGCTATCTCCTGAACGACCGGCTTCTCAGGCCCGCCATGGTCGGCGTCTCCAAGGGTGGACCGAAGCCCGAGACGGTCCAGGCGCCGATCGCCAACGAGGACCTCGCAACCGCGCCGGACAAGGCAACCGACGGCAAACAAGCACCTGACGGAAGCGACGAAGCCGCGGGCGGAGCAGAGTCCCGGGAAGGCTCCGGTCCGGTCGACACCAAGGCCTGATCCTACCGAAATGCCGGGGCGGCGGCGCATCGCGGGGCCGGCCCGGGTCTTTTTGGCGGCCCGCCCTTGCCCCGTCCATCGACCTCGTCTAGCCTAAGCCGCGTCGGTCGGCGGCCGATCGCAGAGGGGGAGTGGGCATGGCGGCGACGTCGCTGGATCCGGACAAGGTCCCGCAAGGGGAAGAGTCGCAATGTGGCGCGCCCGATCGAACGCGCCTCAAGGAAGCGTTCCTGGCAACCCGGGCGCTCTCCATCGAGCTTGCCCGACCGCTCAGTGCCGAGGACCAGCAGGTCCAGTCCATGGACGACGCCTCGCCCAGCAAATGGCATCTCGGCCATGTCACCTGGTTCTTCGAGACTTTCCTGTTGCTCCCGCTGGCGCCCGGCTACGCGCCCTTTCATCCCCGCTTCGGCTATATCTTCAACTCCTATTACGAGGCCGTCGGGCCGCGCCATGCGCGGCCGCAGCGGGGCCTTCTGACCCGTCCGCCGTTGACCGAGGTCCATGCTTACCGGGACCATGTCGATGCGGCGATGGTGGGGCTGGTCGATAGCGCAGCCGACGACGTCTGGACCGCGGCGGCGCCGCTGATCGAACTCGGCATCCATCACGAACAACAGCATCAGGAGTTGCTGCTGACCGACATCAAACACGCACTGGGCGGCCAACCCCTGGCGCCGGCCTACAGAGAGGACCTGCCCGCGCGCCGAGAGGGCCGGGCCCCCGGCGCGGGCCTTACCCGTTTCATCGCCCACGAAGGGGGGGATTATGCGATCGGCCATGACGGGGACGGCTTCGCCTTCGACAACGAAACCCCGCGGCACCGTGTGCGAGTCAGGGATTTTGTCCTGGCTCAGCGCGCCGTCACCAACGCCGAGTATCTCGCCTTCATCGAGGGCGGGGGCTATGAAACACCGACCCTGTGGCTGGCCGACGGCTGGGCCTGGGTCGAGGGCGGCGCCGGCAATCTCGAAGGGGAATTGGCGCCGCTCTATTGGCGCCGTCGCGACGGTGAGTGGTGGGAATACACCCTCGGCGGCGAGCTGCCCCTCGATCCCACCGCCCCGGTAAGCCATCTCACCTATTACGAGGCGGATGCCTATGCGCGCTTCGCCGGCAAGCGCCTGCCCACCGAAGCCGAGTGGGAGGTGGCGGCGGCACATGCGGCGCCGTCGCCCGAAAAGGGCGCCAACCTGCTTGCCGCCGGGCACCTCCACCCGATTGCGCAAAGCTTGCAGGACGATGCGGTCAGTGGGCTGTTCGGGGACGTTTGGGAATGGACCTCCAGTGCCTATGGGCCCTATCCCGGATTTCGCCCCGCCGCCGGCGCGGTCGGCGAATACAACGGCAAATTCATGGTCAATCAGCTGGTGCTCAAAGGTGGATCCGCCGTTACGCCGCCCGGCCATATCCGCGCGAGTTACCGAAATTTCTTCTACCCCCATCAGAACTGGCAGATGACCGGCCTGCGCCTGGCCGATGACGGCTAGGCCGATGACGCCCCCAGGCGGCAACTTTTTGTTAACCGATCGGGTAAATTTTTTGGGAAAACAAGGGGGTTTGACGGTTGCAGGGCAAATTACCCCTTCCTATATACGGTTCAGAATTTCCGCCCGAGACGTATTGGGGATGGGCGGTTGGACCACGGGGGTCTTTTCGGGTGCCGACCTGGGCCCGAAAGGCTCGCTCAAGAATGGGAACTGAAGAAAGATGGGCAAAGTCATTGGCATAGACCTCGGCACCACCAATTCCTGTGTCGCGGTGATGGAAGGATCGGACGCTAAGGTTATCGAAAATTCCGAGGGTTCGCGGACCACGCCTTCGATGGTGGCCTTCACCGAGGGCGGCGAACGGCTGGTCGGCCAGGCGGCGAAACGTCAGGCGGTTACCAATCCGGAAAACACGCTGTTCGCCATCAAGCGCCTGATCGGGCGGCCCTATGACGATCCCACCACCGAGAAGGACCGTGGGATGGTGCCCTATGAGATCGTCAAGGCGGAAAACGGCGACGCTTGGGTACAATGCCGGGGCGAAAAATACAGCCCCAGCCAAATCTCGGCCTTCATTCTCCAGAAGATGAAGGAAACCGCCGAATCCTATCTCGGCGAGACCGTCGACCAGGCGGTGATCACCGTTCCCGCCTATTTCAACGATTCCCAACGCCAGGCCACCAAGGACGCGGGCAAGATCGCCGGCCTTGACGTGATGCGCATCATCAACGAGCCCACCGCGGCCGCCTTGGCCTACGGCCTCGATAAAGAAGCGTCGGGCACCATCGCCGTCTACGACCTCGGCGGCGGCACCTTCGACATCTCCGTGCTGGAGATCGGCGACGGCGTCTTCGAGGTCAAGTCGACCAACGGTGATACCTTCCTCGGCGGCGAGGATTTCGACGCCAAGGTGATCGATTATCTGGCCGACGAATTCAAGAAGGAGCAGGGGATCGACCTGCGCGAGGACAAGCTCGCCCTTCAGCGCCTCAAGGAGGCGGCGGAGAAGGCCAAGATCGAGCTGTCGTCGTCGATGGAAACCGAGGTCAACCTGCCTTTCATCACCGCCGATGCGTCGGGGCCCAAGCACCTCAACATCAAGCTCAGCCGCGCCAAGCTCGAATCCCTGGTCGACGACCTGGTGGAACGGACCATCGGCCCGTGCAAGGCGGCCCTCAAGGATGCCGGGTTGAAGGCGTCTGAAATCAACGAGGTCATCCTGGTCGGCGGCATGACCCGCATGCCCAAGATCATCGAGACGGTGAAGAACTTCTTCGGGCGCGAGCCCCACAAGGGCGTCAATCCCGACGAGGTGGTCGCGATCGGCGCCGCCATCCAGGCCGGTGTCCTGCAGGGCGACGTCAAGGACGTGCTTCTCCTGGACGTGACCCCGCTCTCCCTCGGGATCGAGACCCTGGGCGGCGTGTTCACGCGGCTGATCGACCGCAACACCACGATTCCCACGAAGAAGAGCCAGGTCTTTTCTACGGCAGAGGACAACCAGACGGCGGTCACCATCCGGGTGTTCCAGGGCGAGCGCGAGATGGCCGCGGACAACAAGCTGCTGGGCCAGTTCGACCTCGTCGGAATCCCGCCCGCGCCCCGCGGTATGCCGCAGGTCGAGGTCGCCTTCGATATCGACGCCAATGGGATCGTCAATGTTTCCGCCAAGGACAAGGCGACCGGCAAGGAGCAGCAGATCCGCATCCAGGCATCTGGCGGTTTGTCCGAGGACGAGATCGACAAGATGGTCAAGGACGCCGAAGCCCACGCCGAGGAGGACAAGAAGCGGCGTGAGGCGGTGGAACACCGCAACCAGGCCGAAACCCTGATCCACTCGACGGAAAAGTCGCTCGGCGAGCACGGCGACAAGATCTCCGAGGACGAGAAAAAGGCCATAGAGGACGCTGTCCAAGACCTCAAGACGGCGCTGGAAGGCGAGGACGAGGCCGCCATTCAGGCCAAGACGGAAGCCCTGGCCCAAGCGTCGATGAAGCTCGGCGAGGCGATGTACAAGGCGGCTCAGGAGGCCGAGGCCGCCGAGAGCGGCGAATCGGCCGAGGCGGAATCCTCTCAGGAGAAGGACGCCGACGACGACAAGGTGGTCGATGCCGATTTCCAGGAGGTCGATGACTCCGACGAGTCCTCTGAAGCCGACAAGGAAAAAAACAAGTCCGCCTGACGGCGGGCCGAGATGAACCCCCGCCCCCTCCTCCCCCTCGCGGTGGGGTCCCGGGGGCGGGTTCGGCAAGTCGCCGCTGGGGTCGCCCATGGATAAGCAGGATTACTACGAAACCCTTGGTGTCGAACGCTCCGCGGATGGCGCCGAGATCAAATCCGCTTATCGCAAGCTGGCGATGAAATACCACCCCGACCGCAACTCCGGGGACAAGGACGCCGAGCACAAATTCAAGGAAATCAACGAGGCCTACGACGTCCTCGGCGATGACGAGAAACGGGCCGCCTATGACCGCTTCGGCCATGCCGCCTTTGACGGCGCGGGCGCGGCGGCGGGCGGCGGGCCCGGTGCGGGTGACTTCGGCTTCAATTTCGGCGGCGGGTTCGCCGACATCTTCGACGAGATGTTCGGCGAGTTCACCGGTGCCCGGAGGAGCGGCGGCGCAAGGCAGCAGAACAGCCGCGGCTCCGATCTTCGCTACAACATGCAGATCACCCTGGAAGACGCGTTTGCCGGCAAGCAGGCGACGATTCGCGTGCCTTCCGCGGCGGCCTGCGAATCCTGCGGCGGCAGCGGCGCCGCCAAGGGCTCGAGCCCGATCACCTGTCCGACCTGCCAGGGCCGCGGCCGGGTCCGGGCGCAGCAGGGGTTCTTCACCATCGAGCGCACCTGCGCCTCCTGCCAAGGCCAGGGCCAAGTGATCGAAAATCCCTGCACGACCTGTCGCGGCAGCGGCCGGGTGCAGAAGGAAAAGACGCTCTCGGTCACCATCCCGGCCGGTGTCGAGGACGGCACCCGCATCCGCCTCTCGGGCGAGGGCGAGGCCGGGCTGCGCGGTGCCCCGTCGGGCGATCTCTATATCTTCCTGACCATTGCGCCGCACCGCTATTTCCAGCGCGACGGTGCGAATATCTACATGCGGGTGCCGATCCCCATGACCAAGGCCGCGCTCGGCGGCACCATCGAGGTGCCCACGGTGGACGGCTCCCGCGCCCGGGTGACGATCCCCGAAGGGACCCAGTCCGGCCACCAGTTCCGCCTGCGCGGCAAGGGGATGTCGGTGATGCACGCGGGCCAGCGTGGCGACATGTATATCCGCGCCACGGTGGAGACCCCGGTCAAGCTCACCAAGCGCCAGAAGGAGCTCTTGAAGGAGTTCGACGAGGCCAGCAGCCCGGGCAAGACCAGCCCGGAGTCAGAGGGTTTCTTTTCCAAGATCAAGGAAGCCTGGGAAGACCTCACCGACAGCGAGCGCAACTGAGACCGCCGGCCCCCGGGTCCGGCGACGCCTGAATTCCCTCCCCATCTTCCTCTCCTCTGTGGTTAAATCCCGGCCCTGAAGACCTCAGGCTGAGCGCGGGGATAAGAGCATGGCAGAACTCGGCATTGGCATCGTCGGCGCCGCCGGCCGCATGGGGCTGGCGCTGACCCGCGCGGTCGCAGAGGCGGCCGGCTGCCGCGTGGTAGCGGCGACCGAGGCGCCGGGGCACGAGGCTCTGGGCAGCGATATCGGCACGCTGGCGGGCGGCGACGCTTCGGGCGTTGCCGTTAGCGACGACGCGGCCGCATTGTTCGCCGCCGCCGATGTGGTTCTCGACTTCACCGCGCCCGCGGCGACGGCCGCCCATGCCGCGCTGGCCGCCGAGACCGCGACCAACCTGGTGACCGGCACCACCGGGCTCGAGGCCGAACACCAAGCCGCGATCGAACGCGCGGCCGCCGCCGCCGCCGTGGTCCAGGCGGCCAACTTCTCGGTCGGCGTCAATCTCGCGGTGGCGCTGACGGAACGGACCGCGCAAATCCTCGGCGAGGATTTCGACATCGAAGTGGTGGAGATGCATCACCGCCACAAGGTGGACGCGCCATCCGGCACGGCGCTGGCGTTGGGGCAGGCGGCGGCCAAGGGGCGCGGCGTCGATCTCGCTGCGGCGGCGGAGCGCGGCCGCGACGGCATCACCGGGGCCAGGGCGCGCGGCGCCATCGGCTTCGCCAGTTTGCGCGGCGGCGATGTGGTCGGCGAACATACGGTGATGTTTGCGGGCGATGCCGAACGGCTGGAGATCACCCACAAGGCGGGCGGGCGCGAGATCTTCGCCCGCGGCGCCGTGCGCGCGGCGCTGTGGGCGGCGGACAAACCGCCCGGGCTCTATTCCATGGCCGACGTTCTCGGTTTTTCGGACTGATCCGCCTCCCCGGCCCCGGTTCGGGCCTGAACGGGGTCCATCATCGCACGTGGTGGTGGCCAGGCTGCCGCCTCCCAGGCCAGAAGCGCCCGTTTGCGCGCCGGCCCGAAGGCGTAACCGCCGACGGCGCCGCTCTCCTTGAGGACCCGGTGACAGGGAATCAGCACGGCGATGGGGTTCGCGGCACAGGCCCCGCCCACGGCGCGCGCCGCCTTGGGCGCACCGATGGCGCGGGCGATGGCGGCATAGGTGGCGACGGCGCCCGGCGGAAGCGCCAGCAAAGCTTGCCAGACCTTGATCTGGAAATTGGTCCCTCGCGGCGCAAGGCGGATGCCACCGGTCCGGTCGGCGGGTTGTCGGAACACCCGGCCGGCGATGTCCCCGGCGATGACCGTATCGGCCGCGAACCGCGCTTGGGGCCAGGCCTCGCGCTCCCGCGCCAGCGCCTCGGCTTCGGCCGTGGCCCCGGGCTCGATGAAGGCAAGGCGCACGAGGCCACGGTCGGAAGAAACGATGAAAATCCGGCCGAAGGGCGTCTCGGCGGCCCCATAGCGCAGGGCCAGGCCGCGGCCCCGGCTGCGGATCTCGCCGGGACTGGCGGCGTCGAAATTCACGGCCAGGTCATGCAGCCTGGAGGGGCCCGACAGGCCGGCGGCGAGGGCGGATTCGAGAACCGGCAGGTCGCGACGAAGCGAACGCTTGGCGTGGGCGAGGGCGAGATGGCCCTGGAAGCGCTTCGGGCTGATTCCCACCCAGCGCGTGAATTCGCGCTGGAAATGCCAGGGGCTCAAGCCGCTTTCCCGTGCCGCATGGGCAAGGTCGGGCGCGGCCTCCCAGTTCTCCGCTAGGGCGGTTATGGCCTTGGCCATGCGGGCGTAACGCGGGTCGTCGGGGGCGGTCATGGGGGCAACCGTAATCGCCCAAAGACCTGCGCGCGACCCGAATCTTGCCCCTGCCCGGAGCCCCCGTCTCAGCGCCCGGCCGGAGCCTTGACCAGGGCGATGCCGCTCAGGATCAGGACCAAAGCCACGATCTCGCTGGGCCCCACCCGTTCGCCCAACAGAAGCACGCCGAGTCCGGCGCCGAACAACGGGATCAGATAGTTGATGGTACTCGCGAAAGTCGGCCCGGCCACCGCCAACAGCCGGAAGTAGATGATCGACGCGATCGCCGTCGCGACCAGGCCCAAAGAGGTGACCGCGGCGACGGCGCCGGGCCCCGGCGCGAGCCGCCACGGCGCCTCCAGGACCAGGGCCGCCGGAACCATGATCAGCGCGCTTGCCGCCATGGAGCCGGTAGCCAGCGGCAACAGCGCCATACGCAGGGTCAGGCGGCGCGCGTAGACCGCGGTGGCGGCGTAGCTCGCGGCGGCGCCGATCAGGGCCAATTCATGGAGGGCGGCGCCGCCGAGCTCAAAAAGGACGGCCGGCCCGGTCAGAATCACCAGACCGGCAAACCCGGCGACGATACCGGCCAGGCGGGCCGGCCCGGCAAGGCGTTCGACCCCAAAGACATGGGCGAACAGCACCGTGAACACCGGCATGACGCCGATCAGGATGGCGGCGAGCGCCGCCGTGATCTCGATTTCGCCCCAGGACACCAGGGAAAAGGGAATGCCATTGCCGAGCATGCCGATGACCAGAAAATGCCCCCAGGCGATGCGGCCTCCTGCCGCCCAAGGCGGCGCCAAGGGCTCGCCGCGCATGCGCAGGAGCGGGTAGAGGACAACGAAGGCGATGGCCACCCGCGCCGCCGCCATGGTCACCGGCGGAACCTCGTCGATGGCGAGTTTGATGAACAGGAAGGACGAACCCCAGATCAGGGACAGGGTCACGACCAGCCCGTAATCGCGGACCGCGCGGGGGCTCACGACCTCAGCTTTCCGCCCGATCTTTGGCCAGGTGCGGCGGGGTACGCAATGCCGCCAGTGCGTTCTCCAGCGCCTCCACAAGGTCCAGGCGCTCGGCCGGGGAAAGCCAGCGGCCGATGCGATGGGACACGCCATGGCTGCGCAGGCGGATCTCTTCCGCCTCGTGGCGGCCCCAAATCTCCACCTTCAACCAGAACGGCTGCAGCTCGATCTCCTCGGCCAGGCCGCGATCGTCAACCCGGCGGATCGACAGGGCCGAGGGCGTCAGCCTCAGGTGCTCGAAGGCGTTTCCGCGGCGGGCCACCATGCGAAAGGCCCAGTAGATCAGGGCCACTTCGCAGCCGAAAAATCCCAGAACCGGCCAGGCACCGCTCAGGAAAAAGACAAAACCGATGAGAAACCCACCGCCCCCGATGGCCGCCGCCACCAAGGCGAATGCCGTCGGGCTGACCCCCTGACGCGGTGTGATCACGGCATCGAACAGAACGTCGTCGCCGGCGCCGACCGCGCCGTGGCCGCCATGCGGGAGATCATCGGCACCGAGGCCCGCCGCTTGCGCGGGTGCAGGCGGACGGTGGGACGCGTGCGGCCGTGATCGGTACGAATCCATGGTTCTTGATAGGGCCACGGGGCCCGCCTGTCAAAACATTGCGCCGTTGACCGCACCCCTGAGTGGTCTAAAGTTCGGCGCCATGAAAAGGGCAGATGTCGACGAGTTTTTCCGCCGCCTGGCGGCGCGGTCGCCGGCGCCGAAGAGCGAACTGAGCTACAGCAATCCCTATACCTTGTTGGTGGCGGTGGTGCTTTCGGCCCAGGCCACCGATGCCGGGGTCAACAAAGCCACCAGGCCGCTCTTCGCCAAGGTGCGTTCGCCCCAGGCGATGGTGAAGCTCGGTCTCGACGGTCTCAAGGGCCACATAAAGTCGATCGGCCTTTACAACAACAAGGCCAAGAACATCATCGCCCTTTCGGAAAAGCTCATCCGGGAGCACGGCGGCAAAGTGCCCCGCGACCGCGCCGCGTTAGAGGCCCTGCCCGGGGTCGGCCGAAAAACCGCCAATGTGGTGCTCAACGTCGCCTTCGGCGAACCCACCATGGCCGTCGACACCCATGTGTTCAGGGTCTCCAACCGCACTGGGCTCGCGCGGGGGAAGACGCCGCTCGAGGTCGAACGCAAGCTGGTCAAGGCGATCCCGGCCAAATGGATGGCCCACGCCCATCATTGGCTGATCCTGCACGGGCGCTACACCTGCGTCGCGCGCCGGCCCAAATGCACGGACTGCGTGGTCAACGATTTGTGCGCCTATAAAGGGAAGACGACCCTCTGAACCAGGCCTCTGAACCAGGCCTCTGAACCGGGCCTCTGAACCGGGCCTCTGAACCGGGCCTCTGAACCGGGTGGGGATCGGCGTCAGGTCCGCCAGCGCAGGGTGGTCGTGGGCACCGGATTTTCGAAGGGCCGGGTTTCGGCACGAGAGCGCGTGAACTCCCACTTGAGCCTAAGGTACCATTTGGCCGGGGTATCCGCGTCGTCGATCAGGCGCATGGGCGGGTTGTGGGCCAGTCCGATCTGCTGCTTGGTGACGATTTCGCGATCCTGGGCAAGGAAACGCTGGGCGTAGCGCTTCACCAGCGGCGTAAACGGCGTCATCCAGGGGACGTTCCAATAGGCGAGCTGGCTTACCTCGGTAACCATGGGCCCGACCGGGGTGACCGCGGTGACCGCCACCACCCGATTGCTCCCGGCTTGAACCGTTTCCACGCGGACGCCGGGTAAACGGAACACGGTTTCGGTTTCCGGCGTTCCGCCGAGAAGCCGGTAGGCGCGCGAATTGCTCGACGGCCGATGGCGGCACATCGTGAAGCCCAGCTCCGACGGCGCGAAAGCCTTGACCTTTTCGTAAGCCGATGCGCTCGGTCGCCACCACCAGGAGGCGTGAACGAAGGGACCATGGGCCGGGTCCATCAGGCCCATCACCGCCTGATCCATGGGACAGGGAAACGTCTGGCGGTCGAACAGTCTTATCGGTCCGAGGCCTTCGACGGGCAAGGGGGGAATGTCGATATCGGGAACGAAACGCCCCTTTCCCTTGCCGATCCAAACCCAAATATTTCCCAGGGATTCGCGACAGGGATAGGTCGTCACGTTGATGCGGGAGAAGTCAAACTCCTGGTCATCGGTCAGGGACGGGATGGCCTTCAGGCAGCCGTCGGCGGCAAACCGCCAGCCGTGATAGCAACACTCCACCTCCGAGCCGACAAGCCGCCCGAACCGAAGGGGGATCCCGCGGTGGGGGCAAATATCCGACAGACAGAAGGGAACGCCATCGGCATCGCGCCCGAACACGAGATCGAGGCCGAGAATCGTCTTGGGCAGGAGTTCGCCTTCTGCCAATTCGCGCGACGGGCAGGCGTAGTACCAGATCTCGCTGATCGCGTAATCGGAGGCTTGGCCGGTCGGTTCCGATGGTGCCGAGGCTGTGTCCCGGTCTTCGTTTGTCCCGCTGTCCATCAGATCGCCCCGGACCCTCATCCCTTCTCGCCTATGCCGGCCAGGCCCGAAAGACAGGCTTCCGCGGCCCTGCCCTCGATCACGCCGCTCAACGTGTTGCCTGATCGCCCGCCTCCGGCGCCATTGCCGTGACGGAACTTTAGATGCTTAACCCTATAGATCGGACCATCGGCATACAGGAAAACATCAAGGATACAACCTGTTCCCCGGTACTGCCAGAGCGCTGCGGGGTCGTCGATGCGGCGGAAACGAGGGGGCCCAAGGAGGTCGAGCAGCTGGTCATCGCCGAGTCCCATCAGCAAAGCCGTGGAGACGCGGGGCCGAGGGGTGGGGGTGGCGGCGGGCTTGCCGCTCGGCGGAGACGGGTTGGCGAGGTCGATGCCGCGATCGGCCGGAAACCCATCGTTCTCGGTGGGGCCTGTTGCCGGAGGGTGCTCTTGGCGCGATTCGGTGGTGACCTCGACCGCAGGCCCGGCAGGGGGCTCCGGCGTCTCGGCGCATGAGGTCAGCAGCAGCGCGGCCCCTAAGGCCGCCCAGGTTCGGCGATCAGCCAAGAGTGTTGTCCCGTCAGGTGGCGCCGTCGCCGACCAGGGGCGCGGTCTTGGGGGCCTCCGGCGCCGATGGCCCCTCCTGGGCCTTCGCGGCGCGGACCCGGACATCGCCGGATACCTCGCCCCCGGCCTCGATCTCGATTTGGCCGTATTCGATGGTTCCGACAATGCGCGCCGTCGATCGCACGCGAAGGCGCTTGGTCACGGTCAGCCCGCCGTCGAAGCGGCCCGAGATTTCCGCCTCCTCGATCTCCGCCGACCCCTTGAAATGGCCCGTGGGCGAGATGTCGAGCTGGCGGCAGCCCTCCAAATCCGCCTCGACCGATCCTTCCACGACGAGCTTGTCGCAGGCGGCGATCTGCCCGGCGAGGGAAATCTCTCGCCCGACCACAAGGGTTTTCCCTTCGACACCATAGGGCCGCACCTCGCTTCGCGGTGGCGTCATGCCGGGGATGTCGGCAATGCGGCTGGTCGAGGCCGTATGGGGCTTGGCCGGCAGGGGTTTGCGCAGGTTGAGCGAGGTCGGCCGGTCGGGTTCGGGGAGAGGCTTGGTCTCCGGCTGGCCCGATGCCCTGGCGCCGGACTGTCCTTTGGCGCTGTCCTTTTTGTCATGGCCGAACATGGTGGAGGCCCTCCATCGGGATAACTGAAGCAGCCACAGGATACTCTTTGATATGGGCCGAAACAACTGGGATGGGTTGGGTTGTCCCCCACCCCGGCACATGTATACTCCCTCGGTCAAACGCGCAGGTGATGGGGAAACGGCTGTCAAGAGGGGCCATATGAGCGAGATTCTCGATCCCGTTTTGGTCGAGGGGCGGCCCTTCGACGTGGTTGGCATCGGCAATGCCATCGTCGATGTGATCGCCCATGCCGATGACGATTTTCTCTCCAGGAACGGCCTCAACAAAGGGACCATGACCTTGATCGACGCCCGTCAGGCGGAGGCGCTCTACGCCAGGATGGGGCCGGGCATCGAATCTTCGGGCGGTTCGGCGGCCAACACCATCGCCGGCCTGGCGATGCTGGGCGGGCGCGCCGCCTTCGTCGGAAAGGTGCGCAATGACCAGCTCGGAGGCATATTCCGCCATGACATCAATGCCTTGGGCGTGTCTTTCGACTGCTCCGCGGCCGACCAAGGGCCGCCGACGGCGCGGTGCCTGATTTTCGTCACGCCGGACGCCCAGCGCACCATGCAGACCTTTTTGGGCGCGTCCGCCGAACTCGGCCCCGACGATGTCGATGCCGAAACCATAGCGGCCGGCGCCGTAACCTATCTCGAGGGCTATCTGTGGGACCCGCCGCCGGCCAAGTCGGCTTTCCAGAAGGCCGCGAAAATCGCCCATGAGGCGGGCAACATGGTGGCGCTGTCGCTTTCAGACCCCTTTTGCGTGGATCGTCACCGCCTCGATTTCCTCGACCTCGTCGAAAGCCATGTCGACATTCTCTTCGCCAACGAGGCGGAGATCACATCGCTCTACCAGGTCGATGATTTCGATGAGGCCCTGCAACACGTGCGGGGCCATTGCCAGGTGGCCGCGCTGACCCGTTCGGAGAAGGGATCGGTCATCATCTCCGGCGACGAGGTCCACGTCATCGACGCCGAGCCGGTACCCGAGGTGGTGGACTCGACCGGCGCCGGCGACCTCTACGCCGCCGGGTTCCTCTATGGCCTCACCCGCGGCCGGGGACTTCATGAATGCGGTCGCCTCGGCGCCGTCTGCGCGGCGGAAATCATCGGTCACTACGGCGCCCGGCCGGAAGCCGACCTCGCCAAGCTGGCGGCAGCGGTCTTGGAATGACTGGAAGCGGGCGTCCGCCGGGCGGGATCGGGCGGGGGACGCGCGCCCCATGATGGCGCGGTGGATCGAAGCTGCCGCCGTCTACCGCGACCGGCGCATGATCCTCATTCTGGTCCTGGGATTCTCCAGCGGCCTGCCGCTTGCGCTCAGCTTTGCAACGCTATCGGCACGGCTCACCCAGGACGGCATCGACCTCACCACCATCGGCCTGTTCGCGCTGGTGGGGCTCCCCTATACCTTGAAGTTCCTGTGGTCGCCGTTGGTCGACGGCCTCCCTATCCCGTGGCTCACGCGCAAGCTGGGCCGCCGGCGCGGCTGGATGGCAGCGTCACAACTGGCACTGGCCGGGGCCATCATCGCCTTGGGCTGCAGCGATCCGACAACCGCCCTCGGACTCACCGCCGGACTCGCCCTTTCCGTCGCCTTCCTTTCCGCCACCCAGGACATCGTCATCGACGCCTTCCGGGTGGAGATCCTCGGCGAGCGCGAACAGGGGGCGGGCGCCGCCGCCATTCAGATCGGCTACCGGTTCGGCATGCTGGCCTCGGGCGCCGGCGCCTTGGCCATCGCCGATGTTCTCGGTTGGACCAGCGCCTACGTGGCGATGGGCCTGGGCATGGCAGTGGGGCTGGCGGCGGTGTTGCTGGCGCGGGAGCCGGTGCCGCCGGCGGGCCCCGCGGGCGATTCCTCGGGCCCGGCGCGGACATCCGCGGCGGCATGGTTGGACGCCCATGTGGTCGCCCCCTTCGCCGATTTCCTGCAACGGCCGGGCTGGGCCGTGGTCCTGGTTTTCATCGTGCTGTACAAGCTGGGGGACGCCGTCGCCGGCGTGATGTCCAATCCCTTCTACATCCAGATCGGCTTTACGCTCACGCAAATCGCCGCCGTCACCAAAGCATTCGGCCTTGCCGCCACCTTAACCGGCGCCGTTGTCGGTGGCCTCGTCGTCGCCCGCCGCGGAATCCTCTCCGCCCTGCTCTGGTGCGGTCTCCTGCAGATGCTGTCCAACCTGATGTTCGCGGTCCAGGCGCTGATCGGCGCCGATCTTGGCGTCCTGTTTTTCACCATCGGCATCGAGAACCTCTCTGGAGGGATGGGCACCGTGGCCTTCGTCGCTTATCTCTCGCGGCTTTGCAGCTTCGAGTTTACGGCCACGCAATATGCCCTGTTTTCCTCCCTGGCCGCGGTTGGGCGGACCGTACTGTCGTCGGGCGGCGGGTGGCTCGCCGACGGGCTCGGTTGGTTCTGGTTCTTCGTCGCCTCCACCGTCGCTGCCCTGCCGGGCCTCTTGGTGGTATTGTGGCTGATGCGGGGCCACGCGGGGTATGACAGCGAGGAGGACGTTCATGCGGATCGGGTCGCCCAAGGAGATCAAGGTTCATGAGTACCGGGTCGGCCTGGTGCCGGCGAGCGTGGCGGAACTGACACGCGCCGGCCACGAGGTTCTGGTCGAGACCGGCGCCGGCGCCGGCATCGGTGTCGGTGACGAGGACTACGTCGCCGCCGGTGCCGCCATCGCCGCCGATGCCGCCGAGGTCTTCGAGAAGGCCGAACTCGTGGTCAAGGTCAAGGAACCGCAGCCGCCGGAGATCGCCATGCTGCGCGAGGGCCAGACGCTGTTCACCTACCTGCATCTGGCCCCCGATGCCGGGCAGGCCAAGGGCCTGATGGACAGCGGCGCCACCGCCATCGCCTATGAGACGGTCACCGATGGGCACGGTGGCTTGCCCCTGCTCGCGCCCATGAGCGAGGTCGCCGGCCGGATGGCGGCCCAGGTCGGGGCCCATTACCTGGAAAAGGCGCAGGGCGGCGCCGGAATCCTGCTGGGGGGCGTGCCGGGGGTGGCCCCCGGCCGGGTCACGGTGCTGGGCGCCGGCGCGGTCGGCCGCGAGGCGGCGCGTATGGCACTTGGCCTCGGTGCCGAGGTGACCGTGCTCAATCGCGGGGTGGAGAAGCTTGCGGCCCTGAATTTGGTCTTCGGCGCGGCCCTCAAGACCCTGCAGAGCAACGCGGCGGCGATCGAAGACAGCGTTGCCGGCGCCGACTTGGTGATCGGTGCGGTCCTGGTGCCGGGCGCCGCCGCGCCCAAGCTGGTATCAAGGGAGCTGGTCGCGCGCATGCGCACGGGCTCGGTCGCGGTCGATGTCGCCATCGACCAGGGCGGCTGTTTCGAGACCTCGCGCCCGACCACCCACGCCGATCCGGTCTATGTCGAGGACGGCGTCACCCATTACTGCGTCACCAACATGCCCGGCGCTGTTCCCCGCACCTCGGCCTTCGCCCTCAACAACGCCACCCTGCCTTTCGTTAAGGCCATGGCCAACAAGGGGGTGATGGCGGCGCTGGCCGACGACCCTCACCTGCTGGCCGGGCTCAATGTCTGGAGCGGCAAGATCACCCATCCATCGGTTGCCGAAAGCCTCGATCTCCCCCTGACCCCGGCGGCGGAGGCGGTCCGCTGAGCGCTGTCGCCCGGCTTGAGGTGATCGAGGGCGACATCACCGCCCTCGAGGTCGACGCCGTCGTCAATGCCGCCAACGAGCGCCTCGCCGGGGGCGGCGGCGTCGACGGCGCCATCCATCGCGCCGCCGGCCCCAAGTTGAAGGAGGACTGCGTGACCCTCGGGGGCTGCCCGACGGGGGAGGCCCGCCTCACCCGCGGCCATGACCTGCCGGCGCAGTGGGTGATCCATGCCGTCGGTCCGGTGTGGCACGGCGGCGGCGCGGGAGAGGATGAAAAGCTCAGCGGGTGCTATCGGGCGGCGCTGGCCATCGCCCGGGACCAGGGATTTCGGTCCCTCGCCTTCCCCGCGATTTCCACCGGCGTCTACCGCTTCCCGCCGGAACGCGCCGCCGCCATCGCCGTCGATACCGTGCGCGCGGCCTTGGCCGATGCGCCGTCGGTCGAGCGGGTCATTTTTTGTTGTTTCGATGGCGCCACGGCGGCGATCTACCGCCGGCTTCTGGCTGAGGGGTGACGGACGCCGAGGTCGGCGCCGCCCGCCCGCCATAGAGGGGCGCAAAGAAACCATACTAAATTCAAGGTTTTTTCCATTGATGGGACGTGATGCCCCTAGTAGATTTGGCCAGGAATTTTTTTGGCGTGAAAGGAGTTTAGTTATGGTCGATTTGCGGAAAAGCCCCGGTTCCGGAAAGGAAGACCGCAAGCTGAGCCGGCGTGCGGCCTTGCGGCGCCTCGGCCTTGGCGCGGCGGTGGTGTATGCCTCTCCATTGGTGCTTTCCCTCAGCGAGGCTCGGGCGTCCTCGGGCGGCTCCGGCGGCGGTTCCGGCGGCGGTTCCGGCGGCTCCGGCGGGGCGTCGGGGGCTGGCGCCGGCAGCTCCAGCGGCCCGAGCGGGCCGAGCGGGCCGGGCGTATCTTCGGCGGCCGGATCGACGGCCTCCGCCCCCAGCGGGCCCAGTGCTGCGGGCCAGGCCTAACTCCATACGTGACCGGAATTTTGCCTCGCGAAAGCGAGCGGCCAAAGGGCCGGGTCGTCCTTGTCTGACTGTGCGGTCGTCCGCTTCGAGGGGGTGGGTCAGCCCCTGGTCCTCGCCGAGGGCGGCGAGCTGGTTCCGCTGATCGATCGTGTTCTCGCTGCTTGGCCTCACCAGACGCGCACCGCTGATGCTGCCACACTCGGTGGCCGCGCGGAGAAACTGACCCTGGTGCGCGAGCACGGTCTATACCTCCTCGACAGCCCATGGCTCGAGTCCCCCATTCGCCACCGCGACCCCGTCCATACGGTTTGCGGCCTGGTGGTCCACCTGGTGCATGCTTTCGTCGCGAGCAACCCCACCGCGCTTTGCCTGCACTCGGCGGCGGCCTGCCTGGGGGGCCGGCTGGTGGTGTTCCCCAACGTTTATCGCGGCGGCAAGAGCCTGCTTGTCGCGCACCTCGCGTTGCTCGGGGTGAGAAGCTTCGGCGACGACGTGATTCCGGTGCGCGGGCGCTTTGACAGCGGATTTGCCCTCGGCATCGCCCCGCGGCTGCGGCTTCCTCTTCCCGACTGCGTAACGCCGGACTTTGCCGAATTCATCGCCGCTCATGCCGGGCCCGGCACCGGGCGCTATCAATACCTCGACCTCGATCTTGAGGCTCTTGCCGGTCACGGCGAGAGCGCGCCGATCGGCGCCTTCGTCGTCCTCGACCATCGGCAAGGCCGCGCCGCCGCTCTCGAGCCGCTGGCGGCGGGCGAAATGCTGCGCCGGGTCATCGCCCGCAATTTCGCCCGCGCCCAGCCGGCGCGGCGGATCCTGCAGCGTTTGGAGCGGCTGGTCCGTTCCAGGCCGTGCTACCGGCTCGGGTATGACGATCCCGCCACCGCCGCCCGCCTGCTTGCGGTGCGTTTCGGGTCCTGGCCCGAGGACCGGCCCCGCCCGCCGCAGACCGGCAAGGCGGCGCCCGCGGCGGTGCGCCCCCGGCGGGCCGCCGCCGGCGCCCTCAAGCGTGCTCCCCAGGTGATCGAGCGCCGGGTCGGAGACGATTTGTTCTTGGTCAATGTCGATACCGATTCGATCTTCCATTTGAACGAACTTGCCGATGCCCTTTGGGGCTTGGCCAAGGCGGGAACGGAGGAAGCGGAAATGATCGCGCTCGTACAGGCAGCCTTCCCCGACGTGCCTGGCGAGCGCATCGCCACGGATGTCGGCCGGCTGCTGAAATCCCTGGTCGGTAAGGGGCTTATCGCGCGTGGGGGCCGCGAACGATCGGGGGCGATCCGTGACCGGGCCGCTCAATCCTGATGCAGGGCCTCGTGGGCGGCCAGCGCCGCCATGGTGACGATCTCCGATACCGTCGCCCCCATGGGAACGATCTGTGCGGGCCTGTCGAGGCCCAACAGCAGCGGCCCGATCACGGTTCCGCCGCCCAGTTCCTGGATCAGTTTGGACGAGATGTTGGCGGGGTCCAATGCCGGCATGATCAGCACGTTGGCCGGCCCCGATAGGCGGCAGAACGGGTAGCGTTCGTTCATCAGCTCGGGATTGAGCGCCACGTCGGCGGCCATCTCTCCGTCATACTCGAAATCGACCTTGCGGCTGTCGAGGATGTCCACCGCCTCGCGGATGCGCTTGCCCTTATCACGCAGGGGGTCGCCGAAGGTGGAAAACGACAGCAGAGCGACCCTGGGCGTGTGACCCATCTGCCGGGCCTTGGCCGCCGCCTGGGTGGCGATGTCGGCGAGTTCTTCCTGTTCGGGAACCTCGTGCACTGTGGTGTCGGCGATGAATACCGTCCGTCCGCGCGCGACCAGGATGGTCAGGCCGAAGGGAATTTCGCCTTGGCGCGGATCGAGGACGCGGCGGATGTCCTCGAGGCAGACGAAGGACGAACGGGTCAGTCCCGTCACCATGGCGTCGGCATCATCATGGGCGACCATGCAGGCGGCAAAGGTGTTGCGGTCCTGGTTCACGAGCCGCTGGCAATCGCGGTACAACGCGCCGCGCCGCTGCATGCGGTCGTAGAGGTAGTCCATGTATTCCGCGTTGCGCGACGACAGCCCGGCATTGGTGATTTCGAACTCGTCGGGATTGGCGATCCCCACCCGTTCCATGGTCTCCAGCACACGATCCTTGACCCCGACCAGGATCGGCGTTCCGTAGCCCGAGCTTTTGAACGCGGCGGCGGCGCGGACCGCCTTCTCTTCTTCGCCCTCGGCGAACACCACGCGGCGGGGATTGGCCCTGACCTCTCGGGATATGAGGTGCAGCGCGTCCGCCGTCGGATCCAGTCGTCCCGACAGGGCCGCCTTGTATTCGGCGGGATCCTCGATCGCAAGGGCCGCCACGCCGGTCTCCATCGCCGCCTTGGCGACCGCAGGCGGCACCGACGAGATCAGCCTGGGATCGAATGGCACGGGAATGATGTATTCAGGTCCGTAGCGCAGTTGCGCACCGTGATACGCGGTGGACACTTCGTCGGGAACGTCCTCGCGGGCGAGCCGGGCCAGCGCCTCCGCCGCCGCCACCTTCATTTCGTCGTTGATCGCCCGCGCCCGGACGTCGAGCGCGCCGCGGAAGATATAGGGGAAGCCGAGGACGTTGTTGACCTGGTTGGGATAGTCCGAGCGGCCGGTGGCGACGATGGCATCGGCCCGTGCCTCCCTGGCTTCCTCCGGCGTGATCTCGGGGTCGGGATTGGCCATGGCGAAAACGATGGGCTTCCTTGCCATGGATTTGACCATGGCCTGATCGACGGCGCCTTTGACCGAGAGCCCAAAGAAGACATCGGCCCCTTTCATGGCGTCGGCCAGGGTCCGCGCCTTGGTCTCCACGGCATGGGCGGACTTCCACTGGTTCATGCGTTCTTCACGGCCCTGGTAGATGACACCGGCGGTGTCGCACATGATCACGTGGTCATGGCGCACGCCCATGCGCTTGACCAGCTCGACGCAGGCAATCGCGCCGGCGCCGGCGCCGTTGACCACCATCTTGATATTGCCGATCTTGCGCCCGGTGATGTCGAGCGCGTTGAGCAATCCCGCCGCGGCGATGATGGCGGTGCCGTGCTGGTCGTCATGGAAGATCGGGATATCCATCATCTCGCGTAGGCGCTGCTCGATGATGAAACATTCGGGCGCCTTGATGTCCTCCAGGTTGATACCGCCGAAACTGGGCCCGAGATGGCGCACGCAGTTGACGAATTCATCGACATCTTCCGTGCCCACCTCGAGATCGATGGCGTTGACATCGGCGAACCGCTTGAACAGGACCGATTTGCCCTCCATCACCGGCTTCGAGGCCAAGGCCCCGAGATTGCCCAGGCCGAGCACGGCGGTGCCGTTGGAGATCACCGCCACGAGGTTGCCCCGCACCGTGTAATCGAAGGCCTTGGCCGGATCATCGCTGATGGCAAGGCAAGGCGCGGCGACCCCCGGCGAGTAGGCGAGGGAGAGGTCGCGCTGGGTGACCAGGGGTTTGGTCGGCGCGATCTCGATCTTCCCGGGCCGGCCGCGGGCGTGGAAGGCAAGGGCCTCCAGGTCGAGTTCCCGGTCGGAATCGTTCGCCATGACGGTGGTTCCCTGAGCAGACAATGGTATTCTTGGGCTGTCTTCCGGCCCCCGCGAATCCCTGCACATGGCCCTCCGCGGCGGCCCGTCGACGGCCAAAACTCTGAAAACTTACCCGGTTTTTGTGGCTTGCCAAGCCTTTCCTGGAGTCCTGCCCCGATGCCACGGAATGGCGATGGCGCCGCGATCGGGCAATTCAGGCCGCCGCGGCGCCCGCCTGAGCCGCCGGCGGCCCGGTTTCGGTCCCATCATCGGCGCGCTGTGATAAGCTAAGCGCACCCTGGCCACCGGCATCCTCAGGTGCCGGTTCCTTGGTGGGAGGCGGCATCCTTGTCCCAACAGGCGGCAGAGAGTGAAGACCCGAGACCGGCCGAGGTGAACCGCGGCCCCCGCGCGACGCCGATGATGGCCCAGTACCTGCGCATCAAAGCGGCCCATCCCGAGGGGCTGTTGTTTTACCGCATGGGCGATTTCTACGAATTGTTCTTCGATGATGCCCATCAGGCCGCGAAGGCGCTGGACATCGCCCTGACCCATCGCGGCAAGCACCTCGGCGAGGACATTCCCATGTGCGGGGTGCCCGTGCATTCGGCGGAAACCTACCTCGCACGGTTGATCAAAAAAGGATTCAAGGTCGCCGTATGCGATCAGACCGAAGACCCGGCCGAGGCCAAGAAGCGCGGGTCGAAGGCGGTCGTCGCCCGCGAGGTGGTGCGGATGATCACCCCCGGCACCTTGACCGAGGACACCTTGCTCGATGCCAAGCGAAACAATTTCCTCGCCGCCCTGGCCGAGGCGCAAGGGGCCCTCGGCCTCGCCTGGCTCGACATCTCCACCGGGGAGTTCTTTACCCAACCGGTGACGGCTGCCGGTCTCGCGGCGTCGCTCGCCCGCATCGCGCCGGGGGAACTGCTCTTGTCGGAGCGCCTTGCCGAAAAGGCAGAGATCGGTCCGCGGCTGCGCCAGGATTGCGCCGAGCTGGGGGCGACCCTGACCGTCCAGCCCGCGAGCCTGTTCGATTCCGCAAACGGCGAGCGGCGGCTGAAGGCGCTGTTCGATGTAGCGGCGCTCGACGGGTTCGGCCGTTTCGACCGTCCCGAACTGGCCGCCGCGGGGGCGCTGGTGGACTATGTCGAACTGACGCAGAAGGGCGATCTGCCTAGGATCGCCCCGCCCCGTCGCCTCGGCGATGGCGAAACCATGGAAATCGATGCCCAGACGCGGCGCAATCTGGAACTGACCGAGTCCATCGGCGGCGGCCGCGCCGGCAGCCTGCTGGATGTCGTCGACCGCACGCGGACGGCGGCCGGAGGCCGGCTGCTGGTGTCCCTGTTGGCGGCCCCCTTGACCGACGCGCAGGCGATCAACCGTCGCCTGGACGCCGTCGCCTGGTTTGCGGACGGCGACGCCGGGGCTAAGGGACCGGGCGGGATCGTCGGGGCGGCGCTCGATGGCGCACCCGATCTCGAGCGGGCACTGGCGCGGATCACCCTCGGCCGCGGCGGGCCCAGGGACTTGGCGGCCGTGCGCGACGGCCTTGGCGGCGCGGGTGAGCTCAAGGACGCCCTGCGTGCAAGCGGTGGCCGTGATCTGGCGCCGCCACCGCCTTTGATCGAACAATGGATCGAGGCGCTCGGAGATCACGGCGACTTGGTCGCGCTGTTGCAGCAGGCGCTTGCCGCCGACCTGCCGTTACTGGCCCGTGACGGCGGCTTCGTCGCCGCCGGGTTCGACGCGGCGCTGGACGAAACCCGTGAGCTTCGCGACGAAAGCCGGCGCCTGATCGCCAACCTGGAAAGCCGCTATCGAACCTGCACGGGCCTGAGCAATCTGCGCATTCGCCACAATAACGTGCTCGGCTATTTCATCGAGGTGCGCGCCAACCAGGGGGAACAATTGGCCTCTGCCCCAGGCCCCGAGGGCGAGGAACGCTTCTTTCACCACCGCCAGACCCTGGCCTCGGCGGTGCGCTTCAACACCGAGGAACTGGTGGACCTGGAAACCCGCATGGCGCGATCGAACGAGCGGGCGCTTGCCATGGAACTGGACATCTTCGCCCGCCTGGTCGACGCCGTCACCGCCGAAGCCGATGCCGTTGCCGGCGCCGCGCGCGCTCTGGCCTGGCTCGACGTCGCGGCGGGGTTTGCGGCGCTCGCCCGTCAGGCCGCCTATTGCCGCCCCCGGGTGGACGACAGCCTCGCCTTTCGCATAACGGGCGGGCGCCATCCGGTGGTGGAGCATGCACTGCGCCGCCAGGGCGCCGCCGCCTTCGTGCCCAACGATTGCGATCTTTCCGCCGAAGCCGAGGTCAGTGGCCCGGGCGGCGGCGATGGCGGGGGCGCAGGAAGCCGCCTGTGGCTCGTCACCGGCCCCAACATGGCGGGCAAATCCACCTTCCTGCGGCAAAATGCGCTGATCGCCATCCTCGCCCAGATCGGCTGCTTCGTCCCCGCCGAATCCGCCCATATCGGTGTCGTCGATCGTCTGTTCAGCCGCGTCGGCGCCGCCGACGACCTCGCCCGCGGGCGCTCCACCTTCATGGTGGAAATGGTCGAAACCGCCGCCATCCTCAATCAGGCGGGCCCGCGCGCCCTGGTGATCCTCGATGAGATCGGCCGCGGCACCGCCACCTTCGACGGCCTGTCCATCGCCTGGGCCACGATCGAGCATCTGCACGAAGTGAACGCCTGCCGCGGCCTGTTCGCCACCCACTATCACGAGCTCACCCAGCTGTCTCAGCGGCTCAAGGATCTCTCCAACCACGCCATGGGGGTCAAGGAATGGAAGGGCGAGGTGGTGTTCCTTCATGCCGTCGCGCCGGGCACCGCCGACCGCTCCTACGGCATCCACGTCGCCCGCCTGGCGGGCTTGCCCGAGGCGGCCCTTGCCCGCGCCGAGGAGGTGCTGGAGGCCATAGAGGAGGGGGAAAAAGCCGATGCGGTCTCGCGCCTCGCGGACGATCTACCGTTGTTCGCCGCCGCCCCGGGCCGCCGCGATGCTTCAGCAACGCCACCGGGGCCGGGGCCCCTTGAACGGGCACTCGGGGAAATCAATCCCGACGAGCTGAGCCCGCGCGAGGCGCTGGAGCTGCTCTACAAGCTGAAGGGCATCGCCGCCGGCGACGAGGGGTCGTCCTAGGCCGGCGCCGTCAATCCAGCCGCCCTTCGGGGGGCTGATTGAAGACCGGTGCTTCCTTCGCCGCCATCGCCGCGGCACTGGGGTCGTTGGCGCCGTAATCCCAACGGTTGGCGACGAAACGTCCGCCGGTCACGCCGTCGGCGAGATCGGAGAACAACCAGACAATGGGCGTCCGCATTACCGAAGGCTCCACCAGGTCGCGGCTGGTGTAATAGGCTTCGGGCACGAACTTGGTGCGGGCGGCGCCGCCCGGGATCAAGGAATTGCAGGTGACCCCGCTGCCTTCGAGATCGGCCGCGAACACCAGGGTCTCCGATTCGATGGCGCCCTTCGAGGGGCCATAAGGGCTGTTGCCGCTCCGCTGCATGGTGGGAAGAGAGGTGGTGACGTTGACCAACCGGCCCCAGCCCTGATCCTTCAGGTGTCCCACCGCCGCCCGGCACATGTGGTAGGTGCCGACGACATTAACCCGGATCACCTGGGCCCAGCGGTGGGGATCGGCCTCGAAAAACTTGCAATTGGTGTCTTCCGCACCCGGCGCGATGACGTTGAGCTGACCCAGCGCCGCGTTGTTCACGACCCCATGCAGGGCGCCGAAATGGTCAAGGGTCTCGGCGACCGCACGCTCGCATTGGCCGTAGTCGGAAATGTCGTAGGGCAGCGCCATCACCTTGTCGGTGCCGTGATGGAAGGCGATCTCGTCGACGGTTTCCCTGAGCTCGTCGGCCTCCGGCGTCAAAAGCGCGGCGCGGCCTCCGGCCTCGATGATGGCTTCGCCCATTTCGCGCCCCATGCCGCGGCTGCCGCCGGTGACGATGGCGACCCGGCCTTCGAGGTTGATCTCGGTCATTGCCCGGCTCCCTGGGCGGCGCGGGCGCGGGCCGGGGGCTCGCGGTAGGCGGGGACGGTGAGCGCCTTGGTGGCGGCCTCCTCGGGATCGGCGCCGGCGTCCCAATAGCGGGCGTTGAAGCGTTCGCCGTTGTGGCCGCCGGAAAGCTCCGACATCAGCCAGACGATGGGCCCGCGCATGACCTCGGGGTCGAGCAGGCGCGGGTTGGAATGCATCTTCTTAGGCACGAACTGGGTGCGCACGGCCCCGCCCGGGAACAACGAATTGCAGGTCACGCCGGTGCCGTCCAGGTCCTGGGCGAAGATCAGGGTTTCCGACTCGATCCCCGCCTTGGAGCAGCCGTAGGGACTCCAGTGCAGCCGTCCGTAATTGGGTAGTGACGTGGTGACGTTGACGATCCGACCCCAACCCCGCTCCAGCATCACCGGCGCGGCGGCGCGGCTCATGAAATAGGTGCCGATGACGTTGACCTCGATCAGCCGCGCCCATTTGCCGGGATCGGCGACCCAGAAATCGACATGTTCGCTTTCCGACACCTTGGGCGCCACCTGGAGGGGGCCGAGGCCGGCGTGATTGACCAGGCCGTCGAGGCCGCCGAAGGCGGCGACGGTCTCTTCCACGCCGCGCGCGCAGCCGTCGTAATCGGAGATGTCGTAGGGCAGCGCGATCACCCGATCCGCGCCGTGGGCGGCGGCCAATTCCTTGGCCGTGGCCTCGAGCTCGTCTGCCTCCGGGCTGAGCACGGCGACGCAAGCCCCGGCCTCGAGCAGCGCATCGGCCATTTCCCGGCCCATGCCGCGGCTTGCGCCGGTAACGATGATGCCGCGGCCCTCTAAACTGATGTCGGACATAGGATTTGGCCTCTTTCTTGGTCTTGGATGCGGGCCTCCGGCCCTATTGTCTCAGGGCGTCGCGCGAAACAGCCGCCCCGGTCCATTGACGGCGCCGCCGCCGAGCTTGGGGGCGAGCTCTCCAAGGGCGCGCCAGATCACCGCCTGGTTCGAATTGACCACCGGCAGGCCGAAGGCATCCTCGGCCGCCTCGACGATCTCGATCTGGGTGGTGTTGGTGCAGGACAGGAACAGTCCGTCGGCATCGGGCCTGACAGCGCCGCGCGCCTCCTCGAGCCAGCGCTCGGGGGGTACGGTGATATAACTGCTGCCGCCCGGCAGGCCGAGCGCGACATCGCTCACGACTCGGAACCCGAGGCTTTCGAGATAGGCCTTTTCGGCATCGTTGGTCGCCTGCACGTAGGGGCTGATCAACGTCATGGCGGTGATCTCGAGCGCCCTGAGCGCGTCGACGACCGCCTCTCCGGTGGCCAATGCCGCGCTGCCGCTTTCCGCCGCGATCAGTTCCGTCACCCGCGCCTCCGCGTCCGCCCCGTCGGACATGGCCCCGCCGGTGCAATGGAAGACGATCACGTCGCATTCCGAATAGGCAAGGCAGCCCGCCGCTTCCCGTATTTTGTCGCCGAGTGCGTCCAAGGGCTGGTGCCACGGACCGGTCATGCGCAGGCGGGTCACGTGAACGGCGATGTCGTCGGGCAAGTAATGCCGGAACTGTGGCTCGCTGAGCCGGTTGGAGGACGGGATGATCAAGCCGACCCGCGCCTTGGGCGTCGCAAGCAGAGCCGGACGCGCGGCGTCCGCGCCTACATCAAGAATTTCGGCCACGGCGGTTCTCTCCCTGGGGCCGGCGCCACGCCCTCCCCTTATCCGGTTGTGCCTTTAAGTATGGGCGGCGCGGCGCCGGAGTCAATCACCCCAGGCACCCGAAAAGGGTCGACTTTTAGGCAAATACGGACGCTTGCGGGGGAACGCCGCCGGGATGGCCGCCGCTGCCTGGTGCCGTGCCGCGGCGCCCCAACGGCCACTCAATCGGCGGTTTTCGGACCCGGCGCGATGGCGTCCAGCGCCGCCAGGTCGGCAGTGGTGAGGGCCCAATCGGCGGCCCGCGCATTGGCGGCGACCTGATCCGGCTTGGAGGCCCCGGCGATGACGCTGGGAACGAAGGGCTGGGCGACCAGCCAGGCGATGGCGAGATCGAGGATCGTGTGCCCGTGGTCCGCGGCGAAGGCCTCGAGTGCTTCGAGCCTGTCGAATACGGCATCGTCGTTCAGCAGCTCGGCGCCGCGCCCACCTCCGGCGAGCCGGGTGCCCGGCGGCGGCGGTTCGCCGCGCCGGTATTTTCCCGTCAGCATGCCGCGGAAGAGCGGGTAATAGGGCAGGATGCCGATGCCATGGGCTTGGCACTCCGGAACCAGCTCCGCCTCGATGTCGCGCTGCAGGATGCTGTAGGGGTTCTGGGCGGTGACGAAGGCGGCGCCGCCCGAGGTGCCGGACGCAGCCATGGCCTCTCGGAGCTGCGCCCCTGAGAAGTTGGAGCAGCCGATGGCGCGGACCTTGCCGTCGCGGACAAGACGGTCGAGCGCCTCCAGGGTCTCGGAAATCGGGGTGTCGGGGTCCGGGCGATGGAACTGATAGAGATCGATATAGTCGGTTCCGAGCCGCCGCAGGCTGGCCACGACCGAGGCGACGATGATTTTTGCAGAGCCCCCGTCCCGCATGCCGAACTTGGTGGCGATGATGACCTCTTGCCTGCGCCCGGCCAATGTCTTGCCGATCCATTCCTCCGACGCCCCGTCTCCATAGGTATTGGCGGTGTCGAAAAAATTGATCCCGGCGTCGATGGCGCCCTCGACGGTGGCGGCTGCGGTAGCCTCGTCGCAGCGCGAGCCGAAGGCGTTGCAGCCGAGTCCCACGGCGGAAACCCGGAGTCCCGCTTGACCTGTTTCGCCAATCCACTTGTATTCCATCGCGTCCTCGCTTTCCCGCCTCTGGGGCTTGGCTGCGATGGTAATCGAAAATCGTTCCCGGGCCACCCCGTCACGCGCGGCGGATCGCGCTTTACACTGGGCCCGGCGCGCGGCTAAGACTCCCCGGGCCTGTCACGCAACGCAAGTCGTGAGCCTCCAGGCAAAACAGCGCACGGGGAGAGCAAGATGGACAATGTCGCGGAAGCGAAAACCCAGCAGGAACTCATCATCGAGGCGAAGAAACGCCTGTCGCCGGCGTCCTGGGACTACCTCTCGGGCGGCGGTGAATCCGAGACCACGCTCAAGCGCAACCGCTATGCCATCGACTCCATCGCCTTTCGGCCCAGGGTCCTGATCAGCGTGCCCGAACCCGATCCGTCGACCACCTTCATGGGGCAGAGCCTCAGGATTCCCGTGATTTGCGCGCCCATCGGCTCGCTCCATCTGATGGACCCGCGGGGCAACATCCCGGTGGTCCGGGCGATGGACCGGTTCGGCTCGATCCCGGTGATCTCCATCATGACCAACCCGAGGCTCGAGGACTGCGCCGCCGAGACCGACGGCTACAAGATTTTCCAGCTCTACGTGCGCGGGGACATGGACTGGGTCGACAAGACCCTCGACCGGGTGGTCGAGGCCGGCTTCGATGCCCTCACCATCACCGTCGATGTCGCCCATTACGGGCGCCGGGAACGCGACCAATACAACCGCTTCAACCGCCGCGCCTTCGCCCAGCGCTCCAATCTCGACGGCGTCAATCTCGATGAGGAGTGGCGTTGGCGCGGGGCCCTCACCTGGGACTTCGTCGATCATTGCAAGGAACGCTGCGGGTTGCCGGTCCTGATCAAGGGCATCGCCACCGCCGAGGACGCGGAAATCGCCGTCGACCGCGGCATCGACGTGATCTGGGTTTCGAACCACGGCGGCCGCCAACTCGACCACGGCCGGGGCGCCATAGAGGTGCTCGAGGAGGTTGCCGCGGTGGCCAAGGGCAAGGTGCTGATCGTCGTCGATGGCGGGTTCGTGCGCGGCTCGGACATGGTCAAGGCGGTCATCCTCGGCGCCGATGCGGTGGCGGTGGGCAAGCTGCAGGGCTGGGCGCTGGCGGCGGGCGGGGAGGAGGGCCTGTTCCGCGCCTTCGAGATCCTCGAGGACGAGATCAAGATCACCATGGGGCTGCTCGGCGTGAACACCATATCGGAGCTCAAGCCCGCGCATCTCCACCACGGCGCCGTGCCGATGAACCCGCCGAGCCCGTGGAGCCCGTTCCCGGTGGTGACCGAGGCGTTCGAGCGCTGGGATCGCGGCACCTACTAGCCGCGCCGGGGCGGCGGCCACCGGCGAGACGCCTCAGGCGACGGTCGGCCCGCCCGGCGCCGGCGTAGCGTCGGGGGTATCGATCACCTGGTCGACGCCGATCAGCCGCCTGATGATCTTGATCCCCCATTCGTGGAAATCGGCCCCGGCGTGCGAGGCGCAGGCATAGGCGAGGACCACCGGCCGGTAGCCGCTCTCGAACAGATCGACGGCACATTTGAGCACGCAGTTGTCGGTGGCGATGCCGCAGATGTGGATCTCATGGGCGTCGAGCAGCTCGAGCCGGGCGCGGAAGCCCGCGTCGACACAGGAATAGGTGGATTTCTCGATCATCTGCGCCCCCGCTGGCGGCGTGAAGGCGAGGGGGGTGTCATCGCTGCCCGGCGCGAAGCGATCCCAGTGAATGAGACGGCGGTGGGCCGAGCTCTCGGGATTTATGAAGCGGGTGACGATCACGTGTTCGTAGTGCCGAGCGAGCCCCTGAACGATGTCGGGGATATGCCGCGTCGCATCATTGATAAAGCCGTTTTGTACGTCGACGATCAGCAGCGGTATCGCCATTATGTCCCCGGTTTTGGGCCGAACGCGGCCGGCGGATTGGCCGGCAAGCGGTTGCGGACGCGAACGGGACATTTGTGTCATACTTTCGCAGCCTATATAAGGCCTAACCCTAGAGGGCCCAACCGAGCGACCCGCGCCCTCTGCGGATTTTGCTGATGCTTGAAACTCCTACCCTCACTGACGCCGTCACGACCGCCCCGGGCAGCCATGCCATGGCGGAGTTCGCCGCACGCCTCGAGACCCTGGCCGCCGGCGACCTGCCGGCCTCCGATTTGCGGCCGCAAGCGCTTGCTGCCGGGACCGATGCGTTGGCGGCGGCGAGGGCGGACATCCGCGAACAGTTTTTCGCCGGCGCGCTCACCGGTGCCGAGTTGGTGGCAGCCAACACCGCCGCCATCGATGGGCTGGTTTCCGCCTTGTTCGAGTTCACCACCGGCACCGTCTATGCGCGGGCCAATCCCACCGCGGGCGAGCGCATGGCGCTCGTCGCCGTGGGCGGATACGGCCGCGGCGAGCTGGCGCCCCATTCGGATATCGATCTCCTGTTCCTCTTGCCCTACAAGGAGAACGCCTATACCGAGCAGGTCATCGAATACATCCTCTACCTGCTTTGGGACCTGGGGCTCAAGGTCGGCCAGGCGATCCGGTCGGTGGACGACTGCATCCGCCTCGGCAAGAGCGACATCACGATCCGCACGGCGATGCTGGAAACTCGGCTGGTGGCGGGCGAGCGGGACCTGTTCGAGACCTTGCGGCGACGCTTCCACAGTGAGATCGCCGAAGGATCCGGACCCGATTTTGTCGAAGCCAAGCTTGCCGAGCGTGATGAGCGGCACCAACGCACCGGCGATTCGCGCTACGTGCTGGAGCCCAATATCAAGGAGGGAAAGGGGGGCCTGCGGGACCTCCATACGCTCTTTTGGATCGCAAAATACATCTATGGGGTCGAGCGCGTCGGCGCCGTCGTCGAGCTCGGAGTCATTTCCCAACGCGAGGCGCGCCGTTTCGCCAAGGCGCAGAACTATCTGTGGACGGTGCGCGGCTACCTCCACTACCTGACCGATCGCGAAGAGGATCGGTTGACCTTCGATATGCAGGAGAAGATCGCCGAGCTGATGGGCTATACCGACCACGCCGGGGCCCGCGGCGTCGAGCGCTTCATGAAGCACTATTTTCTCTACGCCAAGGAAGTGGGGGATCTCACCCGAATCTTTTGCGCCGCTTTGGAAGACCAACACAAGCGCCGGCCGCGTCTGCGCTTCCCGACCTTCGGACTGGGTCGCCGCGAGGTCGAGGGGTTCGTCATCGAAAAGGGCCGCGTGCGCGTCGCTGAGGACGATATCTTCCGAAAGGATCCGGTTGCCCTGCTGCGGCTGTTCTATCTGGCCCATGAGGAGCAGGTGGATATCCATCCCGAAACCCTGCGCCTAGTCACCCGCTCGTTGCCGCTGATCGGCCCGGCACTGCGCCGCAACGCCGAGGCCAACACATTGTTCCTCGACCTCTTGATCCATAAAAACAACCCCGAGGCGATGCTGCGGCGGATGAACGAGGCCGGCGTGTTTGGCCGTTTCGTGCCCGATTTCGGTCGCGTCGTGGCCCAGATGCAGCACGACATGTATCACGTCTACACCGTCGATGAGCACACCGTGCGGGCGCTCGGCGTCCTGCACCGCATCGAGGACGGCGAGCTTACCGATGTGATGCCGGTTGCGAGCGACGTGATCCACCAAATCGGTTCGCGCCGGGCGCTCTACGTGGCGTTGCTGCTTCATGACATCGCCAAGGGCCGGGGCGGCGATCACTCGGTGCTGGGCGCGCGGATCGCCCGCAAACTGGGGCCGCGGCTGGGGTTGAGCGAGGAAGAAACCGAGACCGTGTCCTGGCTGGTGCGCCACCACCTTCTCATGAGCAACACGGCGTTCCGCCGCGACGTGGACGACCCCAAGACCATGGCCGATTTTGTCGAGGTGGTGCAGTCACCGGAGCGTCTGCGCCTGCTTCTCTGCCTGACGGTGGCGGATATCCGTGCGGTCGGACCAAACGTCTGGAACGGGTGGAAGGCGGCGCTCTTGCGGGAACTGTATTACGGTGCGGAAGATGCGATGTCGGGCCAGCTGACGGGGCGCGGCCGTGCCGAGCGCGCCGAGGCCGCCAAAGATGGCCTTCGTGCGGCGCTCCCCGACTGGAGCGACGCGGATTTCGAATCCTATTCGTCTCGTGTGCCGGCACCGTATTGGCTGGCCTTCGACGGCGAAACCCTGGAGCGTCACGCCAAGCTGATCGGTCCTGCCGAGGGCGAGGATGCGCCGCTGCTCATAGACCTCCGCGTCGACCGCTTTCGCGCCATCACCGAGGTGACGATCTACACCATCGACGATTGGGGCCTGTTTTCGCGAATCGCCGGCGCCATGGCGCTGTCGGGCGCCAACATCGTCGACGCGAAGATCTTCACCATGAGTGACGGGACGGCCCTGGATTCGTTCTGGATCCAGGATGTCAACGGCGAAGCCTTCGCCGAAGCACGGGCCCTCAAGCGGCTTGAAGAGACGCTGGAACGGGTGATCTCCAAGCAGCGCCGGCTGCCCAAGCGACTCACCATAAAAGCGACCCTGCCGGCCCGGACCCGTGTCTTCCGCGACCAACCGCGGGTCATGATCGACAATTCGCTGTCCAACACCAATACGGTTATCGAAGTCAACGGACGCGACCGGCCGGGGTTTCTTTACGACGTCACCACGGCGCTGTTTGAACTGAACTTGCAGATCTCGTCGGCGAAGATCGCCACCTTCGGCACCCGTGCCGTCGATGTGTTCTATGTCAAAGACTTGTTCGGCCTGAAAGTGACCCATGACGGGCGCAGGGAGAGCATCCGAGAGCGGCTCTTGGAGGCGATCCGCGAACCGGAAGCCGAGGCGCCGGAGAAGGCCAAGCCGGCGGCCGCGCGCAAAACCAAGCGCTCCGCCAACACGGCTGCCAAACGGCCGGCCAAGGGCAAACCGGCCCCGGGCAAGGCGAAGCCGGTCAAGGGGAAGGTCACCGCGAAGCCGGCCGCGGCGAAATCGGCGGGCAAGGCGAAGACGGTCACCGCGAAGTCGGCCAGGGCGAAATCGGCGGGCAAGGCAACCAAGACCAGGCCGGCAAAGCCGGCAAGCAAGGGTACGGGAAAGGCCAAGGCGAAGTAGGTGGCCACCGGTTTTTGTCTCGCACCGGGCTTTTGACATGGCGTTGATTCGTTCCATATCGACGGTCGGCGGATTCACCTTGTTGAGCCGTCTCGCCGGGTTTGTTCGTGATATCTTTTTCGCCGCCATCCTTGGTGCCGGCCCTGCCGCCGACGCGTTTTTCGTCGCCTTCAAGTTCCCCAATCTGTTTCGCCGTCTGTTCGCCGAAGGGGCTTTCGCGGCGGCCTTCGTACCGACCTATTCGGGTCTGTTGATATCCGCGGGCCGGGAGGCGGCGCGCCGCTTCGCCGAGGAATCTCTCGCGGTGATGCTGGTGAGCCTGTTCCTGTTCGTCGCCACCATCGAGATCCTGATGCCTTATGTCATGGTCGCCATCGCGCCGGGATTCCTCAGCGAGCCGGTGAAGTTTGCCTTTGCTGTCGAGCTCGCGCGCATCACATTTCCCTATCTCCTGTTCATATCCCTGGTCGCGCTGATGGGGGCCGTGCTCAATGCCCATGATCGATTTGCCGCTTCGGCGGCGACCCCGGTCATCCTCAATCTCGTGCTGATTGCGGCGATCCTCAGTTGGGGCCAGTTCGCGCGCTCGCCTGCCGTCGCGCTGGCCTGGGGCGTCGCCGCCGGGGGCATTCTGCAGTTTCTCTGGCTCGGACTTGCCCTGGCGCGGGAGGGAAGCGGCCTGGCCCTGAGGTGGCCGCGTCTGACGCCGGAGGTCAGAAAATTGCTGCGCTTGATGATGCCGGTGGCGATCGGGGCCGGCGTCTACCAGATCAACGTGGTGGTGGACCTGATCATCGGCTCGCTCCTGCCCTCGGGCACGATTTCGTTTCTCTATTACGCGGATCGCGTCGCGCAACTGCCTCTTGGCGTGATCGGCATCGCCGTGGCGACGGCCTTGCTGCCGTTGCTCTCGCGGCAAATTCGTGCGGGTGACGAGGGCGGCGCCAACGACAGCCAGAACCGGGCACTGGAATTCGCGCTGCTCCTGACGGTGCCTGCCGCCCTGGCGCTGATTGCCGCGGCAGGCCCGATCATAGCGGTCCTGTTCGGGCGCGGCGCTTTCGGGCCGACCGCCCAGGAGGCCACGGCCTGGGTTTTGGCCGCCTACGCCCTGGGCTTGCCGGCGCATGTCCTGGTCAAGGTGCTGGCGACGGGATACTTCGCCCGCGAAGATACCAAGACGCCGGTCAAAATCGCGGCGGTGGCGTTGGCCGTGAACGTGGTGCTCAACCTTATCCTGATGGGACCGCTCGCCCATGTCGGCATCGCGCTTGCGACCTCGGCCGCGGCATGGGTCAATTGCCTGATGCTGGCGCGAGGCCTCCGCCGTCGGGGCCGGCTTGCCCCCGACGCCGCGATCCGACGGAGGTTGCCGCGCATCGTCATGGCGTCTGCGGTCATGGCCGGAGCGGTCGCCGCCGCGGCCGCCGGAGGTGCGCCGCTGTTCGCAGCCGGGGATCCGGTCAGGGCGGCGGCGCTGGCCGCTCTGGTCGCGGCCGGGGTCGTCATATAC
>JAWWBR010000024.1:0-34273 GCA_033720855.1 Alphaproteobacteria bacterium
ACGTTGGCCTCGGCCAGCAGCACGTTCATGTGCCCGGGCATGCGGCCGGCCACCGGATGGATGGCGTATTTGACGTCGACCCCTTCGCGCTTAAGCGCGTCGCACATCTCGCGGACCGCGTGCTGGGCCTGGGCCACGGCCATGCCGTAGCCGGGCACGACGATGACCTTGCCGGCATTGCGCATGATGAAGGCGGCATCCTCGGCCGAGCCCGCCTTGACCGGGCGCTCGCCCGCACCGGCGCCCGCCGCCGCCTCGCCCTCGCCGCCGAAGCCGCCGAGGATGACGCTGAAAAACGAACGGTTCATGCCCTTGCACATGATGTAGGAGAGGATCGCGCCCGAGGAGCCGACCAGGGCGCCGGTGACGATCAGCGCCGTGTTCTCCAGGGTAAAGCCGATGCCCGCCGCCGCCCAGCCGGAATAGGAATTGAGCATCGAGATCACCACCGGCATGTCCGCGCCGCCGATGGGGATGATGATGAGGAAGCCGATGAGGAAGGCCAGCGCCGTCATCGCCCAGAACCACCGCGCATCGACATCGGCGCAGAACAGCGCGATCAGGCCGCAGATCACCAGGCCCAGAAGCAGGTTGAGGAGGTGCTGGCCGGCGAACACCACCGGATTGCCCGACACCAGGCCCTGAAGCTTGGCGAAGGCGACGATCGAGCCCGAGAAGGTGATGGCGCCGATGACGACGCCGAGCGACATCTCGATCCGGCTCGCGAATTTGAGCGCACCGCCGGCGTCGGCGATGCCGTAGGCGGCGGGGTTGTAGAAGGCGGCCGCCGCCACCAGCACCGCCGCCAGGCCGACCAGGGAATGGAAGGCGGCGACCAGCTGGGGCATCGCCGCCATCTGGATGCGCTTGGCGATGGCGGTGCCGATGGCGCCGCCGATAACCAGCGCCGCCAGCATCTCCGGATAGGACACCACCCCGGGTATGGCAATGGTGGTGAGAACGGCGATGGCCATGCCGATGATGCCGTAGACGTTGCCCATGCGCGCGGTCTCGGGGCTTGACAGCCCGCGCAACGCCATGATGAACAGGACCGATGCCAGGAGATAGGCAAGCGCCGCGAAATTGGCCGTCATCTTGGGCTCCTAGTCCCGTTCTTTCTTCTTGTACATGCCGAGCATGCGCTGGGTGACGGTGAAGCCGCCGAAGATGTTGACCGCGGCCAGGCCGATGGCGATCAGGCCGAACACCTTGGAAAGCTCGTAGCCGCTGGGCCCGGCGGCGATCAGGGCGCCGACGATGATCACCGAGGAGATGGCGTTGGTGACGCTCATCAGCGGCGTGTGCAGGGCCGGGGTCACCGACCACACCACGTAATAGCCGACGAAGATGGCGAGGACGAAGATGGCGAGCCGGAATACGAACGGATCGACGGCTGCGGCTTCCATGATCAGGCTTCTCCTTGGGTCGTTTGCGCATCGAGGACGGCGCCGTCGCGGGCCAGCCCGGCGCCGGCGACGATCTCATCCTCCCAGTCGATGGCGAGTTGGCCGCTTTCGGCGTCGATCAGCGGCGTGAGGAAGGCCAGCAGGTTGCGGGCGTAGAGCAGGCTCGCGTCCTCGGCCACGCGCGAGGGCACGTTGGTGTATCCGATCAGGGTGACGCCGTGCTTGACCACCACGCGGTCGGCTTCGCTCAGCGGGCAATTGCCGCCCGCCTCCACCGCCAGGTCGTTGATCACCGAGCCCGGGCGCATGGTCTTGACCATCTCCTCGCTGACCAGCACCGGGGCCGGGCGGCCCGGGATCAGCGCCGAGGTGATGACGATGTCCTGCCGGGAGATGGTCTCGGCGATGAGCTCCGCCTGGCGGCGCTTGTAGTCTTCGGACATCTCGCGCGCATAGCCGCCCGCGGTCTCGGCCTCTTCGGTCTCCTCGCTCTCGACCATGACGAACTTGGCGCCGAGGCTTTCCACCTGCTCCTTGGTCGCCGGGCGCACGTCGGTGGCCGAGACCACGGCGCCGAGCCGGCGCGCGGTGGCGATGGCCTGCAGTCCGGCGACGCCGACCCCCATGACGAAGACCCGGGCCGGCGCGATCGAGCCCGCCGCCGTCATCATCATCGGCATCACCCGGCGGTACTCAAAGGCGGCGTCCAGCACCGCCTTGTAGCCGGCCAGGTTGGCCTGCGAGGACAGCACGTCCATGGCCTGGGCCCGGGTGATGCGCGGCACCAGCTCCATGGCGAAGGCGGTGATCCCGGCATCGGCATAGAGGGCGGCATCGTCCTTGCGGGTGAGCGGCTCGAGCATCCCGACCAGTACCGCGCCCCGCTTCATGGCGGCGAGTTGGTCGGGATCGGGGCGCCTGACCTTGAACACGATATCGGCGTCGGCGAGCGCTTCGGCGACGTTCGGCGCGATGGCGGCGCCGGCTTCGGCGTAAGCCGCGTCGGCCAGCGACGAGCCGCTCCCGGCGCCGGTCTCGACAACGACGTCGAGACCGAGGGCGACGAGCTTCTTCACCGTTTCCGGGGAAGCCGCGACTCGCGCCTCCCCCTCGGCGGTTTCCTTAGGGATCGCTAGTTTCATGACGGGCGCGGGGCTCTTTCCTGACGTTCGGGTCCTGACTTCGAAGCGCGGCACACAATGCCCAATCGTCCGCCCTTTGCCAAGGGGGCAATCGCCCTCTCACCGCAATTTGATCGCGCGCCGTCGGTTGGCGCCTTGTTGCCGGCGGAAATCGGCGGGATACTCTTCTCCATGAACCGGACAACCGCTTCTCTCGCCGATATCCAGGTGCCGGTGCTGCTCGCCCACCAAGAGGACGATGCCTGCTCCGTCACCCCTTACGAGGACCTTCCCGCCCTCGCCAAGGCGTTCAGCGCGGCGCCCGCGGTCGAGATCAAGGGCTACACCGGCGGCGGCAATTATCGCGGCTCGGAATGCGGCGCGCGGACGGCGCACGGCTTCCGCGGCATCGAGAGGCGGGTGGTGCGGGAATTGGCCGCGTGGATCCACGGCATCGCCGCCAAGGGCCGCTGAACCCGCCCTACTCCAGCTCGTCGATCAGGCCCGAGATCATCTCAAGCCCGCGGTCCCAGAAGGCGGGGTCGGCGGCATTCAACCCGAACGGCTTGAGCAGTTCGCGGTGGCGCAAGGTCCCGCCGGCGCGCAGCATGGCGAGGTACTTGGCCTCGAAGCCGTCGGGCGCCGCTTCGTAGGTCGCATAGAGCGAATTCACCAGGCAGTCGCCGAAGGCGTAGGCGTAGACGTAGAACGGCGAATGGATGAAATGGGGGATGTAGGTCCAATACCAGCGGTAATCGCCGGCCAGCTTGATCGCCGGGCCTAAGCTCTCGCCCTGGACCGCGAGCCAGATGTCGCAGAGCTGATCGGCGGTGAGCTCGCCCTTCCTGCGCGCCGTATGCACCCGCATCTCGAAATCGAAGAAGGCGACCTGGCGCACAACGGTATTGAGCATGTCCTCGACCTTGCCGGCGACGAGCGCGCGCCGCGCCACGGGCCGGCTTTCGGCGGCGAGCAGCTTGCGGAAGGTCATCATCTCGCCGAACACCGACGCGGTCTCGGCCAAGGTCAGCGGGGTATCGGCCATCAGGTGCCCCTGGGGCGCGGCAAGGACCTGATGGACGCCGTGGCCGAGCTCATGGGCGAGGGTCATCACGTCGCGGCTCTTGCCCTGGTAGTTCATCAGGATATAGGGATGGGCCGAGGGCACCGTGGGGTGGGAAAAGGCACCCGATTCCTTACCCGGCCTGGGCCCGGCATCGATCCAGCGGCCGTCGAAGAAGCGCTTGGCGATCGCCGCCATCTCCGGCGAGAACTGGCCGTAGGCGTCAAGCACCATGGACCTGGCCTCGGTCCACGGGATTGTGCGATCGGCGCTGCGGGGCAGCGGCGCATTGCGGTCCCAGTAATCGAGCCGGCGCTTGCCCATCCACCGGGCCTTGAGGCGGTAATAGCGATGGGCCAGGCGGGGATAGGCGCTCTTGACCGCCCCCACCAGGGCTTCCACCACCTCGTCCTCGACGTAGTTCGACAGGTTCCGCGCCGAGGCCGGGCCCTTGAAGCCGCGCCAGGAATCCTCGACCGCCTTGTCCTTGGCCAGCGTATTGGTGATCAGGGCGAAGACCCGCGCATGCTCGCCGAGGACCTTGCCGATGGCCTCCGCCGCCCGGCGCCGGGTGGCGGCCGAGCGGTGGGACAGTCGGTCGAGGGCCTCGGCCAGGGTGAGCGACTTGCCGGCGATGGGGAACCGCAGGCCGGCGAGGGTCTCGTCATAGAGGCGGATCCAGGCCGCGCGGCCCGACGGCGCCTTCTCGTGCAAGAGGCGCTCGATATCGTCGGCAAGCTCGTGGCGGCGCCAGGCCCTGGCATCGCGCACCCAGGGGGCGTAGCGGGCCAACGCCGGGCTCTTGAGCTTGCGGCGGAGCACCGCATCGGGCAGCCGGTTGAGCTCGAGGGTGAAGAACAGCAACCGGGTGGCGATGGCGTTCACCCGTTCCGCCGTGGTCTGGTAGAACTGGCCGATCTTGGGGTCGGCGACATCGGCGGCATGCAGGAGCTGGGCGTAGGACATCACCCGGCCGAGGATCTCGTCGATGGCCTCGAACTCGGCCACGGCCTCGCCCAGGCCCTTGCCCGACATGCGGGCGAGCCGGCCCTTGTTGCGTTTCTCGAAACGCTCGGCCCGGCGCTCGGCGCCGGCCAGGTCGCGGGCAAGGCGCCGCGATCGCGGGCTCGTGTAAAGGTCGTCGAGCTTCCAACGCGGCAGGGTGCCGATCGCCGCCCCCGCTTTCGATCCGGCTTTGCGGGAAATCCTCGATGTTGCGCGGGACGGGCTCATTGGTTACTCCTTCGCTGGCGCGGCCTGGCCGCGTTGGTGATACCGGCCCTATATATAGGTAAATTCCCGGCAAGGAACCAAGGGAGCCTGACACACTGACCGAAATCAGCGCCCTTTCCGTCGATCCCGCCAAGGCGGTGATGCTGACCGATATGCTGTTCACCCAGGCCGGGCGCCTGGGCGACCGGCCCTTCCTCCTTGCGCGCGATCGGGTGGCGGAAAACGGCGGGTCGCGGGTGCTGACCTGGGCCGAAGCGGCGGACCGGGCGCTTCGTCTTGCCCAAGGGCTCAAGGACCTTGGCATCGAGCCTGGCGACCGGGTGTGCCTGGTCGCGGAAAACCGGCCCGAGTGGTTGATCGCTGATCACGCCATCATGGCCGCCGGCGCCATCAGCGTGCCCGCCTACACCACCAATACCGAGGACGACCACCTTCACGTCCTCGCCGATTCCGGCGCCGTCGCGGTGATCGTCTCGACCGCGGCGCTGGCGAAGAACGTCTTGCCCGCCGCCGCCCGCGCCGACGACTGCGCCCATGTCATCACCATGGACGCGGTGACCGTCGCCCAGAATCCCGGCTTCACGCTGCACCGCTGGGACGACCTGCTCGGGGCCCCTCCGGCCACGCCCCATGCCGGGGCGCGCACCGATACCGCCTGCCTCATCTACACCTCGGGCACCGGCGGCGTGCCCAAGGGGGTGATGCTGAGCCACGGCGCCATCCTCGCCAATTGCCAAGGCATCCACCATGTGTTCCGCAACGCCGGTCTGGGGGAGGAATCCTTCCTCTCCTTCCTGCCGCTGAGCCACTCCTACGAACATACCGCCGGGCAGTTCTTCCCCATCTCCATCGGCGCCGAGATCCATTACGCGGTCGGCACCGACACTATCGTCCAGGACATGGAAGAGGTTCGGCCGACGGTGATGACGGCGGTGCCCCGCCTTTACGAGGTGTTCAAGGGCCGCGTGATGCTGGGCCTGAGGCGGGTCCCGGGGTGGCGCCGGGCGCTGTTCGAACGGGCGCTCGCGATCGGCCGCAAGCGCTACGAGGCGCCCGCCACCCTGACGCTCTGGGAGCGGCTTCAGGACCCGGTTCTCGACCGCCTGGTGCGCGACAAGGTGCGCGCGCGGTTCGGCGGCCGGCTGAAATTCATGGTCTCCGGCGGCGCCCCGCTCAACACCGAGGTCGGCGTCTTCTTCCTGGCCCTCGGCATCAGGATCCTGCAGGGCTACGGGTTGACCGAATCGGCGCCGGTGATCAGCTGCAACCCGCCGGAAAGGATCAAGATCGACACCGTCGGGCCGCCCTGCGCCGGCGTCGAATGCCGAATCGCCGAGGACGGAGAAATCCTCGTCAGGGGGGAATTGGTGATGCAGGGATACTGGAACCGGCCCGAGGCCACCGCCGAGGCGGTGCAAGACGGCTGGCTGCACACCGGCGATATCGGCGAGATCGATGAGGACGGCTACCTGCGCATCACCGACCGCAAGAAGGACATCATCGTCAATTCAGGCGGCGACAACATTTCACCGCAACGGGTGGAGGGGTTCCTCACCCTGGAACCGGAGATCGCCCAGGCCATGGTGTTCGGGGACAAGCGGCCGCACCTGGTTGCCGTCATCGTGCCCGAGGGCGAGGGCGACACCACGGCGGCAGAGGCGAAGATCGCCGCCGCCGTGGAAAGGGTCAACAAGACCCTGGCCCCGGTCGAACGGGTCAGGCGCTTCATCCTCGCCGATGCGCCCTTCACGGTGGAAAACGGGCAGATGACGCCGACCCTCAAGGTGCGCCGCCACGTTCTCGCGGAAATTTACCGCGACCGCCTGGAGGCGCTCTATCGCGCCTAGCGGCCGTGGTAGTCGCGATACCAATCAACGAACAGCGGAATCCCCTCTTCCAGCGTGACCGACGGGCTAAAGCCGAGGTCGCGGCCGGCGTCGGTGAGGTCGGCGCAGGTTTCCTTGACGTCTCCGGGCTGCATCGGCTCCAGCTTGACGTTGGCGGTCTTGCCGACGGCCGCCTCGATCACCTCGATGAAGCGCAACAACTCCACCGGCGTATGGTTGCCGATGTTGTAGACCCGGTGCGGCGGCCCGCCCGCCGCGGCCTCCGGCGGGCGATCCAGGGCGGCGAGAACACCGGCCACGGCATCGTCGATATAGGTGAAGTCGCGGCGCATGTCGCCGCGGTTGAAGACGCGGATGGTCTCGCCGCGCAAGATCGCCTCGGTGAACAGGTAATAGGCCATGTCGGGCCGCCCCCAGGGCCCGTAAACGGTGAAGAAGCGCAGCCCCGTCGCGGCGAACCCGTAGAGGTGGGAATAGGTGTAGGAGATCAGTTCGTCGGCCTTTTTCGACGCCGCATACAGGGAGACCGGGCGGTCCACGGGATCGGCCTCGGCGTAAGGTAGCTTCTCGTTGCCGCCGTAGACCGAGGACGACGACGCATAGACCAAATGGCTGAGCGTATCCGCGTGCCGGCAGATTTCGAGGATATTGAGATGGCCGCCGATGTTGTCGCGCACATAGGCCTGGGGGTTGACCATGGAGTAGCGCACGCCGGCCTGCGCCGCCATGTGGACGATGCCGGTCACCCCTTTGAGCGCGCGCGCGAGCACCACCATGTCGCCGTCTTCGGCGATATCGAGCTGCTTGAAGGTGAAGGCGGCGTGGGACTGAAGGCGATCGAGCCGGGCTTTCTTGAGTCCGACATCGTAGTAATCGCAGAGGTTATCGACGCCGATCACCTCTTCGCCGCGGCCGATCAGCGCCTCGGCGACGTGATAGCCGATGAACCCGGCGGCGCCGGTCACAAGGATGGTCATGGGGAAACCGCCACTCTATTCCAGGTGCCCCCTCCTATAGCCCGTGGCCGCGGCAAAATCACCCCCCGTTGCGGAATCTCGGCGATTGCCTCGAGCCGCCGGGAAGGCTAGTTACTAGGCCCAAGGAAGGCGGGAACCCCATGCCGATCTCAGACCTTCGCCTCGAAGACCGCTTCGAGGCGGGACTCAAGCGCCTCTACCTGACCGGCCCGCAAACGCTCGTCCGCGTGTTGCTGACCCAGGCCTGGCTCGACGCCGCCGAGGGCCGGCGCACCGGCGGCTTCGTCTCGGGCTACCGCGGCTCGCCGCTGGGCGGGTTCGACCGCGAGTTGATCCAGGCCGCCGACGCCTTCGCCAGGGCCCATATCCATTTCGAGCCCGGGGTCAACGAGGAACTCGCCGCCACCGCGCTGATGGGCACCCAGCAGGTGGGGCTCTTTCCCGGGGCGCGCTTCGAGGGCGTCTTCGGCATGTGGTATGGCAAGGGGCCGGGCGTCGACCGCTCGGGAGATGCCTTCAAGCACGCCAATCTCGCGGGCACCGCGCCGCTGGGCGGGGTGCTGGCGGTCGCCGGCGACGACCATGGCGGGGTCTCGTCGACCACGGCCCACCAGAGCGAGTTTGCCTTCGTCGATGCCCAGATACCGGTGCTGTCCCCGGCCGGCCTCCAGGACGTGCTCGATCTCGGTGTCGCCGGGATCCATATGTCCCGGGCGTCCGGCTGTTGGGTCGCCCTCAAGTGCCCGTCGGCGGTGATCGAGCAGACGGGCACCGTCGACGCAGGCCTCGAGCGCTTCGACTTCGCCGAGCCCGACCTCCAGGGCCTTTCGGCGGATGGCCTCCACATCCGCTGGCCTGACAAGTCGACCGATCAGGAGCGCCGGCTCAGCGAAGCCAAGCTCGTCGCCGCCGAGACCTTTGCCGGGGCCAACCGGCTGGACCGCATCATCGGCAAGACCGATGCCAGCCGCATCGGCATCGTCGCCCCTGGCAAGGCCTGGGCCGACACCATGGAAGCGCTCGACATCCTCGGCCTCGATACCGAAAGGGCGGCGGCGGCGGGCGTCGCCTTTCTCAAGCCGGCGCTGGTCTGGCCGCTGGCCCGCGATGTCGTCACGGACTTCGCCGAGGGCTTGGACGAGATCATCGTCATCGAGGAAAAGCGCCCGCTCGTGGAACCCCAGCTGCGCGACATCCTCTATGGCGCGGGCGCTGGCGCCCGCCCCCGTATCCTCGGCAAACGGGGGCCCAAGGGGGAGCCGCTGATCCCGCTTTCCGGCGTGATCGGGCCGATGGAGGTGGCGCGGGCGCTGGCGGTGAGGATCGGCACCGAGGGTGTCGGTGCGGGCCTTCGCCTGGACCCGCCGCCTCCGCCAACTGAAGCGCCCGAGCCGGTCCTGAGAAGGCCGCCGCACTTCTGCTCCGGCTGTCCCCATAACACCTCCACCCGGGTACCCGAGGGCCATCGGGCACTGGCCGGCATCGGCTGCCATACCCTGGCGCTGTGGTCCGACCCAAACACCCAGACCCTGACCCAGATGGGCGGCGAGGGGGCAAGCTGGATCGGTCAGGCGCCGTTCACCGACACCCCTCACGTGTTCACCAATATCGGTGACGGCACCTACTACCATTCCGGCCTGCTGGCCATTCGCGCCGCCCTTTCGGCCGGCGTCAACATCACCTTCAAGTTGCTCTATAACGACGCCGTCGCCATGACCGGGGGCCAGCCGGTAGAGGGCGGACTGAGCGTGCCGGCGATCGCCCGGGCGCTGGCGGCGGAAGGGGTGGCCCGTATCGTCGTCGTCGCCGAGGCGCCGGGCCACTATGCCAATGACGACCCCTTCCCCGACGGCGTCACGGTCATGGGGCGCGACGGTTTCGATTGCGCCCAGGTCGAGCTCGCCGCCACCCCCGGCGTCACCGTGCTGATTTTCGATCAGACCTGTGCCGCCGAGAAGCGGCGCCGGCGGCGGCGCGGCACCATGGAGGATCCCGACCGCTGGGTCTTCATCAACGAACGCGTCTGCGAAGGCTGCGGCGACTGCCAGCGGGCATCGCACTGCCTTTCGGTGGTGCCCGTGTCGACCCCCTTGGGAGAGAAGCGGCGCATCGATTTCGCCTCCTGCAATAAGGACGAAAGCTGCCTCAACGGCTTTTGCCCGGCGCTGGTGACGGTCGAAGGCCGCCTTCGCGACAAGGCGGCGGCCGATCCCGCCGACGGCGGCGGGGCGCCGGTGGTGCCGTCCCATCTCCTCGCCCCGCCCGCCCCCGCCGAGATCGAACTGACCGCGCCCCGGCGCATCCTGGTGGCGGGGATTGGCGGTACCGGCGTGGTGACGGTAGGGCACCTGATTGCCATCGCCGCCCATATGGAGGGGCGGACGGTAATGGTGCTGGACCAGACCGGCCTCGCCCAGAAGGGCGGCTCGGTGATGAGCCACGTCACCATTGCCGCCGGTGCCAACGAGATCGGCGCCACCCGTATCGGGCCAGGCCGGGCCGATCTGGTGCTCGGTTGCGATCTCGTCGTCGCCGCCGACACGCCGCAGCTGGCGGTGATGGCGCGGGACCGCACCCAGGCCGTGGTCAACGCCGCCGAAACCATTACCGGCGCCTTCCTGCGGGATCCCGGCCGGGCGTTTCCCACCGACGGGCTGCTGGCGGCGCTCACCGGCACCCTCGAGCGTGACGCGCTCACCCTTGTCGATGCCGGGGCGCTGGCCCCGGCCCTTACGGGCAGCGCCATATCCGCCAATGTCTTCCTGCTGGGACTGGCCTGGCAGAAGGGCCTGATCCCGGTCGGCGCGGAGGCGCTGGATCGGGCCATCGCCCTCAACGGCGTGGCGGTGGAGGCCAATCGCGCAGCCTTCCTGTGGGGGCGCCGGGCGGCGCTCGACGCCTGCGCCGTCGCCGCCGTGGCCGGCCTCGATGCTTCGCCGGACGAGACCGCCGAGGACCTCGCCGCCTTCACCGCGACCCGCGCCGAGTTCCTCGCCGGCTACGGCGGCGCCAGGCTGGCGCGTCATTACCGCGCCATCGTCGAGGAGATGGAGGGCATCGCCAAGAACCGCGTGCCGGACCGCGACGGCCTCGGCCTGGCGGTGGCTGACGGCTATTTTACGGTGCTGGCGGCCAAGGATGAATACGAGGTCGCACGGCTTTTCAGCGACGGCACCTTCGCGGCCGGGCTCGATGCGACCTTCGCCCCCGGCTACCGCGTCCACTACCACATGGCGCCGCCCTGGTTGAGCCGCCGCGACCCGCTGACCGGTCATCCCCTGAAGCGCCGCTTCGGCCCCTGGTTGCGGCCGCTGTTGGGCGTGCTGGGTGCGCTCCGCGGCTTGCGCGGCAGCCCGCTCGACCCATTCCGCAACACCGAGGACCGCAGGCTTGAACGCGCCGAGAGGGAGGCGTATGAACAAGACCTTTCGCGGATCTGCCGGGCTCTCGATCCCGAGAGCTTCGACCTCTGCCTGGAACTGGCGCGGCTTCCGCTCGCGGCCCGCGGCTTCGGCCACGTCAAACGGGCCGCCGTGGACGCCATCGCACCGCGCCGGGCGGCCCTGCGCGCCGCCCTGGACGGGGGCGAGGCCGGCCAGATTGCCGCCCAGTAGGACACGCGCCCGACCGATTATGCCTCTCCCACCCGCCTTTCTACGCCGATACCCGCGATCGTGCCCGCCGTCAGGCAGGGCCGTCTCATGAGCACCATCAGCCCGGTCACCGGATTCGTCCGCGCCATGCGCCACCGCCACTACCGCAATTACACCTGCGGCAGCGTGCTGTCCCTGGTCGGCACCTGGACCCATCGCGTGGCCCTCGGATGGCTGACCTGGGAACTCACCGGCTCCTACGGCTGGCTCGGCATCATCGCCTTCGCCGACATGTTCATGATGATGCTGGTCTCCCCCATCGCCGGGGATCTGGCCGACCGCATGGACCGGCGGCGGCTGGCCTACTGGTCGCAATTCGCGATGATGTGCCAGGCATTGGCGATCGCCGTTCTCGTCTATCTCGGCCGCGCCGAGATCTGGACCGTGCTCGGCCTGACCATGGCGCTCGGCATCATGCACGCCTATCACACCGCCTCGCGGCTGGCGATGGTGCCCAACCTGGTGCCCGAGGAGGACCTGACCCCGGCGATCGCCATCAACTCCCTGATCTTCAACGTCGCCCGCTTCCTCGGCCCGGCGGTGGCCGGGCTGATCATCGCCAATTTCGGGCTCGGCCCCGCGTTCACCTTCAATGCCTTCACCTTCGTCGTTTTCCTTTGGGTGCTGGGGCGGCTCCGGATGCTGCGCAGCGAACACAGCCCGGGCAAGGAACAGGGGGTGTTTTCCAGCATCGTCGACGGCATCCGCTACGCCACCGGCCATAGCGGCATCGGGCCGCTCCTGTTGATGCTGGTGATCACCGCCTTCGCCGCGCGCTCGCTGCCCGACCTGCTGCCGGGCTTCGCCGACGGCGTTTTCCGGCGCGGGCCCGAGGGTCTCGCCTGGCTGACCTCGATGATGGGGCTCGGCGCCATGTTGTCGGGCTTCTTCGTCCTCGCCCGCGACGGGGTTGCGGGCATGACCGGGATCGTCCTCCATTGCCTGTTGCTGCTGGGGCTGTCGATGCTGGCCTTTGTCCTGGTCGACGTCTTCTGGATCGCCGCGGTGATGATCGCCGCCGTCGGCTACTTCATGAACCTCAACGCGGTGGGGGTGCTCAACCTGATGCAGAACGTGGTCGAGGGCACCATGCGCGGACGGGTGATGTCGATCTACGTGTTCCTCTACCAGGGCGCCCCGGCGGTGGGCACCCTGCTGCTCGGCGCCATCGCCGAGTATACCGGGCTGGGATGGCCGGTGGGGGTGACGGCGGCGCTCGCCATCGTTGCCTGGGTAGCGTTGCTGCCGTCCCTGGGCGGCTTGGCGGCGGCGCTCGAGGGGAGCGGCCATGCCGTCCGCCGGGCCGGAGGCGCGCGATGATCGGCGACGGCTGGCGCCATGTGATCGATGCCCTGCGCTACCGCGATCACCGGCTGTTCAACGCGACGCTGTTCCCGGCGTTGATCAGCCTGTGGGCGCAGCGCACCGGAATCGGCTGGCTGACCTGGGAGCTTACCCATTCGCCGACCTGGCTCGGCATCGTCGCCGCCGCCGACCTTCTGCCCGGGGTGCTGCTCTCGCCCTTCGCCGGGGTCACCGCCGACCGCGCCGTGCCGCTCAAGATGATGCGCCTGACACAGGGCATCATCCTGGTCCATTCCCTGCTGCTGTGGGGGCTTACCGCGACCGAGCTGATCAACGTCTGGATCCTGTTCGGTCTGTCGCTGGTGACCGGGATCAATCAGCCCTACGCCACCGCCGGGCGCATGGTGTTCTATCCCGTCCTGGTGCCGCGCGAGGCGCTGGGCACCGCCATCGCTATCAACTCGACCGTGTTCAATACCGGGCGCGCCATCGGCCCGGCCCTGGCGGGGCTGATGATCGGCCCCTTGGGTGTGGCCGCCGTGTTCCTGCTGAACGCCGTGGCCTTCGCCGCCCACATGGTCAACCTGTTCCGCATTCGCCCGGTCCGCACCGAACGCCAGGCGAGCCAGCGGCGCGGTATGCTGAGCGAAATCGCGGAAGGCCTGCGCTACACGGCGAAGCATCCCGGCATCGGGCCCCTGCTGCTGCTCCTGGTGGTGGCCTCGATGGCCTCACGGCCGCTCACCGAAATGCTGCCCGGCTTCGCCGACGAGGTGTTCCGGCGCGGGCCTCAGGGCCTCGGCTGGCTGCTGACCGCGATCGGCGTCGGCGGCGTCGCCGGTGCCATCTGGCTGACCCGGCGCGGCACCGTGACGGGCCTGACCAACGTGGTGCTGATGACGACCCTGGTGATGGGGCTGGCGATGGCCGCCTTCGCCCTGATCGACAGTTTCTGGGCGGCCCTGGTGTTCCTTCTCATCGTCGGATTCGGGCACACGGTCACCGGCACCGGCACCCAGTCGCTGATGCAGACGGCGGTGGCCGGCGCGGTGCGCGGCCGGGTGATGTCGCTCTATACGGTGATCTTTCGCAGCATGCCCGCCATCGGCGCCATCGCCATCGGCATGATCGCGGAAATCGCGGGATTGGGCCCGGCCGTGGCCGGCGCCGGGGCGGTCTGCGTGCTGGCCTGGCTCGCCGCCGAACCGCGGCGCAGGCGCCTGGCCCCGGCCCTCGAGGTCCCGCCACAAGAGTGAGCGGGCGCTTGCGGCAATGTTTTTCCATCCAATCCCTTGATTAAGGTAGCGTTTCGTACCTATATCTTAGGTTCATCGACCCCTCGCCCGCCGATGATTTCCGGCGCGGGGCGGTCGGATGCGCTTTAGGATCCCGGAAATCGGGAGAGTCCGTGCCATGGATACGATGGAAGCCCTGGATTACACCGATGAGGTCGCGCGCGTCACGGCGCCGCTCTACGACCGCGTGAAGACCGTGGTGCCCGAGGCCGAATGGCCGGTCCACGCCCCCTATGTGGCGGCCATCAACGCGTTGAAGAAGGAGCGCAACGCGGTGATCCTGGCCCACAACTACATGACGCCGGAAATCTTCCATTGCGTCGGCGACCTCACCGGCGATTCCCTGGCCTTGGCGAAAATGGCCCAGGAGACGGATGCCGACGTGATCGTGCTCGCGGGCGTCCATTTCATGGCCGAGACGGCGAAGCTGCTGAACCCCGAGAAGACCGTCCTGATCCCCGACCTCGGGGCCGGCTGCACCCTGGCCGCCTCGATCACCGGGGCCGACGTCCGCGCCCTCAAGGACGCCCATCCCGGCCGACCGGTGGTCACCTATGTCAACACCTCGGCCGAGGTAAAGGCCGAATCCGACATCTGTTGCACCTCGTCCAATGCGGTCAAGATCGTCGAATCGCTCGGCTGCGACGAGGTGATCATGATTCCCGACGAGTACCTGTCGGCCTATGTCGCCTCCCAAACCGACGTCAAGATCATCCCCTGGAAGGGGCACTGCGTCGTCCACGAGGCCTTCACCGCCGCCGAGATCGAGGAATACCGCGGGATGTACGACGACATCGCGGTGATCGCCCATCCCGAATGCCCCGGCGAGGTGCTCGAGGCGGCGGATTTCGTCGGCTCCACCAGTGCCATGATCAATTGGGTCAGGACGCGGAAGCCCAAGCACGTGTTCATGGTGACCGAATGCTCCATGAGCGACAACGTCGCCGCCGAGGAGCCCGAGGTCGAGTTCGTGCGGCCCTGCAACCTGTGCCCGTACATGAAGATGATCACCCTGCCGAAGATCCTCGCATCCCTGGAGACCCTGGAGCCCAGGGTCGAGATCCCCGACGACGTCGCCCGGCGCGCGCGCGTCTCCGTGGAACGGATGATGGCGGCAAGCTAGAGCCGGCTGGGCTCAGCAGACGGTTCACGCCGGGGCCGCCCTCATGCGGCCCCGGTTTCGCTTTCTCCCGCCGGCGCCGGGGCGCCTTCGCCATCCCTGGAAGCTTCGGCAGCGTCCCCGCTTCCCTTGCCCTCGCGCCCCCGGCGCTTCTTCGGCGGCGGCGGTCCCAGCGCCGCTTCGATCTCCGCGCGGTCGAGGGATTCCTGGGTTTCCAGCCTCTCGACCAGGGTTTCGATGGCCCCGCGGTGGGTGCGGATGACCTCCGCCGCGCGCGCCTCCTCGGCGAGGATCAACTCGCGGACCGCTTCGTCGACCTGATTGGCGGCGGATTCCGAAAAACGCCGGGGCAGCGCGATCTCGCGGCCGAGGAACGGATGCTCGTCGCTTTCCCTGAGGTCGACCGGGCCGACCTTCTTCGACATCCCCCAGCGCGCCACCATGGCCCGGGCCAGCACGGTGGCACCGCGAATGTCGTCGTCCGCCCCCGATGAAACGGAGCCGAGAAACTCCTGTTCGGCCACCCGGCCGCCGAGCATCACCGCGATACGGTCATGAAGGTAGGATTCGGGCAGGGTGTGGCGCTCCTCCTCGGGCAACTGGTGGGTCGCTCCCAGGGCCTTGCCGCGGGGTATGATGGTCACCTTGTAAAGGGGGTCGGCCTCGGGCAGGAAATGGGCACAGGCGACGTGGCCGGCCTCGTGGACGGCGAGGCGGTGGCGCTCCTCGGGCTGGATCGCCAGGGTGCGCACGGTGCCCATCATGATGCGGTCCCGCATGGCGTCGAAATGGGCCATGGTCACGGTGGCGCCGCCTTCGCGCGCGGCCAGCATCGCCGCCTCGTTGGCGAGGTTCTTGAGGTCGGCGCCGGAAAAGCCCGGGGTACCCGCCGCGACGGTCTCGAGATCGACGTCGGCATCGAGCGGCATCTTTTTGGTGTGAACCTTGAGGATCGCCGCCCGCGCCGCCTTGTCGGGGAGATCGAGGGTGACGTGACGGTCGAAGCGACCGGGGCGCAGGAGTGCCGGGTCGAGGACGTCGGGGCGGTTGGTGGCGGCGAGCACGATCACCGATTCGTGGCCTTCGAAACCGTCCATCTCCGCCAGAATCTGATTGAGGGTCTGTTCCCGCTCGTCATGGCCGCCGCCGAAGCCGGTGCCGCGGACTCGACCGACGGAATCGAGCTCGTCGATGAAGATGATCGAGGGCTGGCGCGCCTTGGCCTCGTCGAACATGCGCCTCACCCGCGAGGCGCCGACGCCGACGAAGACCTCGATGAATTCCGAGGCCGAGATCGAATAGAACGGCACCTGGGCCTCGCCCGCCAGCGCCCGCGCGAGCAGGGTCTTGCCGGTACCGGGCGGACCCATCAAGAGGATGCCGCGCGGCACCTCGGCGCCGAGACAGGTATATTTCTCGGGATCGCGCAGGAAGTCGACCAGCTCCGCCACTTCCCGCTTGGCGTTGTCTTGGCCGGCGACGTCGTCGAAAGTGACCTGGGGCGGGGAAACGTCTTCTTCCTTCTTCTTGCCGGTGACCATGTCGGTGATGTCGCCTCGCCCCGGAAGACCGTCGAGGCCGCCGGCGATGTTGCGGTACATGCGCCGCCAGAACCACCAATAGATGCCTAAGAACAGCAACCACGGCAGCAGCCCCATGAGAATGCGCCAGCCGCCGGCCTCTTCCGCCGGGGCTACGGTGACCGGCACCGCCGCCTTCTCCAGCGCCGGCAGCAGCGCCGGATCGCCGAATGACGGCACTTCGGTTGCGAAGCCCTCGCTGACCCGCCCGCCCGGGCCCAGAGGCCGGGGCCCGCGCAGACGGCCGGTCAGGCGGTTGCCCTTCAGCGTCACCGCCTGGACCTGGTTTTCCGCGACCAAGCCCTTGAATTCGGTATAGGGAATATCGACCGGCGCCGCCCCCTGGCGCGCCGGCCACTGGACGCCTGCGAACAGGGCGAACAGAACCAGCAGCCCGACCAGCACCAGGGCCGGCAGCCATTTTGGCCAGGCGTTCATGCCGGTGCCTTACCTGTCGGTCGAGGAGCCTTGTTCCTGCGCCACGTGCTCCTTGTATGCCGCGATCTGCTCTTCGCTCGCCTCTTTCTGGTACTTGGCCTTCCACTGATCATAGGGCATGCCGTAAATGCTCTCGCGGATGGCCTCGAAATCGGCCTCGACGCCGCGTTCGTCGGCCGCCGCCTTCATCCATTTCGACAGGCAGTTGCGGCAGAAACCGGCGAGATTCATCATTTCGATGTTCTGCACCTCGGTGTGGTTGCGCAAGTGCTCCACAAGGGTGCGGAACGCCGCTGCCTCCAACTCGGTGCGCGTTTGCTGGTCCATGGCCTACTCCTTCCCAACGACAGCTATAGATATGGTGACGGCAGGCAGTATAGCCAAGGATTAGGACGCATTTCATCCATCCTGCGGCGGCCCCGCGTCGGCCGCGGGCAGGGCCCCGAGGCTGTGGGGCCGGGGCCCGCCCTGGGCCCAATCCAGCAATTCGACGAGATGGACCACGGGCGTCCCGAGATGCGGCGCCAGCTGCATCATGCAGCCCAAATTGGAGGAAACCACGACATCGGCGCCGAGGCCGTCAAGCGCGCGGCCCTTGTCGGCACCGAGCCTGTCGGCGATCGCCGGTTCGGTCAGATTGTAGGTGCCGGCCGAGCCGCAGCAGACCGGGCCCTCGGGCGGCTCGACGACGTCAAAGCCGGCGCGGGCGAGAAGTGCGCGGCCGTAACCCGCTCCCCCTTGCCCGTTGGCCAGCGAGCACGGCGCCTGCCAGGCGATACGCCGCACCGGGTGGTCGGGCGCTGGCGAAAGGACGAGATCAAGCCCGGCCAGGTACTCGCCCGCGTCGCGCACCAGCCCGGCGAGGCGCCGGGCCGGTTCCGCCGCGCGCTCCTCGGCGTGGAAGAGCCCACCGTAGGATTTCATGAAGGTGCCGCAGCCCGAGGCCGTTTGCAGCAGCGCATCGACGCCCCGGCCATCGGCTTCGGCGAGGGCGCGGGAGATCACCCCGAGCGCGTGGGCCCGGGCCATATCCGCCTGGCCCAGGTGCTCGTTCAGCGCCCCGCAACAATTGACGCCGGGCAGCACCACCGCTTCGATGCCGGCGCGGTTGAGGATGCGGATCAGGGCGGCGTTGATGTCGGGCGCCAGCGCCGATTGGGCGCATCCGGTGATCAGCGCGACGCGCCCGCGGCGTTCCCCGGCTGAGGGATAAACCCCCGGTCCCGCATCGCCCGATTGCCGCACCCGGGCCCCGGCCGCCAAGGCGAGCCCGGCACCGATACGTCCGCCGATGATGCGGCCGAGCGGCGCCAGCGGCCGGGCGATGCGCAGAAGCGCGGCGAACAGGCCGGGGTCGGGCAGGATGCGTCCGAGGGCCGCGCGCAGGGTCCGGTCCCACCAACCGCGCCGCGCGCGCGCCTCGATCACCTCGCGGCCGATGCCGATGAGGCTGCGGTAGTCGACACCGGACGGACAGGCCGGCATGCAGGCGAGGCAACCGAGACAGCGGTCGAGATGGGCGACGACACCGGGGTCGGCCGCTGGCCCGGCCGCTTCCGGCGCGGCGCCGCCCGCCTCCAAAAGGTCGCGCATCAACCAGATACGGCCGCGCGGGCCGTCGAGTTCGTCGCCGGTCAGGCGATAGGTCGGGCAGGCCGGAGCGCAGAACCCGCAATGAACGCATTTGCGCAGGATATCGTCGGCCGCCCGGATCCGGGGGTCGCGGCGCTGGGCCTCGGTGAAACCGGTGCGCATGGCTAGAGCCCCTCGACCATGCGCCCGGGATTGAGGATGCCCCGGGGATCGAAGTTTTCCTTTATCCGGCGCGTCAGCGCCGCCAGCGCCGGGGCCTCGGTCTCGAACACCGGGATCTCGCGGCGCAGGGTTTCCGCCGCACGCACCAGGGTGGCGTGGCCGCCGTGAGCCGCGACAGCGGCACGCAACGCCGCCGCCTTGCGGCCGGCACTTTCCGCGTCGCCGTCCGCCGCCATCGCCAGCCAGATCAGCCCGCCGGCCCAGTCGGCAACAACGGCGCCGCCCTCGGCATCGGCGATCTCGACCGCGGCCTCGAGACCGGCCGCCGGGGGCAGCGACAAACGCCAGATCATGTCTCCGCCGGCGCCGCCGCCGGGCAGCAGCGCGGCAGAAGCGATCTCGGCCCAGAGCGTCCGGCTGCGGGCGCCATGCAACTCCTCTCCAGGGCCGGATGCGGTGAGGGCCGCACGGAGCGCCTGGCACCGCACGACCGCGCCGTCACGGCTGCCCTCGATGCGGAGCGCGGTCACCGCGGTATGGGCGGCCGAGACGTAATCGACCGCCGAACGGGCAGCCTCGGCGGCCGGCAGGTAAGCGGCGGCGGAAATATCCCAGGGCCCATCCACCGCCGCCGCCATGGTCGCAGCGGCGGCGGCCGGATCCTGGCCGAATAGCAACGCGGTGCGAACGGTCTCTGCCCGCGGCAACACCTTGAAGGTCACGGAGGAGAGAACGGCAAGGGTGCCGTAGGACCCGGCCAGCAGCTTCGACATATCGTAGCCGGTCACGTTCTTGACCACGCGTCCGCCCGAAGCGAAGGCCTCGCCGCGGCCGCTTATGGCGCGGATACCGAGGACGTGATCCCGCGCCGCCCCGGCGAAGGGCCGGCGCGAACCGGCGAGGTTGCAGGCAATTACCCCGCCGATGGTGCCACGGCCCGGCGCCGCGCCGTAAAGCGGTCCGAGATCGGGCGGCTCGAAGGCGAGTTGCTGGTTATTCTCCGCTAGTGCCGCCTCGATCTCGGTGAGCGGCGTCGCCGGACCCGCCTCCATCACCAGCTCGCCGGGCTCGTAATAGGCGATGCCCGAGAGCCGGGTGAGCGACAGCCTGGCATCGGCTGCGACCGGGCGCCCCAGCCCGGCCTTGCTGCGCCCTGCTGAGACCTCGAGCGGGCGGCCGGCGGCGGCGGCCTCGGCGATGATCGCGCCGAGCGCCTTTTCGTCGGCGGGCTCGAGAAGATCGCCCACGGCGCTCAGAACCGCTCCAGCTCGGGATGGGGCAGACGTCCGCCATGGACGTGCATGCGGCCGAGCTCGGCGCAACGGTGGAGGGTCGGGAACACCTTGCCCGGGTTGAGAAGGCCCTCGGGGTCGAAGGCGCATTTGAGCCTCTGCTGGTGCTTGAGGTCGTCGTCGGTAAACACCTCGGTCATGAGATCACGCTTCTCCACCCCGACCCCGTGCTCGCCGGTGAGCACGCCGCCGACCTCGACACAGAGGCGCAGGATATCGGCACCGAATTCCTCGGCACGGGCCAATTCCCCCGGCGCGTTGGCGTCATACAGGATCAGCGGGTGAAGGTTGCCGTCCCCGGCGTGGAAGACGTTGGCGACGGCGAGCCGGTGGCGGCGCGACAGTTCGGCGATGCGGGTCAACACCTCGGGCAGGCGGCCGCGGGGGATGGTCCCGTCCATGCAGTAGTAATCGGGCGCCAGCCGCCCGGCGGCGGGAAATGCGGCCTTGCGCCCGGCCCAGAAGGCGAGGCGTTCGTCCTCGGAGCCGCTGGTCCGGAAGGTGGTGGCGCCGGCGGTCCGGGCAATTGCCTCGATGCGGCCCGAGGCGGCCGCCACCTCAGCCTCGGGACCGTCGGTCTCGATGATGAGAAGGGCCTCGGCGTCGGTCGGGTAGCCAGCGCCGACAAAGGCCTCGGCGGCACGGATGGCGGGCCCGTCCATCATTTCCATGCCGGCCGGGATGATGCCGGCGGAGATGATCTCGCCGACGCAGCGCGCCGCGCCTTCGACCGTGGCGAAGCCGGCGAGGAAGGCGACCGCGCGTTCCGGCGCCTTGAGGATGCGGACCGTCACCTCGGTGACGATGCCGAGCAGGCCCTCGGACCCGGCCATAGCCCCGAGCAGATCGAGACCCGGCGAATCCAGCCCCTTGCCGCCGAGGCGCACCACCTCGCCGCCCATCAGCACCACCTCGAGGCCCAGCAGGTTGTTGGTGGTCAGCCCGTATTTCAGGCAATGAACGCCGCCGGCGTTTTCGGCGACGTTACCGCCAATGGTGCAGGCGACCTGGCTCGAGGGATCGGGGGCGTAGTAATAGCCGCGCGCCGCCACCGCGTTGGAGATGGCCAGGTTGGTGACGCCGGGCCCACAGGTGACGGTGCGATTGGGGTAATCGATATCGATGATGCGGTTGAGCCGCGCAAGGCCAAGGGTTATGCCGTCGGCCAGCGGCAGGGCGCCGCCCGAGAGCGACGTGCCGGCCCCACGGGGAACGATCTTGATGGCATTCTTGGCACAATAGCGGAGCACCGATGCCACCTCGTCGCGGTCGCGGGGAAGCACGGTGATCAGCGGCATCTGGCGGTAGGCGGTGAGGCCGTCGCTCTCGTAGGCCGAGAGTTCGGCGGCGGCGTCGATCACCGCATCGGCGGGCAGGATGCGGCGGAGAGCGCGCGCGATCCGGCGCCGCCGGGCAATGACGCTTTGGTCGGGCGCGGGCATTTCCATGAGACACTCCTCAAGGTGCGCGGATCACCGGTTCGGCAACTATAGCCACAGCCCCAAGAGGCGATCAATCGCCCCGCCTCAGCGGGCTCCGGCGGCGCGGGCGGGCGGTCAAAGATGTCTAGCGATTGTCATCGACTGGGGCTAGTGTGCGGCGGAGATGAGACGACGCCGCAACGCCAAGATCATTGCCACCCTGGGACCGGCGAGCCAGACCGTGCGCCGCATCGAGACCCTCTACCGCCGGGGCGCCGATGTCTTCCGGATCAACTTCAGCCACGGCAGCCATGACGACATCAAGACGCTGATCGATCACATTCGGCAGGTGGAACGCAAGCACGGCCGCCCGATCGCTATCCTCACCGATCTCCAGGGCCCGAAGCTGCGCATCGGCACCTTTGCCGACGGCCAGGCCACCCTCAAGGCCGGGGACGCGTTCCGCCTCGACATGTCCAAGGCGAAGGGGGACACGAGCCGCGTCAGCCTGCCCCATGCCGAGGTCTTCGCCGCTCTGAGGCCCAAGCACGAGATCCTGCTCGATGACGGGCAGCTCAGGCTCAGGGTCGAGAGAAAGGGCCGCGACTACGCCGAGACGCGGGTGCTCACCGGCGGCGTACTGTCCGACCATAAGGGCGTCAACCTTCCCGGCACCGTGCTCCCCGTAAAGGCCCTGACGGCCAAGGACCGGCGCGATCTCAAGTTCGCCCTCGCCAACGGCGCCGACTGGGTGGGGCTGAGCTTCATCCAGCGCGCCGAGGACGTGGCCGAGGTCAAGAGCATCGTCAAGGGCCGGGCCGGGCTCATGACCAAATTGGAGAAGCCCTCGGCCATCGGCGATCTCGACGACATCATCGCCCTCTCAGACGCCGTCATGGTGGCCCGCGGCGACCTCGGCGTCGAGATGCCGCCCGAAGACGTGCCGACGGTTCAGAAACAGGTGATCCGCCATTGCCGCCAAGCCGGAAAACCGGTGGTGGTGGCGACGCAGATGCTGGAATCGATGATCCGCGCGCCGGCGCCGACCCGGGCCGAGGCCTCGGACGTCGCGACCGCCGTCTATGACGGCGCCGATGCGGTGATGCTGTCGGCGGAAACCGCGGTCGGGGCGCACGGGCCGGCCGCCGTCACCATGATGGAACGCATCATCCGCCGGGTCGAGATGGATCCCCATTTCCGCAACATCATGGAGGCGAGCCGGGTGGCGGCGCTGGCCAATGACGCCGACGCCATCACCGCGGCGGCAGGCCGGGTCGCACACACCATTTCGGCGGCGGCGATCGTGACCTATACCACCTCGGGATCGACGACCCTGCGCGCCTCGCGCCAGCGCCCCGACGTACCGGTGCTGTGCCTGACCGGCAATCGCGGCACCGCCCGTCGGCTGGCCCTGGCCTGGGGGGTCCACGCGGTGATCACCGGCGATGTTCGTTCGTTCAACGACATGGTGTTGCGGGCCGGACGCATCGCCCATCGCGAGCGCTTCGCCAGGAAGGGCGACAAGGTGGTGGTGACGGCGGGGGTTCCGTTCGGCACGCCGGGGGCAACCAATGTGCTGCGCATCTACACCGTGCACGACTGAGCAGACGCCGATCCGCCACGCGACCGCGGTCGCCGGCCGATGCAACAAAGCCGTCCCCGGGGACGGCTTCGGCTACGAACGCTTGGGCGGCGGCGGGGCTCAGCCCTGGCGCGCCTTGAACCGCGGATTGCGCTTGTTGATCACGTAAAGGCGGCCCTTGCGCCGGACGACGCGGCAGTTCTTGTCGCGGGTCTTGGCCGATTTGAGCGAGTTGAGAACCTTCATGATCCGATCCTTCAGGCGGCACCCTTGCCGCCGCAGCGGGCCGGACCATAGGGTCTAGGGGCGCCGCTGTCAACCGGAACGGGCGACATCCGATCAGATCTTGAGGGCGAAGATCTTCTGGACACTAACCGCCCCGGAGTCGAGGGCGGCGACGCGCCGGGCCCAGAGCTCGGCGGCGTCCAGCACCGCCTCCATCAGGTCCGGGGGAATGCCGGTCGCCTTGTGGGCCTCGACGAAACGGGCCCAGCCGGCGAAGACGTCATCGCGGATGGTGGCGGACATGTCCTCGATCACGCGGAGCTCGAAATTGGTCTGACAAAGAACTTCTTCGGCCTCTTCGATCGACCAGGGATGAACCGTTTCCGGTTCCGCTTCCATCCATCGGTGCACCTCGGCATCGTCCTCCCGCCCCCGGGCGACGAAATAATCGGAAAACAACAGCGGGCAATGGGCCTTGAGGCCATCCTGTATGGCCATCAACAGGTTCTCCCGGTCGGCCACGGTGTAAAGCGTCTCCCGGCCGAAGGCGCAGTCGAAGATATTGGCGCGAAGCTCGAGCTCGGCGAAATCCGCCTGATTCATCTCCGCTTTCTTGGAAAGGCCGGCGCGCGCCATGCGATCGACGGCGGCTTCGACCAGATAGGGGTCCTCCTCGTAGCCGATGACCCAGGCGTCGAACTCCTTGGCGATGTGGTGGGCCGTGCCGCCCAGGCCGGGGCCGATATTGAGGACGTTGACCTCCTTGCGCAGCCCGAACACCCGGATCATGTCGAGCGTGCGCTCGACCCCGCCGGGGGCGATTTCGCCCTCCCCCCACAGGCGCTCGGCCACGGCGATCCGTCGCGGCGTCCAGTAGCGTCCATCGGCGGGATCCTCGGAAAAGGTCTCCACATTCGCCGCGGGCCGCTCGGGAACCTCGGCAAGCGGTGCCGGGTCGCGCTCTGCCGGCAAAGCCGGCGGCTGGTCGACGATGTCGGCAACGGCGCAACCCTCCCACCATGCACGCAAACGATCGGCCAAAGGCGCATCCGAAGGTTCCAATCGGAATGCGGCGGCGAGATCGGCGGGCAAGAGCCGTTTGATCAAACGGGGTGAAAGGATGTGTTGCACGGGCTTCGTCCTACCTGAATGTTCGCTCGGGCATCGGTTCGCTATCTGCGATCTAGCATATATCTAAAGTGCCTTTAATTGCACACTTTAGAAATAGGTGAAGTCACCTAATGCTATGCAAAGGACCTTAACAAAACTCTAAGGAAAACGACCGTGACCACCACCCTGCCATGCCTTTGCGCGTACCACTCAGTGGAGATTTCAAGACCTTCTCCTTAACCGAGCGGGGCAGACGGCGTGCCCGCTTGGTCCGTTGCCCGAGATCCCGGGAATCAATACCGCCGCCGTCGTGCCGATGCCGGGCGCGGCCCATCAATCGTCATTTTACCCGCCGCCGAAATCAGATTAGAATTCTAACGATTCGCAAGATCAGGTGTCTTTGGTAAGGGAGTGGCGATGATCGGAATGGGTATTGCAACGTCCCACGCGCCGGCCGTGTTCTGTCCGGCCGAATGGTGGCCCAAGGTTTATGAAGGGGTGCCCGAATACATGCGCGGATCGCAACCGCCGACTGCGCCCCTGGAAACGGCCGAGGTCATCGAACAGCATGTCGCCCGTATCGAGTCCGCGTTCCAGACCATCCGGGCGGCGGTGGACGCCTTCGCACCCGACGTCATCGTCTATATAGGCGACGACCAGGGCGACATGTTCAACGACAGCAACAATCCGACCCTGGCCGTCTTTACCGGCGAGGAGGTTTGGGGCGCCAGCCTGCCGCGCTACATCGACCAGCCGCTCGAGGCATCTCACGTCACGGTACCGGTCCATACCGGGCTCGCCAAACGTATCCTCCACGGCCTGGTGGAGCGAGAGTTCGACCCCGCCAACCTCGGCCGCATGCAGCCCCTGGGCAAGCCCTCCCAAGGCATGTCCCACATGCTGATTCATCCCCATCCGCGGATCAATCCGAAACTCGACATTCCCGTCGTTCCCATCTTCATCAACGAGAACTTCCCGCCGCTTCCGACCGGACAGCGGTGTTGGGATTTGGGCCTGGCTTTGCGCGAAATCCTCACCGAAGCCCCGGAACGGGTCGTGATCTATGCCTCGGGCGGGCTCTCCCACGACCCACGCGGGCCGCGGGCGGGCTGGGTCGACGAGCCGCTGGACAACTGGGTGCTGGAGCGCATCAAACGCAACGAAGGGGAGAAGCTGATCAACCTGTTCTCCTTCGATTCCGACACCCTGCGCGGCGGCACCGGCGAGATCCGGGCCTGGATCACGGTCGCCGCGGCGCTGCAGCGTCCGGCCACGGTGCTCGACTACTTCCCGTCCCATCACGCCAAATGCGGCCTCGCCTTCGCCTATTGGCCGGAACAGGACGCCGGGGCGCGCGCCGCCCAATAGCGAGACTAGGCACCGCCGGCGGGCCGGAGCCCGGCTCAGAAACTGGCTTACGCGCTCTTGGGAAGGTCGCCGACAGCGGCCTCCTCCCGGCGTTGCCGCCAGGCGGGCAGTGTCAGCGTCACCGTGGTGCCCCGGCCCGGTGTGCTCTCGAGATCGATGCTGCCGTCGTGGCGTTCGATGAAGGATTTGACCAGCGGCAGGCCGAGGCCGAGTCCTTCATAGGTGCGTTCCAGGGTGCCATCGACCTGATAGAAGGGCAACAGCACCTTGTCGATCTTGTCGCGGTCGATACCGATGCCGGTGTCGGAGACTTCGATCTTCACGTCGCCAGGGCCGTCGCTGCCGCCCTCGCACCATGCCCGGACGGCGATGCGCCCGCCCGACGGCGTGAACTTCATGGCGTTGATGAGAAGATTGGTCAGGCATTGTTTGACCAGCCGTTCGTCGGCAAAGACCCGAGGCATGTCGCCTTCGATCTCGGTCGCGATGTCATGGCCGAGCGCGTCCATGCGCGGGCGCAGCAGGCGGATGGACTTATCGATCACCCTGGGGATGTCCAAACTGTCTTCGACGATCCGAAGTTGCCCGACCTCGATGCGTGAGAGGTCGAGGATGTCGTTGATGATGTCCGACAGGTGGCGGCCCGATTCGTTGATGTTCTTGATGTAGCCGCGATAGCGCGGGTTGCCCATGGGCCCGAGCAGTTCCTTGCCCATGACGTCGGAAAAGCCGAGGATGGCGTTGAGCGGCGTCCGCAGCTCATGGCTCATATTGGCGAGAAACTCGGATTTGGCCCGATTGGCGAGCTCGGCCTGCTGCTTGGCCATGCGCAGCGCTGCGTCCCGGCTTTGGATATCGTCCAGCATGGCGTTGAAGCCGTCGGTCAACATGCCCAGCTCGTCGTTGCCGCTCTTCTCCCCGCGGATCGAGTAATCCTCGCTCGCCCGGATCCGCTGCATGGTCCGCGCCAGCCGCTGGATCGGGCCCGAGATCTGTGTCTGCATCTTGAGAGACAGCAGCATGGCGAGGAAGATCGCGGCGATGACCGCGATCGCCGTTACCGCGCCTTGGACCAGGACGGCGCTGGTGACGCTTTCGAGATCCGAAACCAGATGGACGTGGCCGATCATCGAATGGTCGATCATAACCGGCTCGGTAACCGCCATCGCGGCGACCCCGGCGATTTCAAGCTTGCGGACGGGCTGGGGCCTGACGCCGGGCAGCAGCGCCGGCAACATCATTTCGTTGAGACGCGGCCCCGCACGCTGGATCCCATCGGGGGCGTGCCGGGAGACATGCGCGGCGAAGACGCTGCCGTCGGGGCGGGTGATAAAGGCGGCGAGGATGTTGCGCTTGGCCTCGACCGCCTGCAGCACCTTGCCGGCGTCGGTCTTATCGTTGAACATCAGGGCCGCGGTGCTGTTGTCGCCGAGGATACGGGCGATGGTCGCCATCTCCTTGCGCGTGGTGTCGTGAATCTGGGCTATGTTCGCGAGCAGCGGGATCAGCGTCGCCACCATGAGAACGACGATGCTGGTCACCAGGACCAGCGCGATCAGCTTGCGTTTGATGGGATAGTCCGAGAGCATGAGGGGAACGCCCTAATTCCCGCGCAGGCCGGCGCGATCATCGGGGGCGACGATCTTCGCCAGCCGCAGCAAGCGCGAGCGCAGGACGACCCCGGCCCGGCGGGCCGCGGTCAGGTTGACCTCAAACCGAAGGCGGTTGCCTTCAACCGTAAAGCCGATGATTCCGCCGCGCCGGGTGAAGCCGGGCGTGCTGCTAACCGTCAGCACCGGCGCGTCACGCAGGTCTTCGAGGAGGTCCCCGTAATCGGCGGCGGTCTCGACGAAGAGGATGTCGCAACGCCGCGCCTCGCCCAGGTTCGTGACCTGGCGCGGGACGATCCTGCGCCCCTTCACCTTCTTGCCGGCAAGCGCCCGCAAGCTGGCGCCGAAGGGATTGGCGCCGGCGACGCAAATGCGGAAGGCGGTGTCGGACCGCGCTTCGGGCCATTCGGTAAGGATCGCGAAATTGTAGAGGAACGCGGCCTTGATCTGATATTCGCGCACCCTTTCGGCGGCCCCCGGCTCGCCCGCGGCAGCCTCCTGGGCCCGCGCGGGGGCGGCGAAGGCGAGCATCATGGCCAGAGCCCCAACCAGGCCGAGGGCCAAGATGCTCCGGCCGAGCCGGCGACCCGCGATGCGATGGCGCCGGATCATGCGATGGCCCCAAGGTTCACGGCGACGTCGGCATCGACCACCAAGCTGACCGGCGACCCACCGACGGTGTTGGCATAGGTATCGAAGCCGCCCGCGCTGCCGGCCAGAGTCCAGCCAGTATCGAGGTTGACGGTGTCGGGGCCGCTGCCAAGGATGGTGACCTCATCGCCGTCGGACATGTCGAGAACCATTTCGGCCGTCAGTGCCACCGAGCTGCTGCCATTTTGCGTGAGATCGAGCACCTCGATTCCGGTCAGGGTGCCGCCGAAGGCGACAAGGTTGATGTTTCCATTGCCCATAACGAGGGTGTCGTTGCCGCCGCCGCCGTCGATGACGGCATCCGCGTTGTCCCACACCAGAACGTCGTCGCCGTCCCCGCCCATTTGCGTGTCGGTCCCGTTACCACCGTCCAGCGCATCGTTCCCGGCACCGCCGGCCAGGGTGTCGTTGCCGTTGTTGCCGTTGAGCGAATCGTCACCCGCACCTCCGTCAAGCATGTCGTCCCCGTTGGCCCCGCTAAGGATATCGTTTCCATCCCCGCCATCGAGGGCGTCATCGCCATTGCCGCCGTCCAGAATGTCATCGTCGTCTCCGCCATTGAGCGAATCCGCGCCCCCTCTGCCGTCGAGAAGGTCATTGCCGGCCAGTCCGTTGATGGTCTCATCTGCTTGCGTGCCGACCAGCGTGTCGTCGCCGGCGGTTCCGTTGATGGCGGCGAGGTCGACGGTGACGTTGACCGCAGCCGTATCGCTCCCGCCATTGCCGTCGCCGATCGTATAGGTAAAGGAGTCGGTGCCGCTGAAGCCGAGGTTCGGGGTGTAGGTCACGGTGCCGTCGCCGTTGTCGGCCACGCTGCCGTTAGCACCCTGGCCAAGGCCGGTGATGTTGACATTGTCGCCGGGATCGGGATCGGTGTCGTTGACCAGGACCGGAACGACGATCGCGGTATCGACGACCGTGACGACGGTATCGTCATTGGCGAGCGGAGCATTGTTGCCCCCGCCCTGTCCGTTGCCTTGTCCGCCGCCCTGTCCATTGCCCTGATTATTGTTGCCCTGGCCGCCGCCCTGTCCGTTGCCTTGGCCGTTGGTATTGCCCTGGCCGGTGCCGTCGCCCTGGCCTCCGCCATTACCCTGGCCCAGCCCCTCGCCGTTGCCGGGGACACCGCCCGACAAATCCGGGACGGCCTGGCCGCCACCGCCGGTCGCCCCCATGCCCGGCGGATCGAAGCGGGCGCCGCCGCCGCCATCACCACTGCCGCCGTTGCCGTTTGCATTTTGTCCCGGGGCATGAGCGTGGCCCAGGGCGTTTCCATTGCCTTCGCCTGCAGGCTGACCGTCGTGCTGGCCCGCATCCTCTGCCTGACCCGGGGCGTGTGCATGCCCCAAGGCCTGGCCATTGCTGTGTCCAGCGGCCTCACCGTCGGTGCCGCCGTTGGTCTGACCGGTTCCGGGCCCAGGCGCATCGTCACCGCCCGGCTGGCCGGATTGCGAGTCACCCGCTGCGGCCGGGTTCGGATCCTCGCTGCCGCTGCCGAGATCGGTCATCAGCGCCAGGATGTCGACACCCGCATCGCCGCCCAACACCGGCAGATCCATCAATTGTGCGAGGTTTTCCGCCGCCTGTGCCTCCGGACCACCATCGGCGGCGGCATCGGCGGCCGATGGCGGCGCCGCAGCCGCGTTGCCCGCCCCATTATGATTGGAATGCTGCCCCCCGGTCGTCCCGTTGTCATTGGCCTCGGCCGCACCACCCGTCCCGGGTCCGCCCGCCGGCGCAAGTATCCATTCCAGCACGTCATTGCCGATGGCGCTTTCCGATTCCGCCTGTGGTCCGGACAAATGCAGCTCCATCAGCGCCTGGAGATCACGGGCGGCCTGTTCCAGGGCGGCCCGCAAGGCCTCGGCGTCGGACGGCGACAAATCGGCTGCCATGGGCCCAGGCGTGGTTTCGCCGCCGGAGCCACCCGCACCGTCCTGCCCCTCGCCGGACCCGCCCTCGCCAGCGGCGCCCCGGTTGGGGGTGGCGTCAAGCAACTGCTCGATCACGCCGTCCGGCAGTTGCCGCAGCAACTCAGGGACCGAGATATCGAAATCGCCCTCGATCATCTCGGCGTCACCGTCCCCGTGGAGCCGCAGCCAGGCCTCGGGATGGAGGCTGACCAATTTGATCAGAAGCGCGATGGCGGCGTCGTCGGAAAGGATCAGTGGCAGAGTGCCCAACGCCCCCTCCCGTTGGGAATCGTGATCGGCGTCCAATGTGTTGTGATCGGGGGGTTTACGCATGATCGGGCTTCGAACTTATTAATAAGGTTTATTCAAATTTGGACGAAATGGAATAAAACACAAATGAAAAAAGAAAACAACAAGAATTGATAGTTAACAAATATACTTAATTTTTAGTAAATTACCCAAATAGTTTACTTAAAACTCTATTAATATTTAAATTTTTATACAAATTCAAGAGATTGGCGCTTTGGCAGCCGCCCAAACACGGGGTCCACCGGACCGCTGGCGGGGCGGCGACGCGCGATCGGTCGCTCTTGCCGACTACTAGCTAGAAAGTATTATGGGCGGCCCCGGTGCAGGGCTTGATGCCGGGAAAAAATTTTTTGCCGGAAATGTCTTTTTGAGGGCACAGGCGACGAGGTGCCAGATGGCCAAAAAGGTCCGCGAAAAACGCGTCGGCGGGCGCGGAGGACTGTCCGGGCGCCTGCGCGCCGCGCCCTCGACCTGGGTCGCGGGGGCGGTCAGGGAGATCCCGGGGCCGGAAGACCCCAGGCGGGTGCTCGACTTCGCCTGCGGTCGCGGGCGCCATACCGCGCTGCTGCTGCGCGCCGGGCATCGTGTGCTCGCCGTCGACCAAGACGTCGCCGCGCTGCGTGCATTCAGACGGAATCCCCGCTTTGAGGCCCTACAATGGGACCTCGAGCAGGGCGACGCCTGGCCGTTCGCCGACGAGCGATTCAAGGGGATCGTCGTCAGCAACTATCTCTATCGCCCGAAGCTGACGGCGATTTTTGGCCTTCTCGGCCGCGGCGGCGTTCTCGTGTACGAGACCTTCGGCACCGGAAATGCGCGCTACGGCAGGCCCTCCAATCCCGACTACCTGGCTGAGCCGGGTGAAATCGCCGCCCTTGCCCGGGCGGCCGGCCTCAGCGTCGCCGCCGATGCCCATGTCATCGTCGATCGGCCGCGCCCGGCGGTCAAGCACCGGGTAATCGCCAGGAAATCCAATGCTTAGCTGGCATGCTCGTCGCCAGCGTTAATAAGTTGTTGAGTTTTGGTCCATATCTTCGAATCCGAATTGGTGCATATCGAAGGTATCGAGCTGCATGTGGGACCTACACGCAAGACGTCATAGGCGACCCTCGCTGCTGCAAAGTTATGGCGATCAGTTGGGAGCCCTGGTCACCCGGGAGTTGACCGAGCAAGCCCTCATCGCCGCCAAGCAGGAAGCCGAAATAGCGGCGGAGCAGGCGCGGGCCTCCCTGATGACTGCCGAGGCGGCGAGCCGGGCCAAGACCGAATTCCTGGCCAATATGAGCCATGAACTGCGGACGCCGCTCAATGCCATCATCGGCTTCTCCGATGTGATCAGCAAGGAGCTCCTCGGCCCCGCCGTCGATACCCCGCGCTATCTTGCCTATGCCAAGGATATCAATGATGCGGGTTCCCATCTCTTGTCCGTCATCAACGACATCCTCGATATCGCCAAGATCGAGTCCGGTGAAATGGAACTCCAATCGGGCACCTTCTCCAGCGCCAAAAGCATCAAGACCTGCATCAAGATGCTGCACGAGCAGGCCGAAACCGCCGGACTGAATCCGATCACCTTCGACCATGAGGGGTCGACGGTGCTCGACGCCGATGAGAAGAAATTCCGTCAGATCGTGATCAACCTGGTTTCCAATGCCATCAAATTCACCCCCGAAGGCGGCTCCGTGTCCATCTCCACCTGCCTCGAAGAAGACGGCCGCTTCCGTATGACCGTGGCGGACACGGGCATCGGCATCGAGCCGGAGAACATCGCCAACGTGCTCGAGGCGTTTACCCAGGTGGACAGCACTTTGGCCCGCAAATACGAAGGCACCGGGCTCGGCCTTCCCATCACCAAGGCGCTGGTAGAGCTTCACGGCGGCACCCTGGGAATCGAATCCGAGGTCGGGATGGGCACCCGGGCGATCGTCCATCTGCCCGCGACGCGGGTCGTCGACAGGCGAGAGGAGTCGGGGTCGTGACTTTTCGGGATTACGCCGACAAGATCGAAGCCTTCGCCGAAGGTCGCCAGGGCGGGGCCCGGGACAAGGAGTCCAAGGGTCAGGGCGCCCGCGCCGAAGCGGTGGAAAAGATCGGCCGGGTGGTCTCGGTTTCGGGGTCCCAGGTGATCGTCCTGCTGGAGCCGGAACGGGTGCCCGGCCCGGCGGAGCTTCACGGCGGTCTCCAGATCGGCGGTCTGGTCAAGATGCGCACCCCGGAAACCATGGTCTACGGCATGGTCAGCGGCCTCTCGATCCCGATTCCGGCGCAATCCGCCGGGGCGCCGGAGATGCGCATTATCGAACTGGAATTGGTCGGCGAAGCCGTGGGGACGGCCGACGAGGTCACCATCCCCTTCCGCCGCGGCGTGTCCTTCTGCCCCGCCCTCGGCGATGAGGTCTACGGCACCACCCAGGAAGACCTCAAACACGTCTACGCCAAGCCGGACGTTGCCAGCGTCCGTGTCGGCACCATCTACCAGGACAAGACCCTCCCCGCCTATGTCGGCGTCGACGACCTCTTGGGCAAGCACTTCGCCGTCCTCGGCACCACCGGATCGGGCAAGTCCTGCGCCGTCGCCACCATCCTGCGCGCGATCCTCGACCAGCACACCAAGGGCCATGTCCTGCTCCTCGATCTGCACAACGAATACGGCCATGCCTTTGCCGACCGTGCCCAGCTGCTCGGCCCCGATACCCTGAAACTGCCCTATTGGCTGCTGAATTTCGAAGAGCTGCGCGAGATCCTCGTCGATCGTGCCGAAAACCGCGAGGCCGACGCCTCGATCCTCAAGGATGCCGTGGTTCATGCCAAGCAGAGCTATCATCAGGACCAGGGCGAGGAGCGCCAGTACAGCGCCGATACGCCGGTGCCCTATCGCATGTTCGACGTGATCCGCCGCATCGAGGAAACCTCGGGCAAGCTCGAGCGTCCGACCGACTCCGCACCCTATCTGCGCCTGTTGGAGAGGATCTCGACACTTCAGGCGGACCGCCGTTTCGCCTTCATGTTCGAGGAAGGGCTGACCGTCAAGGACTCCATGGTCGACATCCTGTCCCAGCTTTTCCGCATTCCCTCCGACGGCAAGCCGATCACCATCCTCGACCTCTCCGAGGTCCCATCGGACATCATGAACGTGGTGATTTCCCTGGTCTGCCGGCTCACGTTCGATTTCGCGCTATGGGCCGAACGCGACATTCCCATGCTGCTGGTGTGCGAAGAGGCCCATCGCTACGCCGCGCAGAGCAACGATGTCGGCTTCGGCCCGACCAAGCGGGCGCTGGCCCGGATCGCCAAGGAAGGGCGGAAATACGGCGTCTCGGTCTGTATCGTGAGCCAGCGCCCATCGGAGCTGGCGGTCGGTATCCTGTCCCAGTGCAACACCATATTCGCGATGCGCATGAGCAACCAGAAGGACCAGGATTTCGTCCGGGGAACGCTGTCGGAATCGGCCCTTGGCCTGATGGATTCATTGCCGTCGCTGCGGACCGGAGAAGCCATCGCCGTCGGTGAGGGCGTCTCGGTGCCGGTGCGCCTGTGCTTCGACCTGCTGCCCGAGTCGCAGCGCCCGCTGAGCGGCACCGCCGCCTTCTCCAGCGCCTGGCAGGACGACGAAAAGGACCGGGTTTACGTCGAGGAAATCGTCGAGCGCTGGCGCCGTCAGCGCCGTTAATCCCACATTATGGGATTCCCGCAAGAATCCCACATTATGAGACTCGACCGCCAATCCCAAGGTTGCGTTGGATTGGCGGCGCGCCGGTAGGAGATAAACTGCGTTTTCTTTGGGCGTTGCAGCGATGCCGTCAGGCGTCTTCGAGGCAGACACGGCAGCGGGCGCCGGCGACGAGCTGCTCCACGTGCCCGGTCTCGTCGCCGAGCGGCAGCAGGATCGAGCGGAAGAGGGCGCGGCGGCCGTTCTCGTCCACGACCTCCCCCTCGTCGAGGATCGGTACGCCGCAGCTGATGGCGGCGCCCATGTCGCGGGTAGAGACGGCAAGCAGC